>URIA01000023.1 GCA_900547765.1 uncultured Collinsella sp. | reverse complement strand
CAGTCCTGCGCAAGACGAAGGCCACATTAAGTGGCCTTCTTTGCGTGCGGAACTCATTTTGAGCAAGCACCCGCCCTGCCGGGGCTCCCGGGTTCTGCGACGACTCGGCCGTTCGGGTCAGGTGGGGCTGAATGGAATAGAGTGAATGGGCGCGCCGTTGGCGCGCCCATTTTTGTAAATGTGACAAAGGGACAGTCCCTTTGTCACACTGCGTGTGGAACTCATAGGGCTGTCCCTTTGCCGTCTTTTTATTGATGTTGGGAGCGCCAGGTGGTGGGGGTGGTGCCGGTGTGTTGCTTGAAGGCTTGGGCGAAGGCGGCCTGCTGAGGGTAGCCTAGACGCTCTGCGACCTGCGCTATCGTGAGCGAGCTATCGGCCAAAAGGTCCTGTGCTCGCTCCATACGGCGTCTGCGAATGTAGGCGCCCAGGGACTCGCCAGTTTGGGCCTTAAAGGTGGCGCATAGCTTGGAGCGGCTTGTGTAGAGCCCCTCGGCCACCTCGTTGATACCCACACGTCTGCCTTTGTCGAGCGCGCGCTCAATCATTGCCGTTGCTTCTTCGGCAATGGTTATGCTGGCGCGTGTGTCTGCCGCCCGCCGCGCCTGCTTGTGGGCCGCGCGCGAACAGGCGAGCTCCGCGACCATGGTCTCCACGATGCCTTGCATATAGACGTGTCCGCCTACGGTGCGGGCGCGTTCCTCGTTAATCCGGCGCAGCGTGTGGCAGATGGCAGACGTCGCCTCCTCGTGCCATGGCTCGGCAAACGCTTCAAAGACTCCCACGAACTCAGTGGGATACCGATGCTCCAGCTCGTCAAAATACCCGGGCAAAAAGAGCACCGAGCGCGAGTGATAAAGCTGCCCTGCAAACAGCGGACTTAGTTCCTCGCCGCAGCTATCTTGGATAAAGCTGCACACCGCGCTGTTCGGCCACGGTCCATGCAAGGGTTTAAGGTTCGCAGGCGTTATGCCGGCTTCGGGCATGCACATGAGCGTGGGCGCGCTGACTTCGCTCACGCACGCGTACGGTTCGGGTGTGTATTCGGCCAGGTACATATCGTGCATCGGGGTAATGAAATGCTCCATAACGATGCAGGCGGGGGAGAGGGGCATGATCCATGCGCGTCCGTGCGCCCGATCGTTTGCCACCTCGCCGGTAAAGACGGCGCCCTTGCCGGTAAGCTCCAGGCCAAACTGCTCAAACTGCGGTGCGTAGAGCTCGGTTATGTCGGTCGCTGCCCGCCGTATTTGCAAAAGCGTCCCTTTCCTTTGCAGAAACGTCCACGCCTGGCTCAATTGTGAGCCATGGCTAACACATCAATGATAAGTTCATTACGGTTAACTCTCAAGCCGTTAGAAAGGAATCTCATGGCAAAGGGATCAAAAAAGGAAGGCGGCGGTATCGGCGAGCTGCTTGCATATGCCGGCGACCGTAAAATCCTAACATATTTGGGCATGGCCCTCTCGGCGTTCTCGCAGCTGCTGAGCTTTGGCCCGTACGTGTGCATTTGGCTTGTCGCGCGCGATCTGATCGCCGTGGCACCTAACTGGAGCGAAGCCTGCGACATCGCGACGTATGGCTGGTGGGCCGTGGGGTTTGCGCTGGCAAGCATCGTGGTCTATTTCGTGGGGCTCATGTGCACGCACCTGTCTGCGTTTCGCTGCGCGTCCAATATCCGCAAGACTACGAGCGAGCACCTGCTTAAGCTGCCGCTCGGCTACTTTGACACACACGCCACCGGTGAGCTGCGCCGTATCGTAGACGGATGCGCCGCCTCCACCGAGACCCTGCTCGCGCACATGCTACCCGATATCGCCGGCGCCACCGCCATGGTCGCAGGTCTGCTCGTGCTGCTTTTCGCCCTCGATTGGCGCTTGGGCGCGGCATGCCTTATCTCGGTGGCCATTTCGCTTGGCGCCATGGCCACCATGATGAGCGGCAAGGGCGCCGAGTTTATGAAGGCCTACATGGGCGCGCTGGTCAAGATGAACAAGACCGGTACCGAATACGTACGCGGCATTCCCGTGGTCAAGGTGTTTCAGCAGACGGTCTATTCCTTTAAGGCGTTCCACGACGCGATCGCCGAATACGCCGACATGGCACAAAGCTATGCGGGCACGTTTTGCCGAGGTCCGCAGGTACTCAACCTTACCGCGCTCAATGGTCTTGTGACATTCCTGTTGCCCGTGGCGTTGCTGTTGGCGCCGGGCGAGACGGACTTCGCGCATTTTATGGCCAACTTCACGTTTTACGCGATATTTTCGGCCGTGGTACCGACGGCCATGACCAAGCTCATGTTTGTGGGCGAGGCCTCTCAGATGAGTGCCGATTCGCTGGCTCGCATTCGAAGCGTCATGGATTCCAAACGGCTCTCCGTGCCCGCGCAACCCAAGCACCCTGCCGGCGGCGACGTGCGATTTGAGGACGTGAGCTTTACGTACGAGGGTGCCGAAGCACCTGCCGTTAGCCATGTAAGTTTCAGCGTTCCCGCTGGTAGTGCCCTTGCGCTTGTGGGTCCTTCGGGCGGCGGCAAGTCAACCTGCGCAAGCCTGATTCCTCGTTTTTGGGATGTTTCCTCGGGTCGAGTGCTCGTAGGTGGTGTGGACGTTCGCGATATGGAT
Source organism: uncultured Collinsella sp. (assembly GCA_900547765.1). Lineage (GTDB taxonomy): Bacteria > Actinomycetota > Coriobacteriia > Coriobacteriales > Coriobacteriaceae > Collinsella. The sequence goes on along the minus strand of URIA01000023.1, from coordinate 32,031 downwards.
CCGCACGAGCTTATGGACCAGGTCGCCTTCGTGTTCCAGACCAACCAGCTGTTCCGGCAAACACTTGCCGATAACGTGCGCGCTTCCAAGCCTACGGCCACTGACGACGAAGTGCGTGCGGCCCTCTCCGCAGCTCAGTGCGACGACATTGTGGCCAAGCTCCCGCAGGGTATTAACACCATGCTCGGTGCTGGAGGGGCATATCTTTCGGGCGGCGAGGTGCAGCGCGTGGCACTCGCCCGCGCGATCCTTAAAGACGCGCCTATCGTGGTGCTCGATGAGGCCACGGCGTTTGCCGATCCCGAGAACGAGGCGCTCATCCAGCGCGCCTTTAGCAAGCTGGCGGCGGGTCGCACGGTCATTATGATCGCACACCGGCTTTCGACCGTGGTGGGGGCCGACAAGATCGTGGTGCTCAACCAAGGTAGCGTGCAGGAGACTGGCACCCATGCCGAGCTGCTGTCCCAAAACGGCCTGTACGCCAAGATGTGGGCCGAATACGAACAGGCCGCGAGCTGGAAGATCACTGCTGCCGCGGATGCCGCCGTCACGAAGGGAGGCGAGGCCTAAATGTTCGCCTCATTCCAAAAGAAGTATTTCCTATCCGATAAAGGCGTCGCCGGCGTAAAACGCGGCATTTTCTGGACCACGCTCACCAATCTCATTACCATGGCCGGCATGGGCTTATTGTTCCTGGTCATGGCCGGTTTTGTCGAACATCTCGCCACCGGTGCCGACCTGCCGGATGCCCTGCCGATTGTGGGCGGCCTCCTGGTCTTTTTCGTGTTGCTCTTTGCCTCTAACTGGCAGCAGTATTACTACACCTACTGCATCTTTTACGAGGAGTGCGGCAAGCAGCGTATGGAGATTGCCGAGCGCTTGCGCAAGCTGCCGCTGTCGTTTTTTGGCCGTCGTGATCTGGCCGATTTAACCGAGACCATCATGGGCGACGTCCAGGCCATGGAGCACGCCTACAGCCACGTGCTGGGAGAGCTTTGGGGTGCCATCATCGCAAGCGCCATTGTGTTCGTGGCGTCGCTGTTCTTTTGCTGGCAGCTGGCGATCGCGGCGTTTTGGAGCGTTCCCGTGGCCTTTGCCGTGCTGTATCTGACACGCGGCCCCATGACCCCGGTGTTCGACCATGTGCGCGCCGAGAAGGTCAAGGTTACCGAGGCGATCCAGGAGACGCTCGACTGCGTGCGCGAGATCCGCGCCACCAACCAGGAGGCTCATTATCTTGAGGGGCTCAACGCCGTGATCGATGCCGAGGAGCGCGAGACCACCAAAGGCGAGCTCGCCAATGGGCTTTTGGTCAACTCCGCCTTTGCCATCCTGCGCCTGGGGATTGCCACCACGTTGGTCACGGGCGCTGCGATGGTCGCCTCCGGCCAGGTCGACTTTTTGGTGATGTTTGCCTTCCTGCTTATGGTGAGCCGCATTTATGCGCCCTTCGATCAGGCACTGATGCTGATGTCCGAGCTGTTTGCCGCCGAGTCGTCGGCCAAGCGCATGCGTTCCATCATGGAAGAGCCTGTGGCGCGGGGCAGCGAGAAATTTGAGCCCGTGGGCCACGATGTGGTGTTCGATCACGTGGCATTTGGCTATGGTGCGGGCGAGGACGGCCGCGCCGGCGAGAAAGTTCTTACCGATGTGAGCTTTACCGCCAAGGAAGGCGAGGTCACGGCACTGGTCGGTCCTTCGGGCTCCGGTAAGTCTACGGTGAGCCGCCTGGCCGCGCGCTTTTGGGACGCCACCGAAGGCACGGTCACCGTGGGCGGTGTGGATGTTGCGAGCGTCGATCCCGAGGTGCTGCTGCGCGACTACGCCATTGTGTTCCAAGACGTGCTGCTCTTTGACGACACGGTGATGGGAAACATCCGTCTCGGTCGTCGCGATGCCACCGATGAGGAAGTGCTTGCTGCCGCGCGTGCCGCCAACTGCGACGAGTTTGTGAGCCGCATGCCGCAGGGCTATGACACTATGATTGGCGAGAACGGCTCCAAGCTGTCCGGCGGCGAGCGCCAGCGCATCTCTATCGCCCGTGCGCTGCTCAAAGACGCGCCTATCGTGCTGTTGGACGAGGCGACGGCGAGTTTGGATGTGGAGAACGAGACCGTGGTTCAGCAGGCGCTCTCCCGTCTGCTTGCAGGTAAGACGGTTATCGTTATTGCCCACCGTATGCGTACGGTGGAAAATGCCGACAAAATCGTTGTACTCAAGGATGGTGTGGTTGCCGAGCAGGGCACTCCGGCGCAGCTCAAGGCGGCAGGTGGAGAATTCGCCCGCATGGTGGCGCTGCAAAAGGAAGCAGCTACCTGGCAGTTGTAAGAAGGGGCAAAGGGACAGTCCCTTTCTCACATTGACAATCGGTTACTCCGCATCGTTAATTTTCAAAAGGTTAGCCATGGCTGACCTAGATAGTTAGATAAAATTGAGATATTTCAAAAGCGTGCTCGAGCAAACTTGTTTACTCGGGTGCTGAGGCACCATGCCGCGTCCAATGCGGCAAAAGGGAGAAGCAACATGAAGAAGTCGACGTTCAATACCCTGCTTGTCGGTGGCGGTTTTCTGCTTGGCACGGCCGGCATCAAGCTGCTTACCAGCGCTCCGGTCAAGAATGCCTGCGTGCAGGGTATTGCGTGCGGTATGCGCATCAAGAACGGCTACCAGGACATGGTCGAGCAGGCCAAGGCTAATGTCGACGACATGGTTGCCGAGGCGGCTTACATCACCCAGAGCGAGGCCGCTGCTGACGAGGCAGCCGAGTAACGCTTCCAGGCACAAACTATGAGATTCTCGATTATCAGCGAGATCCCCGGCAGGACCCGTCTTCAATTGGCGGGTCCTGTGCCAGAGAGCGATCTCGATGCACTTCTTAAGCTCAGCGGCGATATCGACGGCGTGCACAAGGTGCGCGTCTACGGCCGTATTGGCCAGATGGCGCTCGAATACGACGAGTCGCGCCGCGATGCCGTGCTGGCCGCCGTCGGTGCGCTCGACGCTCAGGCCATTGCCGACGCAAAGACAGGCTACGTGATGCAGCTTGAGCCACGCAAGCACAAGCTCGTCATGGATCTTGCCACACTTATCGGTGCCCATTACGCACGTCGCTGGTTCTTGCCGACGCCTCTGCGTGCGGTGTTTGTCGTGGCCGGTTACATGACCTTTTTGCGCGCCGCCCTCCGTGAGCTCGCGCAGCCGCGCCTGACCGTTCCCGTGCTCGACGCTTCGGCCATCGGCATTTCGTTCGTCAAGCGTGATGTCGACACCGCGGGCCAGACGATGTTCCTGCTCAACGTGGGCGAGCTGCTCGAGGACTACACCCGCGCCATGAGCGAAAACGAGCTCATCAACTCGCTGCTCGACGTGCCCGACAAGGCGCAAAAGGTCGTCGGCGACACCGAGGTAAGCGTTGCCGCCACCGAGCTCGAGCCCGGCGACTTGGTCGCCGTGCGCACCGGCATGTCCATCTGCATCGACGGTGTTGTCGAGCAGGGGAGCGCTATGGTCAACCAGGCGACCCTGACCGGCGAGCCGCTGGCCGTCGAGCGCAGCGTGGGCGACGACGTGTTCGCCGGTACCGTCGTGGAAGACGGCGGCATCTTGGTGCGTGTGCGCGCCAATACGGCGCAAACCAAACTGCGCTCAATCGTCTCGCTCGTGCAGACGGCCGACTCGCTCAAGTCCGAGGGCCAGTCGCATATGGAGGACCTTGCCAACAAGATCGTCCCGTGGAACTTCCTGCTCGCGGGCCTGGTTGCGCTTACCACCCGCAGCCTCATCAAGACCTCGGCGGCGCTGATGGTCGACTACTCGTGCGCACTCAAGCTCACGGGTTCCGTTGCCGTCATGACTGCCATGAGCGATGCCGCCAAGATGGGCGTCATGGTCAAGGGCGCGAAGTACTTTGAGTCGTTTGCCAAGGCCGACACCATTGTGTTTGATAAGACCGGCACGCTGACCGAGGCGCAGCCGCGCCTGGCTTGTGTGCTGACGACCGACGGCTGGAGCGAGGACGAGGTCCTGCGCCTTTCTGCCTGCCTGGAGGAGCATTTCCCGCATCCTGTGGCGCGTGCCGTGGTCAACGCCGCCCGCGAGCGCGGGCTCGAGCACCGCGAGCGCCATGCCGCCGTCGAGTACATCGTGGCGCACGGCATCGCTTCGTCCATCGAGGGGCGTCGCGCGATTATCGGCTCGGCACACTTTGTGTTTGAAGACGAGAGCGCGCAGCTCGATTCCGACATTAAGGAGCGCATTGAGTCCCAGATGCAGGGCCTGTCGCCGCTGTATCTGGCGGTCGATGGAAAGGTCGTCGGCGTGCTCGGCATCGAAGATCCGCTCAAGGCCGGGGTCCGCGAGGCCATTGCCGACCTGCATGCGCTGGGCGTCAAGCACGTGGTCATGCTCACGGGTGACTCCGAGCGCACGGCCGAGCGCATCGCGCGCGAGGCGGGTGTCGACGAGTTTAAGGCCGAGCTGCTGCCCGAGGACAAATACGCGTATGTGGAGCGCATTAAGAGCGAGGGGCGCCACGTTGCCATGGTGGGCGACGGCGTCAACGACTCACCGGCGCTGGGCCTGGCCGACGTGGGCCTGGCCATGGGTGGCGGAAGCGACATCGCCAAGGAGGTCGCCGATATCATCCTGACCGATACGGATCTTGCCGCGATCGTGCGCCTGCGCCGCATGAGTCAGGGCCTCGTTGATCGTCTGACGAGCTCCTACTCTAAGGTGATGCTCACCAATTCGGCGCTGTTGGCGCTGGGGATCACCGGCGCGATTACCCCGCAGACGTCGTCGCTGCTGCACAACGGCTCGACGATCGCCTACAGTCTGAGCAACGCGAAAGCATATCTGCGCTAGCATTTTTGCTTGAGTTTATGGCCTGCGCCCGGGCGGCATTGCCGTCGTTCGGGTGCGGGCTTTTTTGCGTTTGACCGTGTGCTATCAGCCCTATATAGTGATGCTAGCAATGATAGCAGGCGAGAGGAGCGTGATCGATATGAGTGTTGCTGGCAGCATGGTGCAGGTAAATGTTCGCGTGGATCGCTCGGTTAAAGAACGCGCCGAGGAAGCGCTGCAGCTTTCGGGCAGGTCACTACCCGAGCTCATCAAAAAGGTCGTGGCCAAGGTCGCGCAGGGTGGCGGGCAGTGCGAGGAAGTGCTTGCGGCCGTCGACAACCGGCAGCAGGCCGTCGCGCCCGATACTCCGTTCGCCGCATCATGGGCGGCGGCGGATCAGCTTTACGCGGATCTGGGCATCGCCACGTCGCCCGTATCCGACGATCGCGATTGGGACACAATCTATTCCGAAGCCATGGATGAGCATTATCGCCAAAAGGGGATGATCCTGTGAGCGGGGCTCCCCTCAAAATAATGGTGGATGCCAACGTATGGGTTGATTCGTTTTGCGTCGACCATGCCGAGTCGCTTGCCGCGCGTGCGTTTATTGGGCAGGCGACGGAATCGGGCGCAACGTTGTTCTTCCCGGTGCATATCGCTAAAGACGTGCTGTACGTTGTCCAACACGAGCTGAAGCGTAGCGTTCTTGCCAGTGGGGGAGCGCTCGACGAGGCATCTGCCCGTGCAATTGGCGATGCGGCGTTGGCGTTTGTCCGGAACATGACCGAAAACGCCACGGCCGTTGGTGCAGATGCGTCGGACCTTTGGCTGGCCGACAAATACTTAGCGCTCCATCGCGATTACGAGGACAACTTGGTGCTCGCCGCGTGCAAGCGCGCGCAGGTCGATTATTTGGTAACTAACGATCGCAAGCTGCTCGAACATGCCGATCTTGCAGCAAAGACCCCGCGCCAAATGATGCCGATTCTGGCTTTGGCCGAACGCGGCGGCGCGGCTATCGGTTGACGCGAACTGTTTGCGGGCCTCTTGGACGACGATGCGCCAAGAGGCCCGCGTCTGCTATTTACAAAAGCGCGGCCTTAATGGCGGGGCTTTCTGCGAGCTGCTCGGCTGCCTTTTCGTCGGAGCTGTCGAGCGCGGCCAGGCTGCGGTAGACCCACTCGTTGACCTGGGTGTTCTTGACGCCTGCGGTCTGCATAAGGGCGCCTACCTCGCGGATTGCTGCGAACAGATCGGCTTTGGGACCCGCGAGCTCGACCTCGATGCCGTGGTAGGCGGTCACGCCGCGGTTCTCACTCACGTGGTCGATAAAGCCCTCGACGGTCTCAAGCTGCTGAGCGAGAGCTGCATCATCGTTAGCGTCCAGCGCGACGAGTGCGTTCGATACCGTGAGGGCGGGATGTCCGCAGGGGACAAAGCCCTCGATGACATCCATAGCTTCGGTAATGGTTGAGCCCAGGCCTGCGAGGGCATTGACGAGTTGCTGCTTGGTATCCATAACGGTCCTTTCGACGGGTCAATTATGCTTGGCGAAAATATACGTGACGCGATCGGTAGCAAAAGTGCGAAGTGCGGCGCACATTGGGGTCTTCACAGCTCGTGCATAGAACAGCTGTCCGCTTTCAGAACGTGGTAAGATAACACTCCACAAGCGGGGTTCGTCCCGTATGTTCCTTGAAAAGTCGATGGCTGTTGGGTGCTTGCAGGCCCGATGCCATCCAGACTTTCCCGACATTCGGGGGCGACTGGTTTCGACACGATAGCTCTGAGAGAGGAAGCAAGCCGAGGTCTCCTCGCCTCGTTAAACAGGGGTACCGTCAAATTGAATTGACAACAACTCTTCTTTTGAGCCTATGGCTCTCGCTGCTTAGTTTATAGCGGCGCGTCAACCCGGTGATTTCCCCGACACCGGCGCGACGTCATTTTAGGGGAATGCTCCTGCGCACGTAATCGGTATGGCGCAGGCTAAGACCGAACCGGTTAGGACGCCGCGAGCGTGTCGCTGCGCGCAAAGCGTCCGAGACTAAACCAGCGACTGAGCTTGGAGATGCCAATCAGGGGGCTTTCGTGGACCGGAGTTCGATTCTCCGCGCCTCCACCATACGTAACAGGCAGGTAGAGAAGTGTCTCTACCTGCCTTTTTATTACTTGCAGATACCGCGGAGAATCGAACTCTATGCAGGGCGCGGGCGTTAGGAAAACGCGTAAGCGTTTTTAGCCCGCGGGCGAGGACGCCGACAGGCGGCCGAAGCCGGTGCGTATTTGCGAAGCAAATACGCGGATTCTCCGCGCAAAGCCTCGACTAGATATAGATTCGATGCCGACCGGATGACAGCCTGCCGTGTCCCGCGCGGACGGATCCCCTCCACCCGCGGAGAATCGAACTCTATGCAGGGCGCGGGCGTTAAGCAAACGCGAAGCGTTTGTAGCGAGCGGGCGAGGACGCCGGCAGGCGGCCGAAGCCGGTGCGGATTTGCGAAGCAAATACGCGGATTCTCCGCGCAAAGCTTCAACCCTATGCAGATGCGATGCCGATCGGACTGCAGCCTGCCATGCCCCGCATCAACGTCGCCCCAGGCGGAAAATCCATCCCAGAATTCCGGCTCAGACTGGGATGCGGTTTCCGGATGACGTTTCAAGCGGAAACTGCATCCCGGAATCGACGCTCGGAATGGGATTCATTTTCCGGAAGACGCCTCAAGCGGAAAGTTCATCCCGGAATCCGCGCTCAGAACGGGTCGCGCTTTCCCAACGGCGGTCCAAGCGGAAAGCGCATCCCGTAATCCCGCCTCAAACTGGGACGCACTTTCCGCTGCACCTGCCGCCTCGAAAAACCTGCGCGCCCTCCATTCCAAAACTGGGTAGAAGAAAGCCAAAACGCAATCGCAGGAGGTCAATATGACTGCAGAAGATAAGGCAAAGAACGCCGGCAAGGTCGCGCTCGTCTTGGAGGGTGGCAGTTTTCGTGGGCAGTTTACCGCCGGCGTGCTCGACGTTCTCATGGAGGCCGGTGTCGAAATTCCGGCGGTATATGGCGTATCGGCCGGTGCGCTCAACGGCGTCAACTACAAGTCACACCAGATCGGTCGCGTCAATCGCATCAACCTGACCTTCTGCAATGACAACCGCTACATGGGTGCCGCATCCTTCGCATCCACGGGCTCCATCGTGGGTTACGACTTTATCTTCAACGATATCCAGGACCGCCTGGATCCCTTTGACAACGAGGCGTTCGACGCGAGCCCCATCGAGATGTACGCCGTCGCGACGGACATGCTGTTTGGAACCGCTGCCTACCTGCCGGTCAAAAGCGCCGTGCTCGATCTCGACGCCGTGCGCGCCTCGACCTCGTTGCCGCTGGTGACGCCGCCGGTCGAGATTGACGGGCACAAATACGTCGACGGCGGCGTAGCCGATTCGGTTCCTATCGAGCATGTGCTGGAGGAGGCCGGCTTCGAGCGCGCGGTTGTCATTGTCACGCAGGACCGCTTGTACGAGAAAAAGCCCTACGAGTTTATGCCTGCCGCGCGCGCCCGCTATGCCGACTACCCCTACCTGCTCGAGGCTATCGAGACGCGCCACGACCGCTATAACCTCCAGCGCATGCACCTGTGGAAGTATGAGCGCGAGGGCCGCGCGCTGGTCATCGCTCCGCAAAAGCCGGTCGAGGTCGGCCATGTCGAGCATGATCCGGCAAAGCTTTTGGACCTGTATATTCAGGGTCGCCAGGAGGCAAAGCGTTTGCTCGCGGAGATCCAGGAGTTTGTTGAGCGCTAGCGCTGCAACGTCACGGCTCGTGGATGACATGTGCAGAAACTCTGGTCGGAGCCAAAATACCTGTTGACTCGTACGGCGAGCGGGGTAATATGGACGGGTTACTTGCAGAGCCCCGTGAATCTCTGTAACAACACGTACTGTACATGGAGGAGTCTAAGTGATTTCGAAATCGACTCACTACGCCAAGCAGGGCGAGGTCCAGCGCAACTGGGTTCTCGTCGACGCCGATGGTGCTGTCCTGGGCCGTCTTGCCACCCAGATCGCAATGATCCTGCGCGGTAAGAACAAGCCCCAGTTCACGCCCAACAGCGACTGCGGCGACTTCGTTGTCGTCATCAACGCCGATAAGGTCCAGCTTACCGGTAACAAGGCCGACACGAAGACCTATTATCGCCACAGCGGCTACAACGGCGGCCTCAAGGCTGAGAGCTTCCGCCAGGCTATGGAGAAGCACCCGGAGAAGGTCATCGAGCGCGCCGTTCGCGGTATGCTGCCCAAGACCACCCTCGGCCGTGCCCAGATGACCAAGCTTAAGGTCTACGCTGGTGCCGAGCATCCGCACGCTGCCCAGAACCCCACGAAGATTGAGCTGGAGGCTTAAAGATGGCTGAGAACACCGTTGTCTACCAGGGTACCGGCCGTCGTAAGAACGCCGTCGCCCGCGTCCGTCTCGTCCCCGGCACCGGCAAGGTGACCATCAACAAGCGTGACGCCGAGCAGTATTTCGGCCGTCATCAGCTCGTTGAGAACGCCCTTGCTCCCTTCAAGGTGACCGACACCGCCGGTCAGTTCGACGTTATCGCTCTGTGCGATGGCGGCGGCATCTCCGGTCAGTCCGGCGCTCTGCGCCTGGGCATCGCCCGCGCTCTTCTGAACGCTGGCGACTACCGTGCTGACCTCAAGAAGGCCGGTTTCCTTACGCGCGATGCTCGCGTGGTCGAGCGCAAGAAGTACGGCCTCAAGAAGGCCCGCCGCGCTCCCCAGTTCTCCAAGCGCTAAGGTTTTATCTCCTTACGAGATACAATGTACAAGCGGGGCCTGCCGATTCCTCGGCGGGCCCCCCTTTTCTTTTTCGACTAGGGTGGGCGGTTGCATATCGCCTGCTAGGGAAGGAGCGATCCTATGCCCCAGAACATCTTCGGTACCGACGGCGTCCGTGGCGTCGCCAATGCCGACCTCTCGTGCGACCTCGCGTTTCGCCTGGGCCGCGCGGCGACCAAGTTCCTTGGTCCGGATATCTGCGTCGGCCGCGACACGCGTCTTTCGGGTACCATGCTCGAGAGCGCTCTGACTGCCGGCATCATGGCCGAGGGCGGCCGTCCGCACTGCTGCGGCGTCATCCCCACGCCTGCCGTGGCGCTGCTCACCGTCCAGAACGAGCTCGACGGCGGCATCGTCATCTCCGCTTCGCACAATCCGCCGGAGTTCAACGGCATCAAGTTCTTTAGCCGCAAGGGTATGAAGCTTCCCGATGCTGTCGAGGAGGAGATCAGCGCCTGGGTCATGTCCGAGGAAGCCATGGCTGCCGATACGCTGCCGACTGGCGCCGGCGTGGGCCACATTATTAAGATGAAGGACGCTCGCAAGGCATACGTCGACCACGCCATCGATACGCTTGATGGCCTGAGGCTTGATGGCCTGGTCGTTGCCGTTGACTGCGGTCACGGTGCTTCCTGCCAGACTACGCCCGCCGCGCTGCAGCGCCTGGGTGCCACGGTCCATGCCATCAACACCGATTACTGTGGCACCGACATTAACGTTGAGTGCGGCTCCACCCATCTTGAGCCCCTGCGCGAGCTCGTGCTGCGCACCCATGCCGATATCGGCCTGGCCCACGACGGCGACGCCGATCGCGTGCTGTTCGTGGACAGCGAGGGCAATGAGATCGACGGTGACTACATCCTGGCTATCTGCGGTTCTGACCTCGCCGCCCGCGGGAAGCTCGCCAACTCCGAGATTGTCTCGACCGTCATGTGCAACCTTGGCTTCTCCATCGCTATGAAGGAGCAGGGCTTCGAAATGGTTCAGACCGCCGTGGGCGATCGCTACGTTCTGGAGCGTATGCTCGCGGATGGCGCCGTCATCGGCGGCGAGCAGTCCGGCCACATCATCTTCCTGGAGCACAACACCACCGGTGACGGTCTGGTGACGGCTCTGCAGCTGCTGGCCGTGCTCAAGCGCACCGGTCGTACCCTCACCGATCTTGCCGGCATCATGAAGAAGTACCCGCAGGTACTCGTCAACGTGCATTCCGACAACAAGGCTGGTCTGGACGATTGCCAGCCCATCTGGGATGCCGTCGCTGCTGCCGAGAAGGAGCTCAATGGTCGCGGTCGCATTCTGGTGCGTCCGAGCGGTACCGAGCCGCTGGTCCGCGTGATGGCTGAGGCCGAAACGCACGAGCTGACCCAGCGCGTTGTCGACGACATCGTCGAGGTTGTCAAGCGCGAACTTCCCTAATGGTCAAAAACGGGTGCCAAGTGGTAAACTGTTAAGGTTATTTTGGTTGATCGGTATGTCCGAGGGGGAGCATGTTCACTAAAGTCCTAAGGTCTTTTGGTATGCGTGGTCGAGTCCTTACGCTGGATGCTCCCATCTCGGGCGACGTCATTCCGCTCTCCGAGGTAAACGATCAGACGTTTGCTACCGGCCTTTTGGGCCAGGGCGTGGCGATTCAGCCCACCGGAACGCGCGTGATCGCGCCGGCTGATGCCAAGGTCGAGGCTATTTTTCCCACGGGACACGCCGTTGCGCTTAACACGGTCGATGGCTTGGACGTGCTCATCCACGTTGGTTTGGACACTGTTCAGCTCGAGGGCAAGCACTTTACCGTACATGCGCAAGTGGGTGACATCGTCCATAAGGGCGATGTACTCATTGAGTTCGATCGCGAGGCAATTGCTGCCGAGGGCTACGATGTGACGGTTCCCATCTTGGTATGCAACTCTGTTGAGTTCTCGAGTATCAAGGGCTCCGTTGGCGTGCATGTCGAGGAGATGGACCAGCTCATCGTTGCTCGCGAGCGCTAGCAAGTGCACGTGGCCATTAGCCTACAATTCAAACACGTTTACGGAGGGCGCCCTTGAAAGAGGACGCCCTCCGTGGCAAGATGGGATTTGTCCGAAGCAAAAAGGCTTTGGGTCACCGTGGACGGGCAGGGGCCTCGACGCGGTTAGACACGAGACACATACATTACGCGACCTCGCCCTGGTGGCCGCACACGTTGGTTGCGGCCGACGCGGGCCGCGGGCAAGTGCTTGTAAGGGAGCCTTGCCTCTCTTGTACGAGAAAGGACGCGTAATGAAGATCATTAAAGCTAAAGACTACGAAGATATGAGCCGCAAGGCCGCTAATATTATCTCGGCGCAGGTTATCCTCAAGCCCGACTGCGTGTTGGGTCTTGCCACCGGCTCCACCCCGATCGGTGCCTACAAGCAGCTCGCTGCTTGGTACGAGAAGGGCGACGTCGACTTTGCCGAGGTCAGCACCTACAACCTGGACGAGTATCGCGGCCTTTCGCACGACGATCCCCAGAGCTATCACTACTTCATGCGTGAGAACTTCTTCGATCACATCAACATTGACCTGAACAACACGCATGTGCCCGACGGTTCCAACCCCGACGCCGCCGCTGCCTGCTCTGAGTACGACAAGATTGTCGCCGCCGCCGGTTACCCGGATCTGCAGCTGCTCGGCATTGGCAACAACGGCCACATCGGCTTCAACGAGCCCGATGACCACTTCTCCAAGGGCACGCACTGCGTCGACCTCACCGAGAGCACCATTCAGGCCAACAGCCGCCTGTTCGACAGCATCGACGACGTTCCCCGTCAGGCCTACACCATGGGCACCCAGACCATCATGTATGCCCGCATGATCCTGGTCGTCGCCAACGGCGAGGCCAAGGCTCAGGCCGTGCATGACATGTGCTATGGTCCGGTTACGCCCGCGTGCCCGGCTTCGATCCTGCAGCTGCACACCAACTGCGTTGTCGTTGCCGACGAGGCCGCCCTTTCGCTCTGCGAGTAGCGCGAATCCTGCACCTCGACATAGCCTTGCCTAAGGCCTCCGCTTTGCGGGGGCCTTTTTGCTATCCCTTTCCGCCCACTTGACCAAAATCTTGCCGCAAGCTTGACGAATGCCGGATGCCCAACAGTTGATTCATTCCATACCAGATTCTATGCAAAAATGCCACTAAAAGGTCGTAGACGGTAGCGGGTGCTAGGCGAGTTGAATGACATGGCTGAACCTTGTTCATTTGCGTTACACTGCCGCTTAGATGGGACAAGCTGACAAGCTCATTTACCTGCTTAAAGACCGATTAGTCGGGGGATTAATAACAATCGGCCCTCGCTGTACAAAAACTTGCCGCTTGCGTACCAAAAGACAACCTAGAACACAAGGTCGCTCTATTCATAGCGCGGCTTGTATGGTCTTGCGGTTACAGTGTCCATACGGTCGAGTTGAGGAGCGGGCATGGTAAACGATTTGGGCAGTATGGACGATCTCGAGCTGATGCCGCTGGGCGGTGGCTATATGGTGCGACGCGAACGCTTGATGAATGAGCTTCTCGCCAAGGGCCGAAAGGCCGGCATCGTGGTTCTTTATGCGCCCGACGGGTTTGGGAAAACCTCGGTGCTGCTGCAGTACACCCATGAGGTTAAATGCGACCCGACGCGAGGCCCCGTGCGGATTATCGAGGCCGATCGCGCCATTGGGCGCGAGGTGTTTATGCAGCTCGAGGTGGTTACCGAAGAACTCAAAGACAAACCGCACTCCCTTATCGCGATTGATAATGTGCCAAACCTCGATCAGCACGATACCGAAGACCTCATCGACAGGATTCGCGGCCTGCGCGCTATGGGGATAGGGGTCTTTATCTCCTGCCGTCCTTCAAATCGTCAGCTGATTCATGGGCTGGGCGATTCGGTTAAGATCAATGCGCAGATGCTCAAGGTGCATACCTATGAGTATTCGGCGTGGGCATCGGCGTTTTCGATCAGCACATCGCTCGACTTTTATCAGCTCACGCAGGGCGTGCCCGAGCTCGTTTCGGCATTGCAGACGGGTCTGTATGGCCAAGGCGACGTAGCCGGTCTGCTCGAAAACGAGATTGTCAACGTATATGGCGCGGCACTTGTCGATCTGGCTTCGCTCGACAATAATGCGCTGTTTTGCGTGGCATGTCTCATGGTTTTGATGGGCGAGGGCAATATCGCAGAACTCGAGGCTTGTGGGGTGAGGTTGTCGATGGTCGACCAGTCCTACTTTGTACGCGACTACCCGATCTTTGGCTTGGATCCCGCCGAGCGGAGTTTTACGTGTCTGGGTACGGAGGATAACGGACGCTTGCGCTTGCGCAAGTTGGTGGCCGAGGTTCGCCCCGAGCTTGTTCCGAGGGCGGCCCGGATTTTGCTTAAGGCGGGTAGATGCGATGCGGCGATGGGCCTGGCGGACGCCTTTTTGGACCGTGAAGCGGTCCTTGAACTTGCTGGGCAGTATGGGGTCGATCTGGCTCTGACGGGGCACGGGGCCGATATCTGCCGAGCAGCGCTGGGCACGATCGATGCCGAGGATCCGGCTCCAGAGCCAACGCCTGCCGAGGCGCTTGGCGTATATCTGGCAGCTGTCAGCGTGTCCAATACAAAGCTCGCTCGCTATATGGCATCGGTTATCGAGCGCGGGGGCGAACGGGCGGCCTGCGAAATAGACCCTGTTTCATGGAGGGCGGCCCAGACACTGACGGCTGTTTGCTATGGGGACAACGGGCTTGGGCTCCCTACGAACCTGGTCGTGCCAGAAATCGAGACATCCCATACCGCACTCGATATGTTGTCTGCGCATATCGAGGTCAAGCGCTGTCTGACCGAGCGGGGAGATGACGGCGGCGTTCTACAGCAGCTCAAAACGTGCAAGGCCTACGACTGCGAGCTCGACATTGCGGGGATTGTTATACGGGCCGATAGCATGCTGGTGGAGCTCTTTGACGGGTCGTTTGCGGGAACCGACGAGCGCGACGACGAGATGACGGTGGTGCGGGAGGCGCTCGACGTACGTGGGCTTAAGGCGATGGCTATCTGGGTGCGCATGGTGTTGGCGGCACGGCGGCTCCTTTCCGGCCTGCCGGTAACCGACGACGCGGCGTTCAACGAGCTCGATCGTTTTGCCGTGCGCATGCGCGACAACCAGATTCAGCTGTTTGGCCTGTTGCTAGAAGGCTGGCAGTCGCTGGCAGAGGGACGGCCGGTTAATGCAAAGTTCCGTGCGGTCCAAGTGCTCAAACTTGCCGAGGAGTCGATTGCGTACATGCGCGATAACGCATTGCTGCTGGAGCGCGCGGCATATCTGCGTAACACTTCGATGGTTTCGGTACGCGAGGAAGCGGAGTTGCTCGATATAAGCCAGACGCAGGTTGGTGGCGCAGAAGCCTGGATGGTGGCGCTGCATTTGGCCTGTGCGGGCCGAGACAGCGACCTTGCGGCCTGGATGTCCATGAATCGCGCGGGGATTCTAGAGCCATCGTATCGGCTCTTTGCGCGCCTTGCCATGCATTGTCTGGGCGAGCCGGCGACCAGGATTCGCAAGAAGCTTCCCGTGCGCGAGCTGTCGCGGTACTCGCTGCGCGACGATTTGGAAGGGGAGGGCGAGCGCCTGTTCCAGGCCGGCGAGGTTGAAGCCGTTGATACCATCGACCATATCGAGATTCGCATGTTTGGTGCGTTCCGCGCCGAGCGCGACGGGTTTCCCATCACGGACAAAATGTGGCGCCGCAAGAAGGCGGCGACACTTGCCGAGCGGCTTGCGCTGGGCATGGATGCGCTCGTCGATCGTGAGACGCTGGCCATGGAGTTGTGGCCCCATGCCGAGTTCAATAGCGCCCGCAACAACCTGTACTCGACGATATCGCGCTTGCGGTCGGCTTTGGGACCGACGCCGGATGGCAAGTCGTGCGTGCTCATCCAAAATGAATGCATCGGACTCAACGGCGACTACGTCAAGACCGATGTACGGCTGTTTGACCAGATAAGCCGCGAGGTTTTGGGAAATCGCACGGGTGCGCGCGGGCCCCATTTAGTTGAGCTGTGCCTTAAGATTGAGCAGCTCTACGCCGGACCGCTGTATGTTCCCAATGGCTGTAACCCCACCTACTTTTTGCGTATGCGACGCATTATGCAGTCAAAGTATATCGATTGCATGATTAAGGGAGCAAATGCCGCTCTAGAAGAAAACGACCTGCAGTCGGCGATTTGGCTGGCGGAGTCGGGGCTTCGGCAGGAAACGGCGCGCGAGGATATGGTGCGTTGCGCTATGCGCGTCTACGGTGCGGCGGGGCGACGACGCGATATCGTCGAGCTGTACAGTGGACATATGCATCACCTGAGGGAGCAGGTCAATGGCGTGCCCGAGCCCGAGACGCGGCGTCTGTACGAGCGCTTGGTGGAGGGCAGACTCAACCGCGTGCTCGTCGAGCGATAAAAAACGGGCGCCCGAAGTACTTGGGCGCCCGTAAGCTTGCGATGTGTTGACTCGCCGGATCGTTGGCTCTTAGACGAGCTTGATCTTCTCGATGTCCTTGCGCGAGGACTCGCGATACAGCGAGAACTTGCGGCCGATGACCTGGACGACCTCGGCGTGGCAGCGCTCAGCGAGCTCTTCGGCGGCCTCGCGGGCGGAAAGGCTGGAGCCATCGAGCACGGAGCACTTAACGAGCTCGTGCTTCTCCAGGTAGGCGACCGTCTGCTCGACGGTGCCCTCGTTGACGTCGGACTTGCCGATGATGATGGCGGGGTTGAGGTGATGGGCCATGCTGCGAAGCTGCTTGACCTGGGCTCCTGTCAGTGCCATGGGTTCTCGCTTTCTATGTATGGGGCGCCCCGCGACGGGGCCTTAATCTATGTGAGCTGTCCCACGATAGCGCAGGAACAGTGCGGTGTGGGGCGCGTTTGCCCAGTTCAAAAAGAATGCGGATGCCGAGTGAGTGGGCGGTGCGGGCTGTGAACAGGCTATGAGCGGGGTGCAGAGACCGGCTCCCATGCAATAAACGCCCAACGAACCTTGCGGACATGATCGAGCATATAGCGCCCCTGCGGCACGCCCTTGGAGCCCGGCTCACCGGCATGGGGGTTCTCAATCATGTGTTGAGCGATATAGTCGCGCAGGCGGTCAACCTTATCTTCGTTACCGTGCTCGAGCATGCGGGAGAAGTCTGCCACGCCCGCCTCAAGGCTATCGAAGGTATCGCGACGAGGCGATTCAAAGTATGTAATCTGCGGCAACGCACCCATCTGAATGAGGATATTAAAAGCATACACAAAGCCATTACTGCAGGTAACCGAGGCACCGATGGCGTTCATCAAGTGCAGATCATAGCGCGGGCTGGAGTTGGCGACCATCGTGACAGCGCAACGCCGACGAGCCGTACGGTCAAGCTTGACAAGTGCGCCTTTTAGGTTGCTCGTGGTGACAGAGCGACTGGCAAAGGCAACATCTACCGCTTTCGCGACCGGTCCAACCAAATCCCAATCATCATCCCAAGCAAGCTCAAGTGGCGTAATCAGGTCCTCGAGCCCATAGTACTCAATGCCAGCATCAAGGGTGCCCAACATGGCAGGGGAAAAATCAGCGGCAATCACGGGATGCCCGTCTTGAGCAAGCGGAATAGCAATCGACCCAGCCCCACACCCCATATCGAGCACCGACTCGTCGGGCTCAAGCGCCAACAGCTTTATAAAATCCCGAGCATACGGAGCAGTCTCCAACGGCCGAAAATGCCGAGCCCTTTTATCCCACTCAAAAGAATCATCAGCCCGCCGCCGACCAGCTTGCAGGCGCATCCACTCCTGATTCCAATCAGCAGAAAGAAGCTCAGAGCGAGCATCCCCATCAACCACGGGCCAACCTCCTAGCAACAAAAAAGCGACTCCCCCCAAAAGAAGAGCCGCAACCAGCATATATCAGAAAAAGAACCGTTCCAACGCCAAACCGCCGCACCAGCCAAGTGGTGCAGGAGCGAAGCAACTGCAACCGGGATAGAACCCAACTGAGGTCCCGTTGTGCGGGAGCCCCGGGGAGGGCAAATATATAAGGTCGATCGCGAGTTCCGCACGAGCCGGAGAGCACTTAATGTGCTCTCCGTGCGAGTCAGGACTGTTCGAGCAGGCGACCTTATATATTTGCCCTCCCCGGGGCTCCTCGCCAGTCCCCCTCAGCTAGTTCTTCAGCGAGTTCAGCGGCGCCGGGAAGCGTCCACCACGGTGGGCAAGCACGGTGCCGGCGTTGGGGTTCACCGGCATGATGGGCGCACGGCCGAACAGGCCGCCGTACTCGACGCAGTCGCCCACGCCCTTGCCGATGGCAGGAATCACGCGGACGGCCGTGGTCTTGTTGTTGATGACGCCGATGGCCATCTCGTCGGCGATGATGCCGGCGATGGTCTCGACCGGGGTGTCACCGGGGATAGCGATCATGTCCAGGCCAACGGAGCACACACAGGTCATGGCCTCGAGCTTCTCGAGCGAAAGCGCACCGGCCTCGACGGCGGCGATCATGCCGGCGTCCTCGGACACGGGGATAAAGGCGCCGGAGAGACCGCCCACGCTGGAGCTGGCCATGACGCCGCCCTTCTTGACGGCATCGTTGAGCATGGCGAGCGCGCAGGTCGTGCCGGGGCCACCGCAGGTGCCCACGCCGATGATCTCGAGGATACGGGCAACGGAGTCGCCGATGGCAGGCGTGGGAGCCAGTGACAGGTCGACGATGCCTTTCTCGACACCCAGACGGCGGGCGGCCTCGCGGCTCATGAGCTCGCCGGCACGGGTGATCTTAAAGGCGGTCTGCTTAATCTTTTCGGCGACTTCCATCATCGAGGCGGAGTCGGGGAGCGTCTCCAAGGCAGCAGCCATAACGCCGGGGCCCGAGACACCAACGTTGATGACGGCGTCGGCCTCGCCACCGCCGTGGACGGCGCCCGCCATAAACGGGGAGTCCTCGACCATGTTGGCAAAGCAGACAAACTTGGAGGCGCCAACGGAATCCTGGTCGGCCGTGAGCTTGGCGGCATCGATGATGGTCTGGGCGGCCATGAGCACAGCGTCCATGTTGATGCCGGCGCGTAGGCTGGCGACGTTTACGCTGGAGCAGACGCGGCTCGTAGTGGCGAGCGCCTGGGGGATGGACTGGATGACGCGGCGGTCGGCGTCGCCGATGCCCTTCTGGACGAGTGCGGAGAAGCCGCCCAGGTAATCGATGCCGAGCGTCTCGGCCGCGCGGTCGAGGGCATGCGCGATGGGGGTGAGGTCCTCATCCTTGCAGCACGCGGCGATCTGCGCCACCGGGGTGACGGAAACGCGCTTGTTGACGATGGGGATACCGTACTCGCGCTCGAGGTTCTCGGCGGTCTCGACCAGATGCTCAGCCGTGTGCGTCACGTGGTCGTAGATCTTCGTGCACATGCGGCCGAGGTTCTCGTCACCGCAACTCATGAGCGAAACACCCATGGTGATGGTCCTGATGTCGAGGTTCTGTTCCTCAACCATGCCGCGGGTTTCCGCGATTTCTGCGGGCGTGATCGCCATCCTTGCGCTCCTATCTGCCAAAACGAGCATAGTCTTTTCTATTCTAACGTGCCGCACGTGCCAAGTGGCGCGTACGGCACGTTTTAGTGCTCGGTTGTTTCCGTTGTGTTACTGCCCAAAGACCTCTTCGGCGATACGAGCGCTTTCGGCGGCGTCCTTGGCGTAGTAGTCCGCGCCGATCTGCTTGGCGTATTCGGGGGTGAGCACAGCGCCGCCCACGATGATCTTGACGCCCGGCACCTCGGCATGAAGCAGCTTGATGGTCTCCTCCATGGCGACGACGGTGGTGGTCATAAGCGCCGAGAGGCCGACGAGTTTGATATCGCGCTCCCGCACGGTCTTGAGCACCTCTTGCGGGTCGACGTCGCGGCCTAGGTCAAAGACGGTATAGCCGTAGTTATCGAGCAGCATCTTGACGATGTTCTTACCGATGTCGTGGATGTCGCCCTTGACGGTGGCCACGCAGATCTTGCCCTTGTCGGCGATCTCGCCGGCGGGCATCAGGCGCTTGATGGTGTCGAAGCCCACACGCGCGGCTTCGGCCGAGGCCATAAGCTGCGGCAAGAAGAACTTGCCCTGGTCAAAGAGGACGCCAACCTCGTCGAGGGCGGGGATAAAGTGATTGTTGATGAGGTCCATGGCGTCGTGGTCTGCCAGCAGACGCTCGGTCTCGGCAGCGATCTCGCCTTTGCGGCCCGAGACGACCATGCGACGAATCGGGTCGTCGTTGCCGTCGGTGCCGGCAGCGGGCACGGTGTCGGTCGATGCGGCCTGAGCTGCTGCCGGGTTGGCGGCGATCTTATACGGATCGGTCCAGCCGGCATAGCGCTCGATGTATCCGGTCGAGCCCTCGTCCTCAACGCTCAGGACGCGATAGCTGTAGACGGTGTCCATAAAGCGCTTGGAGCCCGGGTTCATGATGGGGGCGTCCAGGCCCGCGCCGAAGGCGGCAGCCAAAAAGACCGAGCCCAGCAGCGGGCGGGCGGGCAGGCCAAAGCTGATGTTCGACACGCCAAGCGCGCATTTGACGCCTAGGCGCTCCTTGCACAGGGACATGGCGCGCAGAATCTGCTCGGCCTGGCGTTGATTGGTCGAGGCGGTCATGACCAGGCAGTCGATGAGGATGCGGTCCGGGCCGATGCCGTAGCGGGCGGCCTCGGCCACGATGCGCTCGGCGATGGCGAAGCGAGCCTCGGCGGTATCGGGGATGCCACCTTCGTCGAGCGTGAGGCCGACAACGTTGGTGCCGTAGTGGGCGACCAGCGGGAAGATCTCGTCCATGATCTGCTGCTTGCCGTTGACCGAGTTGATGATGGGCTTGCCGGCGTAGCGACGTACGGCGGCCTCGACGGCGGCGGGGTCGGTGGAGTCGATCTGCAGCGGCAGCAGCGTGGAGCCCTGGAGCTGCTCGGTCGCCTGCTGGATGACCTTGACCTCGTCGATCTCGGGCAGGCCCACGTTGACGTCCAGGATGTCGGCGCCCTGTTCTTGCTGGCTGATGCCCTGGCTCACGACGTAGTCCAGGTCGCCGTCGCGCAGGGCCTGCTGCAGGCGCTTTTTGCCGGTGGGATTGATGCGCTCGCCGATGACGGCAATCTTGTGGCCGTCGCAGGGGAGGTCCACCACGGTCTGGGCGCTTGTGACCGACATGCTGGGCTTGCGGTGGCGCGGACTGGGCGTGTGGTTATCGATAAGCGTGCGCAAGGCGGCCATGTGCGCCGGCGTGGTGCCGCAGCAGCCGCCCACGACGCTCACGCCGTCCTCAATCATGCCGGCGACGGCCTCGGCGTATTCGGGTGCCTGGATATCAAAGACGGTATTGCCGTCATCGTCCACGCGGGGCAGTCCCGCATTGGCCTGCACCATGATGGGCTTGTCCGTAACGGTGAGCATACGCGCGGCGAGTCCTCGGAGCTCGGCCGGGCCCTGGCTGCAGTTGATGCCCAAAACGTCGGCGCCGATGGCGTCGAGGGTGATGGCGGCGACCTCGGGGCTCGTGCCCAAGAAGGTGCGGCCGTCTTCCTCAAAGGTCATGGTGGCAAAGACGGGCAGGTCGGAGTTCTCGCGACAGGCGAGGACGGCAGCCTTGATCTCGGCAAGGTCGGTCATGGTCTCGATAATAAAGAGGTCCACACCCGCGGCGACGCCAGCGCGCACCTCCTCGGCAAAGAGGTCGTAGGCCTCGTCAAAGCTGAGGGTGCCCAGGGGGCGAAGCAGTGCACCGATGGGGCCGATGTCGCCGGCGACGTAATGGGCACCGGCCGCGCGGGCGCAAGAGACCGCGGCGGCAAAGACATCTGCCACGGTGGCGGCGCCATCGAGCTTGTGCGCGTTGGCGCCAAAGGTGTTGGCGGTGATCACGTCGCATCCGGCCTCGACGTACTGACGCTGGATGTCGGTGATGACCTGGGGCTCCTCAAAGTTGAGCAGCTCGGGTAGGGCGCCGGCCTTCATGCCAGCTGCCTGCAGCATGGTGCCCATGCCGCCGTCGAACAGCAGATGCCCCGTGCCCTCGATGGCCGCACGCAGGCGATCGTCCTTAATGTGCAGATCGTCGATCGTGCGCGTCTTGTACGTGGCACCGTTGCGACGTGCGGCATCAACGGGTGCCGCCAATGCAGTGCCGTCAGAATCATGAGTGATAAGCGGAGTAAACATCGAGGGCTCCTAATGGCTGGAATAGCAGGTGGTGTGGGCGGCGCGGAAGCGACAGTGCTCGCGCATGCGGCAGATATTGCAGGTGGGGCGGCTCTGGGCGTCGTGGACCTCGCCGTCGAACAGACCGATCACCGCGGTCACGCTCTTGGTGGGCATGAGCAGGCTGGTGGGCGTGACGGTAAGCCCGATGAGCCGCGTGGCGTTGAGCGCGTCCACGATTGAGCGCTGTGCCGTAAGCGGGCAGTCGCCGTAGCCGGGACTGAAGCGCCAGTTACCGGCGAGTCCGTGTGCGGCGGCCGCAGCCTTGACCTGCTGGTCCATCTGCTCGACGGCGGCTTCTACATAGGCAGAGCATGCGGCGTCGAGCACGGCTCCCTCCAGGGGCTGCTGGGCTCCCGTGGTGCGCAGGCGACGCTCGGCGTCCATGCCGAGGGTGCATGCCATGAGCGCGGCAAAGCGGGCGTCTTTGAGATGTCGATAGATATCGCGACCTCGCAGCTCAACGTTGGTGCCGACCAAGCGAATGCAAGGCTCACTTTGTTCGTCCACGCCCGTGGCATCGACGGCAAACACGCGGCGCACGCCACGGGGCTCAATGTCCAGTTCCAGGCGCTCGACTACAAGCTCAATACGTCGTGACAGCTCGGGCTCAATCTGCTGGCCGCCGTAACCCAGATACCGCAGCATCTCGGCACGGTCGACACGGGGATGGTGCGCAGCATCGACACGGTAAAGCGCCGGCGACGCAAAGTCGGCCGGCACTTCGACAGCGGTTGTATCGATGTGCGGTTTTTCCATTACCCCAGGCGCTCCATAATAGTCGCGGCGATCGCAGGACGATTCATAGTGTACAGGTGCAGACCGGCGGCGCCGTGCTCCTTAAGGTCGCAAAGCTGACGGGCGGCATAATCTACACCGGCTGCCTGCAGGCTCTCGGGGTCGTTCTCGTACTTGGCGAGAATCTTGATGACGGGGGAGGGCAGCGACGCGCCGCACATAAAGACCATGCGGCTGATCTGGGACTTGCCCATAAACGGCATGATGCCCGCGGTGATGGGCACCGTGATGCCCGCCTTGTCGGCAAGCTCACGGAAGCGGTAGAAGCACTCGTTGTCAAAGAAGAGCTGCGTCACAAAGAAGCTCGCGCCGGCGTCCTGTTTTTGCTTGAGGTATTCGACCGAAGCGTTGAGGTCCTCACAGGCAATGTGGCCCTCGGGGTAGGCCGCGGCGCCCACACAAAAGCCGGCGTCGACAAGCTCGGGGATGAGCTCGCGGGCGTAGGCGTAGTCCGAGGCGGGCTTGTCATCCTCGGTCGCGCCAGCGGGTAGATCACCGCGCAGGGCCAGGATGTTTTCTACGCCGGCGGAGCGGTATTCGTCGATCTTGGCGGCGATATCGGCGTGCGAGCGGCCCACGCAGGTAAGGTGTGCCACCGAGGGCGTATTGAATTCGCTCGTAATCATATGCGCGATGGGGGCGGTGGTGGCGCCGTTGCCCGAGCCGCCGGCAGAGCAGGTGACCGAGACAAAGCTCGGCGAAAGCTTGCACAGATTGCCTGCCACCTCGCGAGCCGTGTTGAGGGTAAGCTCGCCCTTGGGCGGGAACATCTCAAACGAAACGGGTGCGGTGCCCTGGGATGCTGCCTGCTTAAAAACCTCGTCGACGCGCATATCGTGCTCCTTTAGATATTTAATGCGATGTGTTGTAAGGATTCTACAGCACCGCTGTGCCACGGTGGAGTTTTACTCGCTATTTAGGGATACCAATCAAAGATGCCCTGCTATCGGCATTCCCTATAGCAGGGCGGCTAATTTAGGCACGGACTATAAAGACTGGTATCTGATGCGAAATACCAGTTAATAGAGCCCCATCCCAAATTGACTACCCTTAAACCATGGGGAGAGGTCTGCAATTTATACAGTTGATTGGCTGTTGAGGGCGGCAACGCCGCCGCGATGCGGTAACCTCATTGATTGGTTTCGTGACAGCAACATAACGGTAATGTTGCGGAAACACGACGAGCCTAATCTATGACTCGTTCGTTAGTAATCAACACCGCTTCTCACGCGGTGCCGATACGAAGGGAGTTCCGTATGGCCGAACTTACTGACCGCTTCGGGACCATGGTGTTCTCTGAGGAAGTCATGAAGGACTACCTCCCCAAGGACATTTGGAAGCGCCTTGCTGCAACCCTCGAGGACGGTGAGCCGCTCGACTTGGATGTGGCCAACGCCGTTGCCCACGCCATGAAGGTCTGGGCCATCTCCAAGGGCGCGACGCACTACGCGCACTGGTTCCAGCCGCTTTCGGGCATTACTTCCGAGAAGCACGACAGCTTCCTCGAGCCCAACCACGACGGCACCGCCATTACCAAGTTTACGGGCAAGAACCTCATCCAGGGCGAGCCGGACGCCTCCAGCTTCCCCAACGGCGGCCTGCGTGCCACCTTCGAGGCCCGTGGCTACACCGCTTGGGATCCCACCAGCCCCGCATTCATTAAGGACGATGTCCTGTGCATCCCCACGGCTTTTTGCTCCTACACGGGCGAGGCCCTGGACAAGAAGACCCCGCTGCTGCGCTCCATGACCGCACTCTCGCGTGAGTCCAAGCGCGTTTTGGCGCTGTTTGGTAAGACCCCCAAGAAGGTCGTTCCTTCCGTGGGCGATGAGCAGGAGTACTTCCTGATCAAGAAGGACGCTTACCGCAAGCGCAGGGACCTGGTCATCACCGGGCGCACCCTCTTTGGTGCTGCTCCCTGCAAGGGCCAGGAGCTCGAGGAGCACTACTTTGGCGCTATCCGCCCCACCGTCTCGTCCTATATGAAGGACCTGGACGATGAACTGTGGGCGCTTGGCATTCCTGCCAAGACCAAGCACAACGAGGTCGCTCCCTGCCAGCATGAGCTCGCCCCTGTCTACGGCGAGGTCAACGAGGCCATCGACCAGAATCTGGTCATGATGGAGAAGATGAAGCTCATCGCCTCCCGTCACGACTTGGTCTGCCTGCTGCACGAGAAGCCCTTTGAGGGCATCAACGGTTCGGGCAAGCACAACAACTGGTCGCTTGGCACCGAGTCCGAGAACCTGCTCGACCCGGGCGACACCCCGCTCGACAACCTGCAGTTCATCGTCTTCCTCACCGCGGTGATCGAGGCCGTCGATAACTATCAGGAACTCCTGCGTGCCTCCGTTGCCTCGGCCGGCAACGATCATCGTCTGGGCGCCAACGAGGCTCCTCCGGCGATTATGTCCATCTTCCTGGGCGACCAGCTCACCGAGGTCGTCGAGAAGATCATCGATGGCAAGGCTTCCGTCCATGCCACGCGCGGCGTGCTTGACCTGGGCGCCGATACCCTGCCCAAGCTGATGCAGGACAACACCGACCGCAACCGCACCTCCCCGTTTGCCTTCACCGGCAACAAGTTCGAGTTCCGTGCCTGCGGCTCCGAGCAGAACGTCTCCGACTCCAATCTGGTGCTCGATGCCGCCGTGGCCAAGTCGCTCAAGTCTTTCGCCGACGCACTCGAGGGTACGCCCGAGGATAAGTTCCAGGACGCCGCGCTCGAGTACTGCAAGAAGGTGCTGACCGATCACCAGCGCATCCTGTTCTCCGGCGACGGTTACTCCGACGAGTGGCCCATCGAGGCCGAGAAGCGCGGCCTTGCCAACAACAAGACCACGGCCGACGCTCTGCCCGCCTTCGTTTCCGATAAGGCCATCGCGCTCTTTGAGGAGACAGGCGTCCTGACCCGTGCCGAGGCCCAGTGCCGCTACGACTGCAAGCTCGAGAAGTACAACAAGCTCATGAACATCGAGGCTACCACGATGATTCGCGAGGCACGTCGTACCTATCGTCCGGTCATCACCGCCTATGCCACCAAGGTCGCCAAGGGCTTGGAGGCAATCCGTGCCGCCGGTGCCGATGCCGCCATGCAGTGCGAGCAGAACACGCTCAACAAGCTCTGCAACGGCATCACCGCCATCAACGACTCCATCAAGGCGCTCGACGCCGTGCATCAGAAGGCCGAGGCCCTCGATGGCCAGGAGCAGGCCAACGTGTACGCGCACGAGGTCGTTCCCGCTATGGATACGCTGCGTGCCGCCGTGGACGCAATGGAGGAGATCGTGGCCGCCGACTACTGGCCGGTTCCGACCTACGACGACATTCTGTTCTACGTGTAGAACGTAACCGACATATCGTCACGGTATTGAGCCGGGGTCCGCATCGCGCGGGCCCCGGCTTTCTTGTTGAACAAATTTATTAGGGAAGAGTCTGCTCCGTGCCGTTTGCTAGGGTAGGGGTGTGCGCGTTGCCGTGTCGTTTGCTAGGGTAGGGGTGTGCGCGTTGCCGTGTCGTGAAAATGGAAGATGCTCGGAATATAACGTGCCTCGACATACTCAAATTGAGTTCCGGTTGAGTCGAATGTCTGGCTGGTTACGACCGCCAGATACGAAGAAGAATCGACGTCAAGCAACCGGCAGTCCTCAGTGTCGGGCTGGGCGAGTGTTATCGTTCGTTTGCTCACGGCAATGGTGAGCCCTAGCTCATCCTCGATGTAATGGAAGAGCGACAGGGTGGCATTCTGCTCGTTTAGGCCGGGGACGGAGGAAGTTAGGAAGTAGTGGCGGTCGACAGCGACCGGTTTATCGTCGAGCATGCGGACGAGCTTCAAATGCGTAAGGTCTTCTCCTTCGGGAAATCCCGTCAACTGAGCTAGATACTTATTGGTGCTTACGTGTTCGAAATAGACGATTTTTGACGTTGGAATTGCTCCGATCGCGTGTGCCGATTCGCTGAACGAAGAAAGGTCATTTACGGTGAATGCGCCCTCTTTGCTGGCGCCTGCAAGTGACGTCTCGATTACGAGGACTCCCTTGCCTTTAATGGACTGAACTAGACCTTCATTTGCGAGAAGTGAAATGGCCTTGCGCACCGTCATTCGAGAACAGGAGAACTCTTTGGACAGATTTTGTTCGGAAGGAAGGAGCGATCCCACGGGATGCTTACCTTCGACAATCCGCTCTCGAAGGCTGCGGTAAATTTCACTGTACAGGATCCTTGCCAAAATGCTCTCCTTATAGAGGTGGTGCGGAATGCGTCAAATCGGCGCGATAGTCTGTTTCTACCAATTATAGGAAGTGAAGACGCTTAAAGTTACCGCTTACCGCCATAAATCAACCGTTCACCCGTGTGCTTAACATGTCTAGACAGATTGCAAATCACTGAGGATATAATTCAAGTCGTCAAGTACATGTCTAGACAGGAGGATTTGCAATGGCAAAACAGAGCTATGCGGTTACTATCGCGGGAGGCGGAAGCACTTATACGCCGGGCGTTGTTCTGACACTTCTCGCGAAGCGTGATGTGTTCCCCATCAATAGGATTACGCTCTATGACAACGATGCCGAGCGTCAGGGGACAATTGCCAAGGCATGTGCCATCTACATCAGGGAGAATGCTCCAGAGGTAACCTTCAGCTATACGACCGACCCTGAGGAGGCCTTCACAGGCATCGACTTTGTACTTGCCCAGATTCGCGTTGGCAAGTACGCTATGCGCGATAAGGACGAGAAGATCCCCCTGCGCTATGGCGTTCTTGGCCAAGAGACCTGCGGTCCTGGTGGCATTGCTTATGGCTTGCGCTCCATTGGCGGCGTACTCGAGATCCTTGACTACATGGAGAAATACAGTCCCAACGCATGGATGCTCAACTACTCCAACCCCGCGGCGATCGTTGCTGAGGCGACACGCCGCCTTCGCCCGGATTCAAAGATTATCAACATTTGCGACATGCCAATAGCCCTGATGGATATCATGGCTCAGATGTGTGGTCTCAAGGACCACAACGACCTCGTCGTCGGCTACTACGGCCTCAACCACTTTGGCTGGTGGACAAAGATTCACGACCGTGCAGGCAATGACCTTATGCCCACTATCAAGGCCCAAATGGCTAAAAACGGTTATGCTGGCGAGGATTCTGGCCTTGAATTCGTCGATGCGTCTTGGGACCAGACGTTCCGTAAGGCTAAGGATGTTTACGCGCTCGATCCGAATACCATTCCGAACACCTACCTCAAGTACTATCTCTTCCCGGACTATGTGGTTGAGCACACCGACCCCAACCACACCCGCACCGACGAGGTCCGTGAGGGTCGCGAGAAACGCGTTTTCGGTACTGCTCGCCAGATTATCGAAAAGGGCACGTCTGAGGGCTTCGGCCTTAAGCCAGATACCCACGCTGAGTACATTGTCGATCTCGCTCGCGCTTTGGCAGAGAACACCCGTGAACGTTTCTCGCTGATTGTTCCCAACGACGGGGCTGTGTCCAATTTTGACCCAACGGCTATGGTCGAGATCCCCTGCATCGTCGGCAGCGACGGCTACGAGAAAATTTGCCAAGGTGAGATTCCGCAATTCCAGAAAGGACTTATGGAGGAACAGGTCTCGGTCGAAAAGCTTGCAGTGTCTGCTTGGGTCGACCATTCCTATCAGGAGCTTTGGCAGGCGCTGACGCTTTCGAAGACGGTCCCCTCTGCCTCCGTTGCAAAGAAGATCCTTGACGATCTCATTGAGGCGAATAAGGAGTTCTGGCCAGAGCTTCACTAGTATCGGAAATCAATTTAGCGAATGATGGCGGGCGGCCGACCTTGGACAGGTCGCATGGGAGGAAAACCATGAGCGAAAGCAAAGAGCTTGTAAATCGCAAGCTCGGCGAGGACGTAGTTGGCCTCGTCGGCGGTAAGGAAAACATCCTGAGCATCTCGCACTGCATGACGCGTCTACGTTTCAAGCTGCGAGACGATGCGAAGGCCGATACTAAGGCAATTGAATCTCATAAAGGCGTCATTCAAGTAATCAACGCGAATGGCCAGTATCAGGTTGTTGTCGGCATCAATGTGATTGAGGATGTTTACGATGCCGCGGTTGCCGCTTCTGGTGTCGAGGGGCTGGGCGAGGTTAATCTTGATGGTGAGCCCGTCAAGAAAGGAAACGTTGTTAGTGCCCTTATCGATACTATTTCGGGCGTAATCCAGCCGATTCTTGCGGTGCTGTGTGCCGCGGGCATGATCAAGGGTGTTTTGAGTATTCTCGTCGCCCTCGGATGGATCACGGCGACAGACGGCTTGTACCAGATTCTATATGCGGCTGGTGACGGCTTCTTCTACTTCCTGCCGATTATCCTTGGCTATACCGCGGCAAAGAAGTTTGGCTGTAGTGAGTTCGTTGGCATGACGCTCGGTATCGCACTTACGTATCCGGCGATGGTCAACATCACATCGGGCGATGTTTTGGGAACGGTGCTTGCCGGCACTCCCTTTGCCATGAACTACTACACGACTTTCCTCGGCATACCCGTCATCATGCCGTCTTCGGGTTATACGAGCTCTGTCATTCCGATTATCATCTCTGTTTGGTTCGCGGCAAAGCTGGAGAAGTGGTGCCGCAAGCATTTCTCTGAGTATGTAAAGTTCTTTTTTGTGCCTACGTGCGTGCTCGTTGTGATGGTCCCCGCTACCTATTTGATTATTGGCCCGATTGCCACCCTGATCACGAACCTCATGAGCCTGCTGTTTAACTCCCTCTACAGCTTGCCTGTCATCGGCGGCGCGCTCGGCGGCATCGTGCTTACTGCCATTTGGCAGCCTATGGTCATCTTCGGCTTCCACTGGAGTGTCATTGCCCTCATGCTGGTGAACATTGCCTCCCAGGGCTGGGATATTGTCATGGCGCCGTACATGGTTTGTTCATACGCTCAGTCCCTTGCCGTCCTCGCTATCCTTCTGAAGACTAAGGACCTAAAGCTCAAGCAGCTTGCATGGCCGGCGTTCATCTCGGGCTTCTTCTTCGGCATCACCGAACCCTGCATCTACGGCGTGACCCTTCCGCGCAAGAAGCCTTTTATCATGAGCTGCATCGCCTCTGTGCCCGGTGGCCTAATCATCGGCGCTCTTGGCACCAAGATGTTCGCCTTCACCGGCGGCGGCTTCTGCGCCTTCCCGGGCTTCATTGACCCGTCCGGTGCAATGGGCGCGAACTACCTGATTTACGTAATCATAGCCATCGTGGTTTCCAGCGTGATTTCGTTCCTGCTTACGTATGCGACGTACAAGGAGGACGTGCCGGCGGTAGAGGCTGCAAAGTAGCCAAAGAAGTGGAGCTGCGGGACAAGTATTTCCCCGCGCGCCAGCAATTAAACGAGGTCGTCCTTGGATAAGCGTCGAGGGCGACCTCGTCTTGTACTGATTTCGTTCGAGAGGCAGTGGTTGAGGGTGCCTAATATTATCTTTGACAATAAGATGGGCGAGGCGTGCCTTGCGGCGTGGAGGTCCGCAGGTGTGGAAGTCCGCTCAGTCGTGGTCCGACAAGATGGTGAAGTCGTCTTCGAGCATGCGGCTGCGCCGTTCTCCCTCGAACACGTTCACCCGCTCTATTCTGTGACTAAGTCCTTCACCTCGGTTGCTGTTGGGATGTTGGTGAATGAAGGACGGCTGTCGCTGGCCGATCGCTGGATTTCATACTTCCCGGAATATGAAGGCGAGATTGCGGATGAGCGCTTTCGCAATGTGACAGTTCGCAATTTGCTGACTATGACGATGGGGCAGGAGAGTGACCTTTCGTA
Organism: uncultured Collinsella sp.; assembly: GCA_900547765.1. Taxonomy (GTDB): domain Bacteria; phylum Actinomycetota; class Coriobacteriia; order Coriobacteriales; family Coriobacteriaceae; genus Collinsella. The sequence goes on along the minus strand of URIA01000023.1, from coordinate 1,539 downwards.
TATTGGCGCGGGAGACGACTGGGCACATGAGGTTCTTCATCGTGAGTTTGACTGGAAGCCGGGCGAGGTCTTTCACTACGATTCGCTGTGTTCACATTTATTGAGCATGCTCGTGCAACGCATAAGTGGAACGAAAGAATCCGATTATCTCGCCGAACGTTTGTTTACGCCGTTAGGCATTAGAAATTGGTGGTGGGAAGAGGATCAAGCCGGTCATACGACCGGAGGTTTTGGTCTTCACCTTTCGACACCGGATTTGGCTAAGTTTGGTCAATGTTTGCTAGATGGCGGCAAGTGGCGTGGGGAACGGATCATTCCCGCGGAATGGGTTGCCGAGGCGACGAAGATTCAGATGGAAACGAGCCCCTTTTATCCGTCTGAGGCGACTGAAGACAGCAATGGCTATGGATACCAGTTCTGGATGTGCCGGCGTGGCGGGTTCAGATGCTCTGGCCTTTTTGGGCAGCTGTGCTACATACGGCCCACAGATGGCCTTGTCATCGCCTGCTCGAGTTCCACGACAGGAAGTAAGGCGTTGCTTGATCCGCTGTATGAGGTATTGTTCAAAGAGTCTAGTGTTCGGGAAACGGTGGCTTCCGAACGTGACTTCGATAGCATTCCCGTGCCAGTTGGGTTGGCTTCTGGCGGACGTTTGAGCTCATTACGTCTCGAGGGCATTCATCATTGCATTTTCGGGGATTTTGAAGAGATCGATATTCGATTTCATGAGAATGAGCTGGATTTGTCTCTGTTGCGCGATGGTCGTGAGTACGGCGTGAGGGCCGGCTACAAGTCTTGGGTTTGTAAATCGGGCGATGGGCTCGGAGTCGGAGACCTCTTTCCTTTTGTAACTCATGAAGCTGAGAGAGACGATGCCCCCGCATGGGATGTTCGCAAGCTGTTTGCAGCGTATGCCTGGACTTCGCCAACAAGTTTACAAATCGAGACCAGGGAACTAGACTACACACGGCGCTGTTTTATCGATGTGCAGATCGGAGGCATTTATGCCGTGTGCAGGGTGCGAGTTGAGGGAATGTGCTGTTTTCCGGCACCCTCGGAACTCACAGCGATTTTGAAGTTGGGGTAATTTTTCAAGACGTGCGATTGATGAGAAAGCTTGCCAACATCACGGCAAATGGAGACGGAGCTGTCTCCAGGCAATGTTTTTCGATGCGGACGTCTCAGATATCGTATTGCTAGGGACTAAGTCAATCACTTATTAGGGTCGAAGCGTAAATGCGTTTCCTCGGCTCCGCACCCTGTTGGGCTCGAATCCCGGCGCATGGCAGCAAAAAGCCCGCTATCGTGAGGATAACGGGCTTCTCATTTTAAATGGTGCCCCCAGCGGGATTCGAACCCGCGATATCCACCTTGAAAGGGTGGCGTCCTTGGCCGCTAGACGATGGGGACAGCGGGAAAGAGTATAGCAGACTTTTTTGCCGGCGCGTATATCGTTGGCAAACTGGAAAACCACCACACAGGAGCCTTGAATATCAACTTCATCCGAACACCTCCCATATTCATCCGTACATGTACGGA
>URIA01000022.1 GCA_900547765.1 uncultured Collinsella sp. | reverse complement strand
CTCGCACGAAGAGCACATTAAGTGCTCTTCGGCTCGTGCGGAATCTACGAAAACCAAGCAGGCGGACGCGCCTTAGGTATCGATTACTTCAGTCTGAATTGACTTCGCTTTGGCTTAAACAAACATACAGAATAACACAGGTAGTTGGGGTTATTGCGTATATATAAAATAGCCTCCGACCGCGGATGGTCGGAGGCTATTTGCAAGCACGTTTTTGTCAGGTTTACCCGTAGATGCGTTGGGGCTGTTCTTCGCCCTTTACGGCAGCTTCGGTTACGATGACCTTGGCGACGCCCTCCTCGCTGGGGAGGTCGAACATCGTCTGCTGCAGCACGTCTTCGCAGATGGCGCGCAGGCCGCGGGCGCCGGTCTTGCGGGCAAGCGCCATGCGGGCGATCTCGTGCAGGGCCGCGTCCTCAAACTCAAGATCGACGTCCTCGAGCTGGAACATCTTACGGTACTGGCGCACCACGGCATTCTTTGGCTCGGTCAGGATCGACACCAGGTCGTCCTCGTCGAGCGCCTGCGTCTGGGTAACGACGGGCGTACGTCCCACGAACTCGGGGATCATGCCGAATGCATTGAGGTCCTGCGGGAGTACCTGGCGCAGCAGGTCGTTCTCGTCGACCGAGGTGGGGCCGGCGATCTCGGAGTTAAAGCCCACGCCCTTGTTGCCAACGCGATCGGCGATGATCTTATCCAGACCCACAAAGGCACCGCCGCAGATAAACAGGATGTTGGTCGTGTCGATCTGCAACAGTTCCTGCTGGGGATGCTTGCGGCCGCCGGTGGGCGGAACGCTGGCCACCGTGCCCTCAAGAATCTTAAGCAGCGCCTGCTGAACGCCCTCGCCCGAGACATCGCGGGTAATGGAGAGGTTCTCGGCCTTGCGGGCGATCTTGTCAATCTCATCCACGTAGATAATGCCCACCTGAGCGCGCTCAATGTCGCCATCGGCAGCATTGATGAGCTTGAGAAGGATGTTCTCCACGTCCTCGCCCACATAGCCGGCCTCGGTGAGCGCGGTGGCATCGGCGATGGCAAACGGCACCTCGAGGATGCGCGCGAGCGTCTGGGCCAACAAGGTCTTGCCGGTACCGGTGGGACCGAGCAGCAGGATGTTGGACTTGGCAAGCTCTACCTCGTCCATATCGTCGTCAAACTGCGAGCCCATGCCGCCGTCAAAGGCAGACACCGCGGCGCCACCCTCGATCACGCGGCGATAGTGGTTGTACACGGCCACCGACATGGCGCGCTTGGCGTCCTCCTGACCCATAACATAGGCCGAAAGCTCGTCATAGATCTCGTGCGGCGTCGGCACGTGCGTAATGACCTGGCGGTCGTCCTCGAGCTCAAAGCCCTCGGTCTCGGGGTCCACGGCGGGCTGGGATGCAGCCTGGCCGTGGTCGTTGAGGAAGCCTGGCAGCTTGCCGTTGCGGGCAGCGTCCATAAAGTCCGAAGCAAGCGACTCCTCAAGGATCTCGGAGCAGGCGGCGACGCACTCGTCGCAGATAAAGATGTTGGTCGGGCCCTTTACGAGACGACGGACCTGGCCCTGCTCTTTTCCGCAAAAGGAGCAGCGGATGGGGTTGCCGTTCTCGTCAAAGTTGTCCTGCATGTTACCTGCCATCCTAGGCGTCCTTCGCGGCGAGGTCGCGCGAGGTGACGATACGGTCGATCAAGCCGTAGTCGAGGGCCTCGGCAGCGGTCAGGTAGTTGTCGCGCTCGGTATCGGCCTGGACCTTCTCGATGGGCTGACCCGATGCGTCGGACAGAATCTGGTTGAGCTCGCGACGGGTCTTCTTGATCTCCTCGGCCACGATCTCGATCTCGGTCTGCTGGCCCTGGGCACCGCCGCTGGGCTGGTGAATCATGACCTTGGAGTGCGGCAGGCAGAAGCGCTTACCCTTGGCGCCAGCCGAAAGCAGCACGGCGGCCATAGACGCGGCCATACCGACGCAGATGGTGGAGACCTGCGGCTTGATGAAGTTCATGGTGTCCAGAATCGCCAGACCGGAGTAGACCTCGCCGCCGGGCGAATTGATGTAGAGCGAGATATCCTTCTCGGCATCCTGGCTCTCAAGATGCAGCAGCTGGGCAACGACCAGGTTGGCGCTGACGGAGTTGATCTCCTCGCCCAAGAAGATGATGCGGTCGTTGAGCAGGCGCGAATAGATATCGTAGCTGCGCTCGCCGCGCGGCGTCTGCTCGATAACGTATGGCACGAGGGCGGAATCGAACTTGGCGATCATACGCATCTCCATTTCTCTTACGGACCAATAGTGGTTCTAGACAAACGTACGGTGCCCGCATGCTATGCATTGGCTGGCACCGTACGAAGCAACCGGATAACCGGCTTATAACTTTACCCCATCACGGGCGCATCCATGCGCTCGCGGAAAAGGTGGCGAGAATTACTCGGCGTCCTTGGCGGTCTCGTCGACCTCGGTCACCTTGGCGTTCTCGACCAGGTGGTCGACGGCCTTGGAGCGACGGATGGACTCGCGGACAGCAGGCATGCGGCCATCGGCGATGAACTCGGCCTTGGAAGCCTCGACGTCCTTGACGCCAGCCTTCTCGAACTCGGCGTTGATGTCGTCCTCGGTGACCTCGATCTTGAGCTCGCGGGCGAGGGCGTCGAGCGCCAGGGACTCACGGGCAACGTCGTTGGCCTGCTTGTGCAGGTCGCCGATGAACTGCTCCATGGTCAGACCGGAAGCGGGCAGCCAGGTGTCCAGGGTCATGCCGCGGGCAGCGAGGTTGGACAGGAAGTTCTGGCCAAGCTCCTCAAAGACGGACTGCTCGTAGTCGGCGTCCATCTCGTCGAGCTGCAGACGCTCGGCGAGAGCGGAGACGCAACGGTTCTCCTTCTCGGCCGGGAGGCGGGAAGCCTTGTCCTGCTCGATCTCGATCTTGATGGCGTCGCGCATAGCGTCGATGCTGTCGAAGCCAAAGTCGGACTTGACGAGCTCGTCGGTGAGCTCGGGGGTGTTACGGACCTTGATGCCCTTGACGGTGACCTCGACGGTGTGGGTCTCGGCCTCTTCGCCCTCCTCGACCTCGTCGGTCCAGGTGACGGTCTTGACGTCGTCAACGTTGGCACCGATCAGGGCCTCGTTGAACTCCTTGGGGTTGCTGTCGCTACCGGCGATGAGCATGCGGCCCTCGGCGGCAAAGTTGTCGGCGTTCTCGACGGCCTTGAGGTCGACGGTAACGTAGTCCTCGGCCTCGACGGCGCGGCCCTCGACGTCCTCGAAGGTGGCACGGTAGTTGAGGAGCATCTCGACCTGGTTGTTGATCTCGGACTCGGTGACCTCCGCGGGAGGCATCTCGATCTCAACGGCGTCGAAGGAAGAGAGCTCAGCGGCAGGACGCAGGGAGAACTCGACGGTGTAGGTGTAGTCCTCGTGATCCTTGGCGAGGTCGAGCTCCTTGTAGTCACCGCTCTTGGTGGGGACGATGTCCAGCTCGTTGAGGACGACGGGCTCGTTGGCGGCGATCAGGTCGTTGGTGGCCTGAGCGAGGGTAGCCTCGGCGCCAAGAGCAGAGTCGATGACCGGACGGGGAGCCTTGCCGGCGCGGAAGCCCGGGAAGCGGTACTTCTTGGCGGTGTCCTTGTAGGCCTTCTTGATCGCGGCGTCGACGTCGGCGGCCGGGATGGTGACCGTAGCGGTGAGCTTGGCGTCCTTGACGTCAGAAGCGGTGATGTTCAACACGTTCCTCCTCATACTGCCCAGCTTATCTGAGGTGCTGGTACCTTTATGCAACAAAGAGTCGCGACGGCGGGAGCCGACGCAGGTGCGTTGGTGCGGGCGAAAGGACTCGAACCTTCACGGGAATCCCACCAGAACCTAAATCTGGCGCGTCTACCAATTCCGCCACGCCCGCATGAGCGCACAGACTAGGAATGATAGCAGATACGAACGGCAAGCGCACGCACACCTTTTACAGGCTCACGACCTCACCACGAGTACAAAAGGCGGGGCGAGTTACCCCGCCCCGCCAATTACGACTTGCTCGCTGATCCACTACTCCCCCAGCAGGGCCTTCTCGGGCGTGATCGGCAGCGAGCGAACCTGATGTCCGGTGGCGTGTGCCACGGCCGAGGCAACGGCGGCGAGCGGCGTGTTGATGACGACCTCGCCGATCGACTTGGCACCAAACGGACCCGTCGGCTCGTAGCTCGGCTCAAAGGCCACGCGAATGCTGCCGATATCCAGGCGCGTGGGCAGCTTGTAGCTCATAAAGTTGCCGGTGCGCAGGCGGCCGCGCTCATCGTGCTCGACGATCTCGTAGAGCGCGTGGCCGATACCCTGGGCAATGCCGCCCTCGGCCTGGACGCGCGCGAGCGCCTCGTTGATAACGGTGCCGCAGTCAACGGCAGCGGCGTAATCCACCACGGTCACCTTGCCGGTGGCCTTGTCGACCTCGACCTCGGCAATGCCGGCCATAAACGGCGGAGGCGAGACGGGCAGGCAGGCAGAGGCGTGCGAGGTGAGCGCGTCGCCGCCCGCGATGTTCTTGACGCACAGGTTGGCAAAGTCGCGCAGCGTGAGGTAGCGGTTCTGCTCGCGCGCGGCACGCTCGTCGGACAGGCGCACGTACTGACCATCAAAGACCACATCGGCGGCGTCCACGTCCCACATCTGGGCGGCCTTGGCGCAAATCTTCTCGCGCAGCTCGGTCGCGGCGTTCTTGGCGGCAAGGCCCGTCACGTACGTGCCCGAGCTCGCGTACGAGCCGGCGTCGAAAGGCGAGACATCGGTGTCCACGCCGCGCACCACGATAAGCGAGCTCTCCACGCCCAGCTCCTCGGCGGCAATCTGCGCCAGGATCGTGTCGACGCCCATGCCGTTATCGGTGGCGCCGGTGCCGATGGTAATGAAGCCGTCCTCTTCCAAGCGCATGTCGATGCCGGCGATATCCACGTTGGAGATGCCCGAGCCCTGCATGGTGAGCGCACAGCCCAGAGCACGCACACGGTCGCCCAGGTCGACGGCTAGCGGCTTGTCGCGCCAACCGATCATGTCCATCGCGCGCAGCAGGCAGCGGTCGAGCGCGCAGGCGTTGAGCTTCTCGTTGTAGTACTGCGGCATGATCTCGCCCTCGCGCACGATGTTCTTAAGGCGCAGGTCGGCGGGGTCCATGTGCAGCATGTCGGCGAGCTCGTTGACGGCGCTCTCCACGGCAAACTGGCCCTGGGTGGCACCGTAGCCACGATACGCGCCGCCACGGTTGGTATTGGTGTAGACGGCGTCCCAGCTAAAGCGGCTCGCCTTCACGTGGTTGTAGATGGGCAGGCTCTTGTGGCCCGAAAGGCCAATCGTCGTGGTAGCGTGCTCGCCATACGCTCCGGCGTTGGACAGCGTATGCAGATCGATGGCCGTGATGGTGCCGTCGTTCATGGCGCCCAGCTTAACGGTCATCTGCATCTGGTGACGCGAGTTGCCCGCGGTTATGGTCTCCTCGCGGGTGTAGCAGCAGTAGCTCGGACGGCCGGTCTGCTGCGTCACGAACGCCACGAAGATCTCGCAGCAGCCCGTCTGCTTGGAGCCAAAGCCACCACCGATGCGCGGCTTAATAACCTGTACCTGCGACTGCGGAATGTCGAGCGACTGCGCGACCATGCGACGCACGTGGAAGGGCACCTGCGTAGAGGTGGTCACCGAAATACGGCCGAACGCGTCGGTCGTCGCGAAGGCACGGAAGGTCTCCATGGGTGCGGTCTGCGTGGCTTGGCTGGTGTAAGTGCGCTCAAAGACGATGTCGCTCTGGGCGAAGGCCTCGTCCAAGTCGCCAAAGTCGCTCGTACCGCTGCACACCAGGTTACGCGGGACATCACCGCCCTGCGGGAACATAAAGGTCACGTCGCCCTCGGGGTGGACCACGATGTCGTTATCGAGCGCCTGGGTAAAGTCGAGCAGCGGCTCGAGCACCTCGTAGTCGACTTTGATGAGCTTGAGCGCCTTATCGGCGGCCTCCTCGGTCTCGGCGGCGACAATCGCCACCTCCTCGTTTTGATAGCGCACGAGGTTCTCGAGAATCAGGCGATCGTAGGGACTCGGCTGCGGATAGCTCTGGCCGGCGATGGTAAAGCGGCGTTTGGGCACGTCCTCGTAGGTGTAGACGCCCACGACGCCGGGCACCTTAACGGCGCGCGAGGTGTCGATGGAGCGAATCTTGGCACGGGCATAGGGGCTGCGCTTGAGTTTAACGATGAGCGCGCCGGCGGGCACCATATCGCCCGTGTAGACGGGACGGCCCTCGAGCAGGGCCTTCGAATCCTTCTTGGGCTGCTTGTGGGTGATCTGCTTGTAGGTGACGCCGTCGCAGCTGGTGTCGTTGACCGGCAGCTCGGGCAACTCAAAGCCCACCTGTACGCCAGACTCGTTGAGGAAACGAACGATGGCGCGCAGCTGGCTCTCGTAGCCGCTGCAACGGCAGAGGTTGCCGGCGAGCTGGCGCGAGAGCTCCTCGCGCGTGGCGACGAGGCTCGGGTCCTCTTTGGCGGCGCGGGCGAGCGCCAGCACGTTCATGATGAGGCCGGGGGCGCAAAAACCGCACTGCTCGGCACCTTCGGCAGCCATTGCGCGGGCCAGTGCCTCGGACTCGACCTTAAGGCCCTCAAGCGTGGTGATGGTGTGTCCCTCAACACGGGCGGCGGGAACCGAGCAGCTCAGCACCGGGTCGCCGTCGAGCCACACCGTGCACAGGCCGCAGTTGGTGGTTTCGCAGGCACAGCGCACCGACGCGCAACCCTGCTCGCGCAGCAGCGCAAAGAGCATGGTGTCGGGGGCAATCTGAACCTTGACCTTGCGGCCGTTGAGCGTAAAGGAAAGATCGATGAGTTTGGCAGCCATTAGCGCACCTCACTAGAATCGACGCCGGGCACGCGGCGGCAGGAATACTCGTCCGTGGCGAACTTAGGGATCTGCACGGTCTCGAGCTCGCGGGCAAGCGCGGCCGAAAGCTCGATGCCGGCGGCGCGACGCACAGCCTGAATCGCCAGCGGGGCCGAGATGCGGCGGCGGTAGTCAGCCGAGCCCCACAGGTTGGTGCCATAGCTCAGCGCGCGTACGGACGCGGCCAGGGCGCGCAGCTCGTCCTCGGAAGGTTGCTCGTTCACCAGGCCGCATGCCTCGCCCTGCAGCAGGGTCGCGCGCAGCGGGCGGGCACCCACGGTGACGTGCCAGGAGCCGTCCCACCAGGCGGCGGTGACGTTCAGCGAGGGAAAGTCGGTCGCGGCCTTGCGCACGGCTTCGTAGCTTGCGCGGTAATCGTGCTTGACGACCACGACGCGCTCGATCACGTCGCGCACGTAGCCCATGTCCACGAACTCGGCGAGCGGCACGCGGCCGGCGCCCGTCAGCTCAACATAGGAATCGAGCGCAAGGAAGGCGGAGAGCACGTCCGAGAAGCCAAAGCGACCGTAGATGCTGCCGCCCACCGTGGCGGTGTTGCGCAGCTGCACGCCCACGATGTCGTGGACGGCGAACTCAAAGACATTGTTGACAAGCGCGTTAAGCTCGGCATGGCGCTCGAGCTGGCGCAGGGTACACATGGCACCGATGCGAAACTCGGTCTCGGTCTCCTCGATCTGATCGAGTCCGCAGGCCGAAAGGTCAATCGCCGTCGCCACGCGACGCGAACCCAGGCGCATCCAGATGCCGCCGCCCACAATCTTGTTGTTGCGGTTTTTCTGCAAGAGCTCATAGGCTTCGGCCGCGTTTCCAACACGGACGTAGGTACCGAACTTGAGCACGTTCTCCCCCATCTCTCCACTTGTCCAGTACTTTTAAGTGTACCAAACGAGGGGCCGCACACCGTTTTAGGACAAAATCCACCCACCCATCCATAACTTGCGGTGAAATACGGACTGATTAGCCGTTCTGGGACGCTAAACAGTCCGTATTTCACCGCAAGTTATGAGGAGTCCTCCGGGATAGAAAAGGCTCCCAGCCAGATAGCTGGGAGCCTCATCACATGCTATGTCGAGCGAAGAATTAGCAGACGCCCTGGGCGAGCATGGCGTCGGCGACCTTCAGGAAGCCGGCGATGTTGGCGCCCATGACAAAGTTGCCCTCCTGGCCGTACTCCTTGGCGGTGTCGTCCACGTTGTGGAACATGCCGCGCATGAGTTGCTCGAGCTTGCCGTCGACCTCCTCGAAGGTCCAGGACAGGTGCTCGGCATTCTGGCTCATCTCCAGGCCGGACACGAGCACGCCGCCGGCGTTGGCAGCCTTACCGGGCATAAAGGCGACGCCGTTCTCCTGGAAGTAGGTCGTGGCCTCGATGGTCGTGGGCATGTTCGCGCCCTCGCCGACCACCTTGCAGCCGTTGGCAACGAGCGCCTGGGCGTCCTCGAGCAGCAGCGTGTTCTCGCGAGCGCAGGGCAGCGCGATGTCGCAGGGCAGCTGCCAAACGCCACGGCCGTCGCCCTCGTGCCACACGGCGTTGGGCTTCTCGTCAACGTACATAGCGAGCGTAACGCCCTTGTCGTGGCCGGAGCGCTTCTTGTTGTAGACGTGCTCGAGCACAGTGTAGTCGATGCCGTCGGGATCCTCGACCCAGCCGTGAGTATCGGAGCAGGCCAGCACCTTGCCGCCGAGCTGGGAGACCTTCTGGACGGCGTAGATAGCGACGTTGCCGGAGCCATGAACGACGACGTTCTTGCCCTCGAAGGAGTCGCCGCGGCTCTTGAGGTACTCGTCCACAAAGTAGGCCAGGCCGTAGCCGGTGGCCTCGGTACGGGCGAGCGAGCCGCCAAAGGAAAGGCCCTTGCCGGTAAGGACGCCGGTCCACTCGTTGGTCAGGCGCTTGTACTGACCGAACAGGTAGGCAACCTCGCGGCCGCCAACACCCAGGTCGCCGGCGGGAACGTCGGTGTTGGGGCCAATGTGGCGATAGAGCTCGGTCATGAAGGACTGGCAGAAGTGCATGATCTCGTTGTTGGACTTGCCCTTGGGGTCAAAGTCGGAGCCGCCCTTGCCGCCGCCCATGGGAAGGGTGGTCAGGCTGTTCTTGAGGATCTGCTCCAGACCCAGGAACTTGAGCATACCCAGGGTGACCGTCGGGTTAAAGCGCAAGCCGCCCTTGTAGGGTCCAATGGCAGAGTTGAACTCGACACGGTAACCGCGATTGACCTGAACCTTGCCCTGGTCGTCGACCCAGGGAACACGGAACATGACGATGCGCTCGGGCTCGACGAGGCGCTCCAGCAGGGCGGCCTCCTCGTACTCGGGGTGGGCGTCGAGCGCCGGCTGGATGGTGCCGAGAATCTCGGTCGCGGCCTGGATGAACTCAGGCTGCTCGGGATAGCGGGCCTTGAGCTCTTCGAGAACTTTCTGCGTGTAGCTCATGCTTCCTCCAATTGATGGAAAGAAAAATGTCGGTCGCGGCACCCCATGCGCCGCGAGCTTTATCGTGTATGGATAATATCGCACTGTTGCGGCAAAGTTTCGCATAAGCCGACGGGCAGATGTTTCGTTTTGATTACGATGCAGGTAGAAGCGTTTTTGAGTGCCTGACGTGCAAAACCTGTGTTTCAAACCTGTTTCGTCCACGTGTTCCAAACCACCACAAAGGTGCCTGTCCCCAATGTGGTGGTGTTGGTGGTTAGAGGACGAGCTGATGGTAGTCGGCGGGGGTTATGCGGCCTTCGGTGGCAGCGCGGAAGGCGGCGAGGGCATCGCCGGAGAACGGCATGGCCCAGCAAAGCCCACAGCCGGCAGTAATGGAGCCCGGCAATGGCATGATGCGCCCAGGCACACCGGCGGCAAGGCACAGCTGCTCGCATTCCATCACATCGAAAGTGCTGTCGAACGACACGATGATCTTGCGCTCGTGGTCGAGGGCATCGCCGGACGGGCCTTCGCGGTGTGCCTCACGATACGCCGCGGCGGCCGCTTCCTCTTCCGCAGTATGTCCACAGCCACCGCAGCCGCAGGTACAGGGCTCGGAACTATCGCAAGTGCAAGGCTCTCCCGTGTCGGGGCAAATATCGTGAGACATGGCAACTCCAATCGTCTAGGCGAGTAACTCGGCCGCCGCAAACTCCTCGGGCGTATTGACGTTCTCGAAGCAGAGCGTCGAGCCCGCGGCCTTAACGATCTGCGGCTCATCCATATAACCAGCCTGAACTCGATTGATCAGGCAGCGAATGCGCTGGCGGTCGCAGGCGAGCAGCTCATGGGCGACCGGCGCACACGCGTCACGGCGCCAGACGGCGCAAAGCGGCTCAATCCCCCGCTCCTCGCGCGGCACGCACACGTCGAGCGCCTCGGCCTCAGCACGATCGGCAAGCGCGCCGATGAGTTCCGGCGAGACAAACGGCATATCGCAGGCGACGATCGCCACGAGCGGCAATCGAGCCGCGGCCAACGAGCTCGCGATGCCGCGCATGGCACCGGCGGGACCGTCGACGTCCATTACCACGCGGGGGCGCAGGCCATCAAACATAAGCTCCTCAAGGTAGGCAAGCTCGCAAGGGCGCGACGTCGTCACGACCAACTCGCCGGCAACTGGCGCCAGCCGACCCAGCACGCGCTCGATGAGCGGCTCGCCGCAAAACGCCATGCGCGCCTTATCGCAGCCCATGCGCGACGACAACCCGCCCGCCTGGACGACACAAGAAAGATCGGCCCGTCTTACGGTAGTCATACGGCAAACCACCCCCATCGGTATGCTCAAAACCCGGTGCACGAAGCTAAATACCGCCGCCGAAATAGCGGCGCCACGAAAAGCTCCTGCAAAAACAAAACAGCGCTTTTGCGGCACGCAGCAAGACCGCGAGCACAAAAGCGCTGGTAGCGTATGGCGGGAACGTATGTGAATCGAACACATCCAAGACGTTTTGCACGCCTCGCAACGGTTTTGAGGACCGCGGAGCCCACCGGAGCCCATCCGTTCCCAAGTGCGGCGATATTTTACCAAACCGAGCAGGCCCCATCCCAAAAAGACGAACGAGAAGTTGCGGTGGAATAGTTCCTGGAAGAGGCATCTAAACCGGAAAACAGGAACTATTTCACCGCAACTGATGGGGCGGGGCCGAGCAGCCAATCTAGCGCAGGGAGCGCAGGCCGCCGGCATCCTTGTCGAGCACCGTAAAGCGCACGGCATCCAGGTGCTCCAAGATGCTGATGGCACGTTTGCGCGACACACCCAGGGCCTCGCGCAGTACGCTCGTGGTGGCAGCACCGCCGGCTGCCTCAATGGCGGCGGTAACAAGCTCGCGCGCATGGGCCTCGGCGGCAGCGGACAGGGCAACGTCGCGCTCGACCTTAACGATCGAGCGATTGAGCGAAAGCTCGCGCAGGGCACGCGTCATGGTGTCGCGATCAAGCTGCAGCTGCTCGCCCACCTCGGGAAGCGCCGGTGCATCCAGGCCAGCCTCGTCAAGCAGCGCGACGATGCGCTCGCAAGCCTCGCGCACCACACGCGCTGCGGCGGCTGCAGAGTGCGGGTCGAACACCTCGGCGCCCTCGGCGGCGCACACGCCGCGCGAGCAGCCCTCGGCAATCAGAGCCGCGGCAACGGCTTCATCAGCGGCAGGCCACGCAGCATGGGCAACGGCGCCGGGCGTAAAGCCCGTCTCCTTGGGAGCCGCCGCGTGCATGGCCGACAGGGTCGTCGCCAAGGCATCCATCGCGGCGTCGAGCGCGGAAGAATCTGCATACAGCGAGCCATCCGAGCCAGCAAGCGCGCAAGCAACGCCCTGCGCCACTAACCCGCGCAGTGCGGCATCGACCTCGCCGATACCAAGATCCAAAGCCTCGGCAACATCAACCGCCGTAACCGGCAGCGTCTGCAGCGCCAGCCAAGCGCCCACACCGCCCGCGATATCGCCGGACTCGAGCGCTGCATACAGCACACGCTCCCCTTCGGCAAGCTCGCGCGAGCGACGGCAGCGCGAAAGCAGCACACGCCCGCCGCCAATAAGCATCACGGGCGAATAGGACAGCACCACGGCATGGTCCCCGGCACGTAGCGGCAGCGAGTTTTCCAAGCGTACCTGAACATTACGGGTCTCGCCCACCGCCATGGGGGCCTCGCCCTCCATGAACATGATGCGACCGACAACCTCGGCCGTACCCGCCATCACGTGCACACGCGCACCCGATTCGAGCACACGCGGCTTGGCTCCCTCGCGGCCCAAATACGTAAACGCCATCATGAAGCGCATCGTCTGGCCAAAGCGGCCCGCCACGCCGAGCATCTCACCGCGATCGAGCGTGGCGACGGCATCGCCCACCAAGTTGAGCGCCACACGCTGACCGGGCAACGCCCGCGGCGTATCGCCATGCACCTGAATCCCGCGCACGCGACAGACCGTACGCGACGGCAGCGCGACGAGCTCATCCCCTACCGCGACGGGCGCATCGTGCAACGTTCCCGTCACCACGGTACCGGCGCCCTTGATCGTAAAGCAGCGGTCGATAGGCAGACGCGGTGCGGCATCGGTGAGCTCGGCGCGGGCACGGCAGGCATCCCAGCAAGCGGCAACCTGCTCGTCGAGCGCAGTCAGCAGGTCATCGATCCCCGCGCCGGTCTTGGACGACACCGGCACCATCGGCGCGCCCGCAAACACGGTATCCGAAAGAAAATCGTCCACGTCGAGCTCGGCCAGCTCAATCATTTCGCTATCGGCCAGGTCGCACATCGTCAGCGCGACCACCATATGCGTAACGCCCAGCAGCTCCAGCACATGCACGTGCTCGCGGGTCTGCGGCATCACGCCCTCGACGGCCGAGACCACCAGCACGGCAACATCAATGCCCGTCGCACCCTGCACCATGGCGCGCAAGTAATGCGCGTGGCCCGGCACGTCGACCAGGCCAACGATCTTGCCACTCGGCAACGCCAGCTCGCCAAAGCCCAGCTCCACGGTCATACCGCGACGGCGCTCAACCTCCAGACGGTCGGGATTCTTGCCGGTCAACGCCTCGATCAGTGCCGACTTACCGTGGTCGACGTGGCCCGCCGTTCCAACGATAACAGGGCATTCCACCAACGCTTCGACCCCACTCATCGGCGCGCCGCCTTGGCAACGCACGCGGAAAGCGTCGACGCCGCCGTCTCGATATCGCGGTCGCCCACGAGCGTGCGGACGTCAAACAGAATGCGATCGTGCGAGGTGCGCGTGACGACCGGCGTGTCGAAATCTTGGACGAGCGAGCGCTTGAGTGCGTCAACGGACAGGCGCTCGTCAACAAGACGCACGGCAACGCACATCGTGGGCAGCTCCACGGTAGGCAGCGAGCCGCCACCGGGGGTCGACGACTCCTCGACGATTTCCACCTGCACGGCACACGGGCAGCCGGCCTTATCGAGACCCGCCACCATCAGCTCGCGCAGCTTACGCGCGCGGCGCTCCAGATGAGCCTGCGGCAGCGTAAGCATGCTGAGCACCGGAATATCGCGATGGGCAACATCGGCGCCATCCATGTAGATACGCAGCGTGGCCTCGAGCGCCGACAGAGCCAGTTTGCCCGGACGCAGGGCACGCATAAGCGGATGCGACCCGCAGGCCTGGACCAGATCGCGACGACCCATGATAATGCCCGCCTGCGCGGCGCCGAGCAGCTTATCGCCCGAGCATGACACGATATCGAGCCCCGCCGCGACCGAAGCCGGTGTGGGCTCCTCGCCGCCGCGCACCAAGATGTCGTCGGGCAACAGCGCGCCCGAGCCCTGGTCCTCGTAGAACAGCAGGCCATGCTTGTGAGCAAGCGCCGCAAGCTCCCGAGAACCTACCTCCTCGTGGAAACCCTCGATACGATAGTTGGAAGGATGGACCTTGAGAATCATGGCCGTATCGGGCGTGATGGCGCGCTCGTAGTCGCTCAAATGCGTGCGGTTGGTGGCCCCGACCTCGACGAGCTTGGCACCCGAGGCCGCCATGACATCAGGGATGCGGAAGCTGCCACCGATCTCGACGAGCTCGCCACGGCTGACGATGACCTCCTTGCCCGCGGCATGGGTTGCCAACACCAGTAGCACGGCCGCCGCGTTGTTGTTGACGACCAACGCGTCCTCGGCACCGGTAAGCGAGCGGATGAGCTGCGCGGCATGCTCTTTGCGCGACCCGCGCGAGCAGGTGTCCACGCTGTACTCGAGCGTGCTGTAGCCGCGCGCGACCTCGGCCACGGCCTTGGCGGCCGACTCCGCGAGCGGGGCTCGACCCAGGTTGGTATGGATAACCACACCCGTAGCGTTTACGGCGGGACGCAAGCTCGGCAGCGCGGAGCGATGCGCACGCCACTCGATGGCCGAGGCCAGCTCGCGCTTGGAACGCGGAGCGGCACCGGCACGAATCGCGGCGCGCTCTTCGTCAAGCTCAGCCGACACGGCAGCATGGACCACCGCGTCGCAGGTCTCCCCCGCCGCCTTCACCACCGGCCACTCGGCAAGCAGCTCGTTGACGGAAGGAATGGCGCGCAGGCGGGCGCGTACCTCATCGGACATGTTCTGGCTATCGCTCATGTGCGGCCTTTCAAAAGAAACGTAGATCAGTCGAATACATCAGCTGAATCAATTACTCGTTATTATCCTCGCGCGCCGCAATCTTTTCCACGCGAACGGCGTTTTCCTGGGTGAGTGCGGCGCCCGTCAACGGATCCCAGCGCAACGGCGTATGGTCGAGCGGGCCCACGCCCAAGGCTTGAGCGCCACCGGCATCGGAGCCAAACGAACGCCCACCCGGGGCGGCCGACGTAAAGATGCACGCCGGATGCAGATAGGGCGTCGTCTCTACGCGCACGCGATCGCGGCCCAGGTCGCTCACAAGTTCGACGACCTCGCCATTGGCGATACCCATGCGAGCGGCGGCATCGGCATTCATCTGCACGGCATCCAGGTCCGATCCAGCCTCAGCGGCACCTTGGGCCGCAAGCCTTCGCAAGGTGTGCGACTCAAAGGGACGGTTGCCGCTAATGAGGCGAAACATCCCCGGACCGGGCTCCACCATGGGCGCGATCCAACCGGGAACGCGGCCCAGACCAGCTCGCTCCCATACGTCGCTTGCCAACGCAATTTTGCCGCCATCCAAGGGAATCGCCGGCTCGCCCGTACGCGACGGCAACGCAACACCCGTGTCGGCCCAGCCGCGCTCCTTGAGCTCGTCCAGATTGATCCCAAAAGGCGCCACCTGGGCAGCCGCCAGATCGTCAGACGTAAACTGGAAGTACTCGCCCACACCACACGCCTGTGCCAGACCAGCAAAGATCTCCCGACCGGGACGCGTGTCGTCATGCTGAACGGGCAGCACGGCATTACGGTAGAACACGCGCGCATCGTTGGTGCCTATCACCGTTCCCACGCCACGGTCGGCCTCCAGATACGTCACGTCGGGCAGCACGAAGTCAGAAGCGCGCGCTGTCTCGGACCAGCGAATATCAACGGTCACGAGCAAGTCGAGCTGCTGCAAAATACCCAACCAAGCCTGCGCATTGCCATAGCCCGCACCGGGGTTACTGGCATAGACGATAAGTCCACGCAAATCGCCGGCAAGAATCGACTGACCGATGGTCGTACACAGGCCGCGCACCGGATCGACCAGTGGATAGCGCTCGGACCCTAGCTTGGGCCCACGCGGCACCAGCGGCGTCGCAAAGCGCGTGGGATCGAGGTCGCCCAACGCAAGCGGCGTGGGCGGGTTGAGGGCACCGCCCGCATGTCCGATGCAGCCCAGCAGCACATCGACCAGACAAATCGCGCGCGCGGTCTGGGTGCTATTGGCATACGCGATGCCAATGCCGCCATGAAAACCGGCGTCCACCACGGCAGCAGGCGCGGCGGCAGCCAGATCGCGCGCCGTGGCGGCGATCTCTGCGGCCGGCACGTCGCACATCGACTCGGCCCACTCGGGCGTCCAAGCACGGGCCGCCTGCGTCAGCTCGTCAAAACCTGTGGTGTAGCGGGCAACGAACTCGTGGTCGTACAGGCCCTCGGCAATGAGCACATGCGCAATGCCCAGCAGCAAGGCCAAGTCGCAGCCCGGACGCACGCGCAGCCAGCGGTCGGCAAGCGCAGCCGAGCCACTGCGCCGGGGGTCGACCACGATAATCTTCGCCCCACGGCGACGGGCATCGTTGAGCGCATCAACGGCCCCCATCGTCGATGAATCGACAATGGAACGCCCTAGGTACATGATGCAATCGGTATGCGCCAGGTCGGAGGCGGGACTATAGCCCAAGCTGTGCTCCCAACCCGTAAGTCGGCTTACCTCGCAGGCACCGTCTGCACCGTATACGTTGGGCGAGCCCAGCGCATGCATAAAACGATACGCCCAGTAGCGGTCGAACGAGGGCACGCCGAGCGTCATGCCCAGCGCACGGGGACCATGCCCGTCAACAATCTCCCCAAGGCGCGCTGCGATCTGCGCGAACGCCTCATCCCACGAAATCGCATCGAACCCCGAACCATCAGCTCGTCGGCGCATGGGGTGCACAATGCGATCGCGCTCGTCAAACGGCATTGCCAGGCGATGCCGACCGCGGGCGCAGAGGGCACGCGCCGCGCACGGATGCCCCGGCACCGGCAACTTAGCCACCACACGCCCATCCTCAACGCGTGCCGCAAAGGCGCAATCGGCATAGCATCCCCCGCATGTGGTCACCACGGCGCGACCGTCACGCTTCACAGCAGATGCCATCTCGATTACCCCTTTCATCAGCCAAACACAACAGGCCAAAAGCCCGGCAACGAGCCCCAGACCCAAAAAGCCTCCCGCACGGCAACGCCCCGCGGGAGGCCCAACGTCAAACAGACGGTACCTTACGCCTCGGACTTCTTGGCGTAGATAAACCAGTAGCCGAGCGCGACCAGAACCGCACCGCCCACGATGTTGCCCAGCGTGGCGGCGGACAGGTTAAACGCAATGCCCGCGGCGTTGAGTGCATCGGCACCGGCGACGTCGGCACCATAACCGCATGCATGCATCACGGCACCCATGGGCAAAAAGTACATGTTGGCAACGCAGTGCTCAAAACCGCAGGCCACAAAGGCAGAGATCGGCAGCAGAATACCCACAACCTTATCGACCACGGTTTTGCCGGCGGTACCGATCCACACGGCAAGGCACACAAAGATGTTGCACAGGATGCCGCGGAAGAAGATCGTCACCCAGTCGATCGTCACCTTGCCGGCGGCGACGCTCACCATGGAGTTGGCGACCGCCTCGCCGTTGAGCTTATAGATGCCGGCCATGTACACCAAAAAGACGATGAACAGAGCGCCGACAAAATTGCCGACCCACACGACGACCCAGGCCTTGAGCATCTGAACCAGGGTGATCTTTTTGCTCTTGAGCGCGCAGACCATAAGCGAATTGCCGGTAAACAGCTCGGCGCCGCACACCAGCACCAGCACCAGGCCCAGGCAAAAGCACAGGCCGCCCACGACGCGCTGGGCACCCCAGCCCAGCGTGCTGTCGCTCAAAAACACCGTAAAGAACAGGCCGCCGAAGGCGATAAACGCACCGGCGAACATTGCCAACAGAAAGGCCTTAGCGACCGGCAGGTTAGCCTTGGTCACGCCGGCGGTCTCGGTCTTGGCCTCGATCGCGGCGGGCGCCAGGCAATCGGGAGCGGGATATTCTGCCTTGGAATCTGCCATGTCAATCACTTCTTTCCTAATCAGCAGGGACAAGCGCTCCTATAGCTCCTGCCCCAAGCGGACAAAGTGGGAAAAGTCGTTGGCGGCCACGGCGTCATACACGGCGTCGACGGCCTCAAAGACCCCCGGGGACATGGGGTTATAGAACTCCGTATCGCCCGGCTGAATCCCTATGAAGACGATATCTTCGCACGATTGCTCAATCTCTTCGATCAGAATCGACAAGGGAAGCGAATGCGTGGTGAACATCGACTTGCGGGCCACATCACGTTTGTCGAGCAAGCGGATGGCGCCGACGGGCAGCGCCATGTCGGCGGCATCGACCAAGACCAGACGCGGCGGACGCTCGCGCTTGACCTCGATGATGTCGTCCTCGGGCGTTTGGCCTCCGTCGATGGTGTACCAACCGGCGATGGGTGCGTCCTCCATCTTTTTGGAGAGCACGGGGCCGGCGGCATCGTCGGCACGCAGCACGCTTCCCGCCGTGAGCACGATACCCGCAAACGGGGCGCCGTTCACACGTCCATCCATAACGCGACCCATTACTGCAACCTCCCCGTCAGATACACGCCCGACACATCGCGCACGCGCTCAACCAGATCGCGAAACTTCATTAAGAACGCGACCTGCTGGGCATGCAGGCCAAAGTCGTCGTCGAACACCGAGATGCCGGCCTTGGCCGACCCGCGAAAACCGCGCTCGTCGAGCAGCGCATCGCAGGCCTCGAGCAGCGACGGCACCGCCACCTTGTCGAGCTGGCACTCGCCAAAGGAGCGGATGGCCTCAAACTTAGTCCGAGCCTCCCCCTCCGGCAACGCGTCGACGAGCGAATAGAACACATCCACCGGCACCGACAAGCGCGGCTCAAAGCAGTCGAGCACGCCGGTGTGGTGGCCCACGGCGAGCGTGTAGTACAGCACGTCGCAGGCCTCCTGGGGAACGTCTTCCTCGGTCTCCACAAACTTACGCGTGAGCTCGTAAAAGACCACCTGGTCGGGCGCATCGCCCAGGCAGGGGTCGGCGACGCCCTCGGCGGCCTCGTCGCTTGCGCGCGAGGCATCGCCAAAGGAGCCGCCGAGCATGCCGGGGCCCGCAAAGTAACCAGAGCGGTCCGTGAGCTCCATCTAGCGACCTCCGGCCAACACCAGATCCTGCAGCGCCGAGTACACCTCGACGCGGCGCGGATCGTCCTGCTTGTCGATGAGCAGCGCCATGGCACCGCGGATGTCGCCCTTGGGCGCGCCCTCGAGCGTATCCATAAACTCGTTGGCCAGGTCGCGGCCGTAACGGTAGCCGCTCATGGCGCGAGCCTCGCGCTCGATGGCAACGCGCAGCTTGTACGGCACGCCGGGGTGCAGGATATCGGCCTGCTCGCCGGCGGCCTCCACCGTGGTCTCGGCATGGAGCTTTTGGTCCAGCAGACCGAGCGCCATGGCAAAGCCGTAGACGGTCTGCGCGGGGCTGGGCGGGCAGCCGGGGATGTAGACATCGACCGGCAGAATCTTATCCGTGCCGCCCCAGACGCAGTAGTTGTCGTAGAAGATGCCGCCGGTGCAGCCGCACGCGCCATAGGACACCACGATCTTGGGATCGGGTGCAGCCTCAAAGGCGCGCAGGGCCGGCATGCGCATGGCACGCGTCACGGCGCCGGTGTACAGCAGCACATCGGCGTGACGGGGCGAAGGCACGACCTTGATGCCAAAGCGCTCGACGTCGAAGACGGGCGTGATGGAACCGAAGATCTCGATCTCGCAGCCGTTGCAGCCGCCGCAGTCAACGCGGTAGACGTACACCGAGCGCTTGATCTTCTTAAGAAGGGTCGCCTTGGCCTTCTCGATGCTCTCGTCGAGCTCGATCTTGGTCGGGCGGTACTGAAGCCGCTCGGGCAAAAGCGTGGGTTCGGCCATGGTTACTCCTCCTTCGTATCAAAATCCATGATGATGCCCTCGACCGGTGCAGGACCGGCGGGAATCTCGGGCGCATCGGGGTTGAGCTCGCGGTCGATATACTCCGGGTTCACGCCGTGGCCGCCCAGATACTCCATGCCGGGGCCCTGGCGCTCGCCGGACGCAAGCGTCTCGTTGGCAGCCATGCCAGCAGCGTTGCCGGTCTTTACGGCCGAGGCGGCGCGCAGGGCGTCGAGCTCGCGCTTGCACTCCTGGCACATACCGACGGTACGGGCGGCCTGCTCCGCCTCCATGCCGCCGGCCTTTTGCAGCAGGCGCTTGGCGTAGTCGATCTCCTTATGCGGGGCAAACGGCTTGCCGCAACGCGAGCAGTGCTCGAGCGTGTAGACGCTCTTGCTGGTGAGGTCGTCCTTGCTCATGACGGCCAGCTCAAACTCCTCGGTGAGCTTGATGGCCTCCATGGGGCAGGCCTCCTCGCAGCGGCCGCAGAAGATGCAGCGGCCGTAGTCGATCGACCAGGTAATGGTATCGGCCGCAAGGTCGGTATCCATGCGAATGGCATCGGCCGGGCACGCCACGCCGCAGGCACCGCAGGCGATGCAGAGCTCGGCATTGTGCTCGGGCTTGCCGCGCATGTCCTTGTTGGTGGGGAACGGCGCAAACGGGTACTTGACCGTCGCGTCGCCGGCCTTGGCGTTAACCTTCCAAAGCTTCAGCATATTAGAGCGCCTCCTCATCGAGCGGAGCGGCCATGGTGCCCTCGCCCGCGAGCGGCGACTTGTCGCGCCAGACGTTCTCGAACTGCTCCTTGTCGAGCACGTGGTCGCGCTTGGCGGCGACATCGGTCACCGTCACGCGGTCGGTGCAGGAGTAGCACGGGTCGAGCGAGCCGACGATCAGCGCCGCGTCGCCCACGGTGTTGCCGCGGAACATGTAGCGCAGGACCGGCCAGTTGCTGTACGTGGCGGCCTTTGCGCGCCAGCGGTAGCACTTCTGGTTATTACCGAGCATGGCCCAGTGCACGTCCTCGCCACGCGGCGCCTCGGTGGCGCCGATGGCGTACTTGTGCGGGGTGTACTCCCAATCCGTGGTGAGGATGGGGCCCGACGGGCAGTTCTCGAGCATGGTCTCGATCATGTCGATCGAATCGTAGACCTCCTGGATGCGGACGGCGGTGCGGCCGAAGGCATCGCAAGTGTCTGCCGTAGCGGCGTGCATCTTTTGGACGTCCGGATCGGCGTAGCCGTCGAAGGGATGGTCAAAGCGCACGTCGCGGGCATAGCCCGAGCCACGCATGAGCGGGCCGACCGGCGAGAAGTCGCGTGCGATCTTGCGGTCCAAGATGCCGATGCCACTCGTACGCTCAATGAAGTTGGGCGTGGAGAGCAAGACGTCGACGAGCTCCTGAACCTCGGAGCGCAGCTGGTGGATGGTCGTGAGCGTGGAGAGCTTCTGCTCGGCCAAAATATCGCGACGCACGCCGCCGATCACGTTGAGGCCGTAGGTCTTGCGGTGACCGGAGAGCTTCTCGGCCAGGTCCATGGACTTCTCGCGGACGCGGAAGAACTGCTGGAAGCCGGAGTCGAAGCCCGTGTAGTGCGACGCCAGGCCAATGTTGAGCAGATGCGAGTGCAGGCGCTCGACCTCGAGCATGATAGCGCGGATGTACTGGGCGCGCGGCGGGACATGAATGCCCTGGGCGCGCTCGACGGCCTCGGCATAGGCCACCGAGTGGGCGCAGCCGCAGATGCCGCAGATACGGTCGGCAAGGAACGTCACGGCGTCATAGTTCAGGCGCGTCTCGGCAACCTTCTCCATGCCGCGGTGCACGTAGAACAGACGGTAGTCGGCGTCGACGATCGTCTCGCCCTCAACGAACAGGCGGAAGTGGCCGGGCTCGTCGGAGGTAATGTGCAACGGGCCCATGGGGACGAGCGTCGTCTCCTTGCCCTTGGTATCGGCCAAGAACTCGTAGTTTTCCATGTCGCTCGCGGGAGCGGGACGGAAGCGGTAGTCCATGGAGTCCTTGCGCAGCGGGTACAGGCCGCTGGGCCAGTCATCGGGCAGTACCAGGCGACGACGATCGGGCAGGCCCTCGGGGATCAGGCCGAACATGTCGCGCAGCTCGCGCTCGCCCCACACGCAGGCGGGGACGAACGGCGTCACGGACGGGAACGTCATCTTGGCGGGATCGACCTCGGTGCGCACAGTCACCCAGCCGGGGTCCTCCCCCTCCATGGAGATGACGTAGTACACGGCGTAACGGCCGCACAGGCTGCGCTCATCGTTGCCGATGATCACGGGAATCCAGCCGTAACGCTCGTAGTACAGGTAGTGGACGGCCTCGGGCAGCTTGTCCTGCTTGACGGTAATCGTCAGCTGGTCCTCGCACTGCCACTCGACCTTCTCGATGCAGCCCGGAACGGCGCGGCGCAGGGCCTCGACATGGCTCTCGCAGCGGCGGGTATACACCTTGTTCTCAGTTTCAATCATTCGTTACTCCACCTCGCTCTGAGCGGTCTCGGTACCGAACACAGCGCGGTACATCGGCGTCGCGTGAAGTTCCTCGGTGCTCTGCTCGAGCACGATGCCGGTCGCGGTCTCCACACCGTGCACGAGGGGCAGCGGGGTGGCGATGCCAAACCACAAGATCATGACGGCCAGGATGATTTCGGGGATAAGCATGAGCGCCGGGGCCTCATGCTTGCCCATGCCCTGGGGCGCATGACCGAATACCGACTTGAGCGCGATGCGGGTGAGCGCGGAGATGGCCACGGTAAGACCGAGGGCGACCACGACGACCAACCACATGGGACCAGCGGTAACACCGGCGACAAAAGTCAGGAACTCGGAGATAAACATGCCAAAGGGCGGGAAGGCACCAAGACCGAGCAGCGCCAAGATGGCGAGCGCGGCGGTTGCGGGGGCAACCTCGACGACACCCTGGATCTTGGCCAGGCTACGCGTGCCAAAGGCGTGCTGGATGTTGCCGGACACGCAGAAGGCAAGCGTCTTGGTAAAGCCGTGGAACACGCAGTGCAGCAGGGCCGCGGCGATACCCAGCGGGCCACCGATACCCAGGCACAGGGCGATAACGCCCACGTTCTCCACAGACGAGTACGCAAAGCGGCGTTTGAGGTCGTCCTGGCGGAACATAGAAAGTGCCGCCACCAAAATGGACAGCGTGCCGACGATCAGCAGCAAAAGTTGCGGATACTCGGCGCCCACGGCCTGGATGGTAAAGCCGTAGAAGCACATGATCACAAGCATGGCGCACTTAAGCAGCACGCCCGAAAGCAGGGCCGAGACAGGGCTCGGGGCCTGGGAGTGGGCATCGGGCAGCCAAGTGTGCATGGGGAACAGGCCGGCCTTGGTGCCAAAGCCGATCACGATAAACGCAAAGGCGAGGCGCATGAGCGTCGGGTCGAACTGGTCGGCATACGGCAGCACGCACGACAGGAATGCGGCCTCGTGGGCGTTGGGAATCACGTCGGCGGCGTTGGCGTAGATCAGCAGCGTACCGAACAGGCCAAAGGCCACGCCGGCGGTGCAGACCATCGCATACTTCCAAGAAGCCTCGAGGGCCGTCTTGTTCTTGTAGATACCCACGAGGAACACGGTGGAAAGCGTGGTTGCCTCCACGGCGGCCCACGTGAGGATCATGTTGTTGGACAGGCACGCGAGCAGCATGGTGAACACGAACAGGCTAAACAGCGCAAAATACTGCTTGGCGCGCTCGGCGGGCATGGAGCCCTCCTCGATATCGGCCTTTACATAGGGCAGCGAGAACAGCCCCGTAAGAAAACCGATAAAGCCGATGAGCAGCACAAAGATGGCGCCCAGCGAATCGAGGTGAAACCACAGGCCAAGAGCGCTCGCGGTGTCGCCGCTCATAAGGACGTCACCGGCCGTCATAATCGACAGCACCAGGACGGCTGCGACGGAGACCAGGTTGAGACCGGCAAATACGTTATAGGACGTATTCTTGGGCAAAAACGCCATGACCAGCGAGAACACCAAAGGAGTCGCGAGCAGGGCGAGAATCAACGTTTCCATGGACTACCCCCTCAGCTCGGACAGGTCGCGCGCATCGAGCGAGTGGGAGTCGTCCCAGATGCGACGCAGGACGATGGACATGATGATGACGGCAAAGATGGCGTCGGTGGCGATACCGATCTCGATGATCTCGGGAGCGGTGGGGGCCAAAAGCGCGAGCGTCACGTGGCTGCCGTTTTCCATAAGGCAGTATCCAAAGATCTGCTTCATGATGTTGCGCTGCGAGATGATGCAGGTGAGGCCCACAAAGAAGTGAGCGAAGCTAATAGCGAGCGCGGGCGTTGCGACCTCGGCCGTGGGCAGACTAATCTGCGTCACGACAGCAAAGCAGATCGCGACCTCGACGGCGATGATGCAGATGGCCCATGCGGGCTTAAGGCCGGCCTTGAGCGATGCGTCGCTCGGCTCACCCATCTTCTTGTATGCGCGGTTGAGGATATAAGGGACCAGGACGACCTTGGTGATAAAGGCAGATCCGGCCCACATAAGCAGCTCCTGCGCACCGGTAGTGGCACCGAGCGTGGCGAGCAGTCCCACGAGCACCAGCGACTGCACTGCATACCAGCTGATGGCATGCTTGATGTTCTTGGAGACGACCACCATGGTGGACGTGACGATCAGAAGGCCGCCAAGGATGTTGACGATCGAATAACCCATGTCGTTCTACCTCCTAACCGATCCAGCTGGCCGAAAGCGGGCCGCTGACGATAACCATGATGATGAGCACGATGAACACGAATGCCATCGCGCGGGGAAGCGGGGCTCCCGCAGCGACCTCGTCGCTCGGCTCGCCGGGCAGGCAATAGCCCATCCACTTGAGGAACCAGGCGAAGGTGGCGACGGTCTCGGCGACCATAATGCACACGAGAACCAGGATCGCAACGTTGCCGGCACCCACAGAAAAGCCGCCGGCGATGATCTGGAACTTCGAGAAGAACGTGTTCATGGGCGGCACGCCGGCAATGGCGAGCGCCGCGACACCAAAGCCCACGCCCGAGATCGGGTACTTCTTTACGATGCCGCGAAGCTTGGGCAGCATACGCGTGCCGAGGGTAAAGGAGAACGAACCGGCGATCAGGAAGAACAGCGTCTTGGCGAAGGCGTGGTTAAAGATGTGGCACACGGCGCCATCAAAGGCCAGCTGGCTGCCAAAGACCGAAAGACCCAGACCAAAGAACACATAGGAGAGCTGGGCGATCGTGGAGAAGGCCAGCAGGCGCTTCATGTCCTTTTGCGGCAGGTACATAAGGAAACCAAAGAGCATGGTGACCATGGCGTCGATAATGGCGACCCAGCCCACGATCTCGGGAATCTCGCCGGCAGAGACGAGTGCACGCGCGAACACGCACACGCCGACCTTAACCATCGAGGCACCATGCAGGTAGGCCGAAACAGGCGTCGGCGCCTCCATGGCCGAAGGCAGCCACATGTACATGGGAACCTGTGCGGACTTGGCCCAGGCCGCAAACAGCACGAGCAAAAGGACGATAGCCTTGAGCTTGGCGTCGAGGCCGGCAATCGCGGTAATGGCGAAGGTACCGGTGTGGGCAAACACGATGGCGGCGCCCAGATACAGGCCAAGTGCACCGATATGCGTGATGATCAGGGCCTTCATGCCGGCCTTCTTGGCCGTAGGCGTCATGTAGTAGCTAATGAGGCCCCAAGAGCACGCACCCGTGATCTCAAAGAACACGAGCTGGCCCAAAAGGGTCGAGCTGTACACGAGGCCGGCCATGGCGCCGATGAAGGTCGCGAGGTACGCGTAGAAGCGACGACGCGGCGCGTCGGGATGCTCACGGTTATTCTCGCTCATATAGGGGATCGAATAGATCACGACAAGCAGGCCGATACCCACAAAGGCGGGCGCGAGCAGCGTGCTCATGCGATCGAAAGTGAATCCCATGACGAGGGTCTGCCCAAACGAGATCAGGGGGACCTGCGTGTCGGGCATGCCGGCGCCAGCGAAATTCGCGGCGAGGGCGATGGTGCAGACCGTCGAGACGGCGGCACCCAAAACGCTGAACCACTTGGCGTACGGACGGGGGAACAGGGCGACGAGCACCGAGGCCACCATCGGGGCCGCGATAGCGACCAAGCCGAGAAGGGACAGACTGACTGCAAATGACATTGTTTCTCCCTTCTCCTACACGCCGACGACCACGAAGACAAACGCCAGAACGGCGATGCCCACGACGGCCCAGGTCTGATTGCCGAGCACCTTAAAACGCGAGCGCGAGCAGGAGTTCTCGATCACGCCGCACGCGACAAAGTCGATCAGGCACTTCACCAGGAAGATGACTGCGCCCAGAACGGCGGCGGCGCCCACGGTCGCGGGCTCGCCCCAGGGGACGAAGATCGCGCAGAACCAGGCGACGACCAGGACCTGCTTCATAGACATGGCGAGCTTTGCCATCGCAAGCGACGGGCCGGAAAGCTCGGCAAGCGGACCTTCCTGAAGCTCCTGCTCGGCCTCGGCCTGATCAAACGGCAGCTTGCCGAGTTCCATGTAGCAGGCAATCGCAAAGGCGATGCCGGCGAGGATCACGGCGACCGGCGCGTCGATCGCGCCCGTCATGATGTGCTGACCCATGGTGGCGATGTCGGTGGAGCCGCACACCAGGGCGGCGGCAAACAGTGCAAGCAGCATAGACGGCTCGATGAGCACGCTCATGAGCAGCTCGCGAACACCGCCGATACCGGCGTAGGCGTTGGACGAGTCCACACCGCAGAGGGCGAAGAAGAAGCGGGCGAGCGCCAGGCTGTACATGATGGTGATGGCGTCACCAAAGACCGGGATGGGGCTTTGTGCCGTAAAGAGCGGCAGGCCCATCGCGAGCATAAAGGCGACGGCGAAGAACAGCGGCGGCATGATGCGCAGCGCAAAGCTCGCATCCTCGCTCTGGGACTCGGGGCGCGCAAAGAGCTTGGCCAGGTCGCGGTAGTCCTGCATGATGCTGGGGCCGCGACGGTTGTGCATCTTGGCGCGGATCACGCGACCGAGACCGGAGAAGAACGGCGCGACGACCATAACGACCACGCCCTGCAGAACGGCAAGTACGATGTTGTTCATGCTCTCCCCTCCTTAACCCATTTGCACGGCGAGCACGAGGAACACCACGAGTGCCGCGACGATGTAGCAGATATAGATGCTGTAGTTGCCGCCCTCGAGCTTAGTCGCGAGGTCGGCGAGCTTCTCGACACCCTTATGCGGGGCATCGACGAGAACCTTGTCGGGTACGGGCTCCACAGCCTCGGCCACACCGGTGAGCTTCTGGAAGAGGTGCGCGATAGACCAGCAGACGGCCGTGCAGCGGTCGCGCAGCGTGTAGAGCGGCTGCATAAACCAGGACACCTCGGAGGCAAAGGTCGTGGCCACGACGGGCATATGCTCGTTGGGAGCATAGCCACATGCCCACGGCTGGGACTTCTGCACCTTACCGACGGTCTTGAGCTTGCGATAGCCGCAGGCAAGGCCGACGAGCACCACGAGCGCAATAGCGATCGCGGGCGTGGAGGTGGCAGCGCCGGAGTATTGGTTCATGAGCTCCATGCCCTCGGCGGCAAATACGCCACCGTACGGATGCAGCACGGACGCGGCGACATCGACCAGCACGGGCGCGATCACGGGAGCGCCAATGCCCAGCACGACGCAGATGGCCGCGAGCAGGCCCTGCGCAAACACCATGGGGGCGGGGACCTCCTTGGCATTGGCCGCGGCCTCGGAGCGGGGCGCGGAGGCAAAGGAGACGCCATAGGCCTTGACGAAGCACGTGACGGCCAGAGCGCCGGTAATGGCAAGCGCGACGGCAGCGAACACGGCCACGATCATGACGGCCTTGTCACCCTGCATGGCGGCATTAAAGAGCGACTGATAGGTAAACCACTCGGACACAAAGCCGTTGAAGGGCGGGATGGCCGAGATGGCAAGCGCGCCAACAAGGAAGCAGATGGCCGTAGCCGGCATACGACGGAACAGGCCGCCCATCTTCTCCATATTGCGCGTACCCGTGGAGTACAGCAGCGCACCGGCGCCCAAGAACAGCTCGCCCTTAAACATCGCGTGGTTAAACGTGTGGTAGAGGGCGGCCATCAGAGCCAGGACGGCGATGCCGACCGAGTTGAGCGCCATGGCGGCCATGGAGGCGCCGACGCCGAGCAGAATGATGCCGATGTTCTCGACAGAGTGATAGGCCAGCAGGCGCTTGATGTCATGCTCCTGCAGGGCGAAGGCCACGCCGAGGACCGACGAGATCGCACCGAAGACCATGACCATAAGGCCCCACCAGACCTGAACGCCCGAGGCGGAGAGCAGGTCGAGGCCCACCTTGAGGATGCCGAAGATACCGATCTTGATCATGCCGCCGGACATGAGGGCCGACACGTTGGACGGCGCCTCGGGATGTGCCTTGGGCAGCCAGCCGTGCAGCGGGATGATACCGGCCTTGGCGCCAAAGCCAAAGAAGGCGAGCACGAAGCACACGGATGCGACCGCGGGGCTAAACTGCGTAGCGCGGAAATCCGCAAAGGCAAACGAGCCGCCGGCGAAGTTGGTCATGGTGAGGAAGCTCGCCATGATGAGCACAAAGCCCACGTGCGCGATCACAAAGTAGAGCCAACCGCCGTGGATGGAGTTCTCGTTCTCCTCGATCACGACCAGGAAGTACGAGGTCAGCGACATGAGCTCAAAGGCGACCAGGAACCAAAACACGTTGTCGGCGGTGATGACGAGCATCATGGACGCCACGAAGGTGTTAAAGAAGAAGCCGGCGCGGCCCTTTTTGCCCGGGTACTCATCAAAGTAGTTGAGACCGTAGATCGAGCCGGCAAACGCGAGCACCGAGATGAGCGCCACGAACAGGCCGGACAGCTGGTTGAGCAGCAGCTGGAAATGGGCAAACGGGAAGAACACGATGGTGTCGACCGACGTGACATCGCCCAGCACGGCCTGGATACCGGCCACAAACGAAAGCACCGCGGCGACGGCGCCGATTAGGCAGCCGGCGGTCTTGGCGGCGTTATCGGCCTTGATCAGCAGAACCGAGGCGAGCGCACCGATGCACGAGACGGCAAGCGATGCGATAAACAGCGTCATGCTATCCATTGTTTACGCTCCCTTCTGCTTTCTCGGACAGGCCCTGGGCCACAGCGGTAACGTCGACGACCGGACCGTTTTCGATCGAGCGCAGGCGCTTGGCCTCGTCGAGTTCGCGATCGGCCGAGCCGCCCATGACGGTCAGCGCCTTGGTGGGGCACGCCGCCACACAATGCGGGCCGTCCGGATCGAAGGCGCACAGGTCGCACTTGACAGCGCAGGTGTACTGGCCAGGAGCCCACGTAAGCAGGCTGCTCAGGGACTTAGGATACGAAGGCGTCGGGTCGCACATGCCTGCGACACCGGCGATAGATGTGCCATCGGGATGGATGGCTCCGAAGGGGCACGCGATGGCGCACAGCCTGCACCCGATGCACTCCTGCTCCTTGACGTGGATGCGGTCGCCATCGTGCTCGATGGCATTCACCGGGCAGACCTCGGCGCAGGGGGCACCCTCGCAATGGTGGCAGGCAAGGGCGGCCGAAATACCGCCGGTCTTCACGAGCGCCAGGCGCGGCGTATCCTGAAGACCCTGCATCCGGTGGGCGTCGGCACAGGCGGACTGGCATGTTCCGCAGCCGATGCACCTCTCCGGGTTGATGTCGATGAAGCGGTTCATCCCCACTTCCTTTCAAAATAACGGGCCGGGCTCCCGAACGTACGGGACGCCCGGCCCAAAAAGCCAACGAGAACGGGACTACACGATTTGATTCACGTGCGTCTCGTCGTCGAACTTGGCGGCGCCGGGCTCAACGTCCTGGGGAGCGGCGGCGTCCACCAGAGCCTGCTTGAGCTCGGTGTACTGACGCTCCACCTCGCCCTCGGCCCAGACCTGGTCGGCGATAGCGTCGACCTGGCAGGCGGAGAACTTGTCCTCGGGCGTATGCGAGACCGGGTCGACCTTGTGAATGGTCAGCTCGTTGCACTTGCCGATCCACCACTGGTAGGTCATGTAGACCGTGCCCTTGTTGATGCGGTCGCTCACGTCGGCGCGGCTGTATACCTGGCCGCGGCGGCTATGAATCGAGACGATGTCGCCGTTCTTGATGCCGCGCGCCTGGGCGTCCGCGGGATTCATGCGGACAAAGCCGGGCTCGTCGGCAAGCAGTGCCAGCGTCTTGCAGTTGCCGGTCATCGAGCGGCAGCTGTAGTGGCCGACCTCGCGGACGGTGCACAGGATGAGCGGGTACTCATCATCGGGAAGCTCGGAGGGCGCCTCCCAGTCGTGCGCCATCAGGTTGGCGCGGCCGTCCTTGGTGGTGAACTTGCCACCAGCGAACATGTCGGGCGTACCGTGGTCGTTCACATCGGTGCTCTTGACGGGCCACTGGGCGTAGCCGCCCTCGGGAGCCATCTTCTCGTAGGTCGCGCCCACAAAGTTGGGGCACAGGCTAATGCACTCGTTCCAGATCTGCTCGGTGTTGTCGTAGTGCATGGGGTAACCCATGCGCGTAGACAGGTCCGCGAAGATCTCCCAGTCGTGGCGGCACTCGCCCTTGGGCGGAACAGCCGCGTCAAAGTGCTGGAAGCTACGGTCGGATGCGGTAAAGACACCCTCGTGCTCGCCCCAAGAGGTAGCGGGCAGGATGACGTCGGCGAGCATGGTCGTCTGCGTCATAAAGATGTCCTGGCAAATGAACAGATCCAGCTCGGAGAGCGTCTTGCGCATACCGGCCGAATCGGGCTCGGTCTGCACCGGGTCCTCGCCGTAGTTGTAGAAGCAGTGCACCTTGCCCTCGTCGACCAGGTGGCCCAGGTCGGTGAGCTTGTAGCCCTCCTCGAGCGGGAGCTTTTCCTCGGGCACGCCCCAAGCCTTGGCAAACTTGGCGCGCACTGCGGGGTCAGTGACCTTTTGGTAGCCAGGGTACAGGTTGGGCAGCATGCCCATATCGCAGGAGCCCTGGACGTTATTCTGGCCACGCACGGGCGCGAGGCCGGAATTGGGTTTGCCGATCTGGCCGGCAACGCAGGCGATGGAGGCGATGGTGTGCACCGTCTTCAGGTTCTGCTTCTGCTGGCATACGCCCATGCCCCAGCCAATGATGGCAGAGGGCTTCGCCGTGGCGTACATCTCGGCAGCTTGATGGATCAACGCGGGCTCGACACCCGTGATGTCCTGTACAGATTCGGGAGTGTAGTTCTTGATGGTCTCCCACCATTCGTCAAAGCCGTTCGTGTGCTCGGCGACGAATTCCTTGTCGTAGAGGCCATCGTTGACCAGACAGTTGGCAAAGGCGTTGAGGAACGCGACGTTGCAACCGTTCTTGATCGGAAGGTAGATATCGGCGATACGCGCAGTTTCGATATGGCGCGGGTCGGCGACGATGATCTTGCAACCCTTTTCTTTGGCTCGCACGATACGCCTTGCGACGATGGGGTGCGAATCGGCAGGGTTATAGCCGAAGAGGAAAATGCAGCCCGCATCCTCCATACCGGGGATGGAGCATGACATGCAACCTGAACCAACCGTGTCCATCAGACCGAGGACAGTAGGGCCGTGTCAAGTACGGGCGCAGTTGTCCACGCTGTGGGTGCCGATGCACGCACGCGTAAACTTCTGCATGACGTAGTTCGCCTCATTGCCGCCGCCTCGCGAAGAGCCGGTGGTCATGACGGCGTTAGGACCATATTCGTCAATTATGGCCTGCATCTTAGATGCGGTGAAATCCAGTGCCTCGTCCCAGCTCACACGCTCCAGGTCCGCGCCCTTGGTGCGACGGATCATCGGGTGCAGCACGCGAGGAGTCAAGATCTTGGTGTCGTTGATGAAGTCGTAGCCGCTCATGCCCTTAAGGCACAGCTCGCCCTGATTGGTGATGCCGTTGAGCGGTTCGGTACCCACGACCTGGCCGTTTTGGACCAGGAGGTTAAACTGGCAACCGGCGCCGCAATACGGGCAGATCACTTTATGCTTCTCCATGACACCCTCCTTCCTTTTTCTGCTACCGATTACTCGGTACTAATTTAACAATCATTGGGCCTGTCGCCCCAACGCTTACGCCTCGTTTTCGATGGTGGCGCGGGCACGCTCGGCAGTCAGTTCTGCCAGGCGCTCCTCGTCTACCAGGGTGAGGCCCTTGGTCGGGCACGCCTCGGCACACGCCGGACCGCCGGGACGGTCCACGCACAGGTCGCACTTGAGCACGAAGCTCTTGGTCTGCGAACCCACGCGAACGTCGCCCATCAAGACCGGAACCTGCGTGGTCGCCACGCTCACGGCGCCAAAGGGGCATGCCATGACGCAGCTCTTGCAGCCGATGCAGTTGTCCTCGTTGACGCCGATGCGATGGTTCTTTGGATCAAAGAACAAGGCACCCGTAGGACAAGCCTTGGCGCACGGGGCATCCTCGCAGTGATGGCAAGCCACCGGTGCGGAGATCTCGTACGTACGCGTCACGCGCAGGCGCGGCGCGGCGATGTTGCCGGGAATATCGTGTGCCTCGATGCACGCCGCCATACAGGTTTGGCATCCAATGCAGCGTGAAGAATCAGCCACGACTCGTTTATTGCCCATGTTGTTCACTCCCTCCTGAATCCCATGCCGGAGAGACCCTGTCGACGTTGCTCCAAGCCGCCCGTGGCCTGGCATCGGCATATCGAATGCATGCGGCGAAACAGGCACTTCGATAGAATTCCTCCAACGATATACAGGTTAAATATACGCAGTTGCAGGTGGCAAACTTGAGCATAGACCCTGCAATACGAGTGTATTGCAGGGGTTTTGGCAGGTTGGAATTATTCTCTAGAAGCTATAAAGGTGAGTGTATTACATGCGTACACCTCAGAGATTTTTACGCACTCTCATTTTGGATGTACTACGCTTGTATTCAAGTTTATGGTTATTTACTTGAGCGAAATAAAGTAATCGTTATAAGATGCTCAGGTATCGGCATATGCCGCATTTGACCGACTCTATTGCACGCTCATTAAGGGGGCCAGTGATGTCATCGACTCAAAAACGAGCCATCCTGCAGGTGCGCATTCGCGAGGAAGACAAGCAGCATGCCGAGCATCTCTACGACGCCATGGGCACATCGCTCGCCGAGGCCGTCCGTCTTTTTGTCGCGCAGAGCATTTTGATGCGCAAGCTTCCCTTTCAGCCGGTCGCCGTGCGCTCAAAGGACGGCACCGCCGCCTATGGATCGCTCAAAGCATATGGAGATCCCAATCGCCGCTCCGAGGAGCGCAATGCCTGGATTGAATACCTTGCCACAGAAAGTGACGATTCGATTTTGGGTCCCGAGGAAGTAGATATCCATGAGTAGCACCATCATCGACGAGACCGTCATCCTACGCTACCTGCTTGACGACGACGAGGTCCTGTCACCGCGCGCCGCCAAGGTCATCGCCACGCGCACCGCTCGTGTCTACCCCGAAATCATCACGCGCGTCGTGGTTACGCTGCGCGACGTCTATAAGGTTCCCCGCGTTGAAATTGCCGCGGCCTTGAAAAGGCTGCTCGATGACGTCATGGTCGACGAGCCCACCGTTGTCGCCCTTGCCGTCAAACTCTTTGGCAAGACCCATATGGACTTTACCGACTGCCTCCTCGCAGCCCGAACCGCCATCTACAACGATGATGTCGTGAGCTTTGGCAAACCCATCATCCAAGGCATGATCGATTACCGCCACAAGCGCCAAACCGCAGCCGAAGCCCGCAACCGCAGCACCGACTCCACCATCGACAAGCTCCGCCACCACGGTCGCCACTAACCGACAGGCAACGACATCGCCCGCCCCTCAGCCCCATCCCTTCCTAAGTTGCGGTGAAATAGTTCCTGGATTAAGGCTTATTCGAGCTTTTCAGGAACTATTTCACCGCAACTTTCTGTAAGGGTGGTTTTAAGTGCCGCCGAGGGGCACTAATCAACCGTTTGCCGATATGTTTGGCTCTGACTCATAACTCTGACCTGCCCCGTCAAGCTTTTGGTCAGTTCATGGCAAGGTCTGGCGGACCAAATATGGGATAGCGTAGTGTCATTCACTCCCCCTCGAGACCATGGGGTCGAAAATGAGTCATGATAAACGCTGTTCCAAACCGCAAGTAGAGCTGTTCTTCCGGTTATTCGAGGCCCATCATGGCGGGCATCTGTTTGTAGCTACCAAAAAATGGGATGAACGCTGTGCCTACGCGCTCATGCAAAAAGAGATGATTATTCGACTCTACAACCATGTCTACGCTGATCCCGCGTATTGGAATGACCTCGGCGTCGAAGATCGCATCTTTCAATTGGCATCCGCTATTGCGGTCGTTGAACCGGATGCCGTGTTTTGTGGAGCAACGGCGGCACTGCTCTATGGCATCGGTTCTGCATATTCGCTTCTCGACAAGGTGCAAGTGCTGCTGCCGCGTTCCACCAGACGCGATATGTACGAATTCGTTGAATACCGACGCTGGCGGCCGGGCGACGTATGGCAGCTCGGCCCGTTTACGTTAACGGATCCATATCGCACGGTGGTCGACATCGCCCGAACGAGCGCCTTTCGATATGCACTAGGCTATGTCGACGGGCTGGCTCGCGAGTACGGTGCCGAGCGTGAAGAATTGCGTTCATATGCACAAGCGAACTGCCGTGGACTGCACGGCATCGCGCGTGCATTTGACGTTTTTGAACACATGGATGGCAGATCGGATAACGGTGGAGAATCCGAAGCGCGGGCGGCAATGATTCTGGCGGGAGTTGCCGCTCCCGAACTTCAGGTTGAAATCACTCGGCCTGGAAACGCCGGCTATTATTTGGCAGATTACGGCTGGCAAATGCCAAACGGCTCTTGGATGCTGGCTGAGCTGCATGGACTAGGCAAGTTTGAGGACGATGCCCAAAATGATCCGGAACATGCTGCGGCAAAAACCTATCGAGATGCCCTCGTGCGCGACGCGAACCTGCGTGCCATGGGCCACAACGTCATTCATTTCAAGCTCTCAGACACCTACGATGTCAAAGCGTTCGGCTCCATGATGCGCGGCTACGGTATTCCAACCACAAAACCCTACGCAGACTCCTGACCGGCTGCCCTCATCTTTCGACAACAGAACCCATCATCGACCCAGCCCGCTCGGCCTCAATAAGTTGCGGTGAAATAGTTCCTAGATAACAGCTTCTGCGGCTTATCCAGGAACTATTTCACCGCAACTTAGAAGGGGATGTGGGGTCCCCGGCATGTAAATGAAAACGGCTCTGGCACCAAATAGAGCCAAAGCCGTTAAAACTAGGCTCTGTTAGACCAGGATTGACATGCCGACCTGCCGGCTAACTCGCCGTCTCC
>URIA01000021.1 GCA_900547765.1 uncultured Collinsella sp. | reverse complement strand
AACGATATGGCACCGTGGGGACACATGTATGTCAATCCTGGTCTAACAGAGCCTTTTCTTTTGAGCGATATGGGGCTGTCTGTTGATTGGGGACAGACTTAAATGAGCGTTTTCACGCATTTAAGTCTGTCCCCAATCAACATTGCTGCGGCACTTTGCTCGGCTAAAGCGTACAATAGCGCCTATGCGAAAGGGGAACAGATGATCAACGAAACTATGTATGCTCGCGGTGCGGAAAGCTCCATCATCCGTGAGATTTTTAGCTATGGCCTTGAGCGCAAGGCGCAGATCGGTGCGGAAAACGTATTCGATTTTTCGCTGGGCAATCCGAGCGTTCCGGCGCCGGCTGCCGTGGCTGAGTCGATTAAGAAGGCCCTGGAGCTGCCGAGTGATCAGTTGCACGGCTACACCCCCGCTCCGGGCCTGCCGCAATGTCGAGCAGCCGTCGCCGAATCGCTCAACCGCCGCTTTGGAACGAACTATGAGGGTAAGGACGTCTTTATGACGGTGGGTGCCGCGGCTTCGCTCACCTGTACGCTCAACGCCGTTACGAACCCGGGCGACGAGGTTATTGTTATCGCCCCGTACTTTCCGGAGTATCGCGTTTGGATTGAGAAGGCCGGCTGTACGTGTGTTGAGGCGCTCGCCGATGAAGATACGTTCCAGCTGAGCGTGGACAACGTGCTCAAGGCGATTACCGATAAGACGACTGCCGTCATCATCGACTCGCCCAACAATCCGACTGGTGCCGTATATACACGCAACACGCTGACGCGACTGGCCAATGTTCTGCGCGAGGCCAACGCTCAGCGCGATCCCGAGAATCCGATTATGCTCATCTCGGATGAGCCGTACCGCGAGATCGTGTACGGTGCCGAGGTGCCTTGGGTGCCCTCGATCTACGAGCACACCATCGTGTGCTACTCGTATTCCAAGTCGCTGTCGCTGCCGGGTGAGCGCGTGGGGTGGATCTTGGTTCCCAACACCAATCCGCAGGTTGCGCGTCTGATGCCGGCTGTTGCGGGTGCTGCCCGTACGCTGGGTTTTGTATGTGCACCGGCGCTCTTCCAGCGCGTGATTATCGATTGCATCGATGAGCCGAGTGATGTCGAGGCCTATGCTCGCAACCGCACGGCGCTCACCGATGCCTTGGCGGACTACGGCTATACCTATGTTGAGCCGGACGGTGCTTTCTACCTGTGGGTGAAGGCACTCGAGCCCGATGCGAATGCGTTTTGCGAGCGCGCAAAGAAGTATGAGTTGCTTGCGGTTCCCTCGGACAGCTTTGGTATGCCGGGTTGGTTCCGCCTGGGCTATTGCGTGAGTTACGAAACGATTGTCAATTCGCTACCCGCTTGGAAACAGTTGGCGGACGAGTATCGTTAAAAGTAAAGCGCTCTGCCTACAATGTTTTACGTGAAACGGGGTTTGGTGTTAAGCCGGACCCCGTTGTCATGGACGTTGTGTCTTTGGGATGGAGTGGTTTTACGACTATCGGAGGCTATGCGTACAATGAATATAAGCGACGGCCGTGCCAGATAAGGAGACCTGATGCCCTACCTGCTTTCTTGTGACATTCATACCCATACGATGTTCTCTGCGCATGCATATTCGACCATTGAGGAGAATGTGTACTGGGCGGCAGAGCGTGGTCTGCAGGTGCTCGGATCTGCCGACCATTTGAGCTCTATGGTTACGGCTTGCCCCAATGACCTGCGCAGTTACCAGTTCTTTATCAACCAGGATATCTGGCCGCGCATTTGGAGCGGCGTGCTGGTGCTGCGTGGTGCCGAGGCCGATATCGTTTCGCTGGACGGAAGCCTGTTTGGCGAGGACACTCCTGTCACGCTCGATATTGCCGGCGATTCGTACAGCCGTCAGCATTCGCTGTTCGATTTGGTTACGCGTAATTTGGATTATTTGGTTGCAAGCGTGCATAATCCGCAGATTGCTGAGGGCGCGACGCTGGCCCAGACGACCGAGATGTATATCAATGCCCTGGAGCACCCCAAGGTGTTCATGCTGGGTCACACGGGGCGTTCGGGTGTGCCGTTCGATATCGACGAGGTGCTGTTGGCGGCTAAGGCCAAGCACAAGATTATCGAGATCAACAACCATAGTCTTGAACACGGTGTTGACACTGAGCATTGGGCCGTATGCCGCAAGATCGCCGAGCGCTGCGCCGAGCTGGGCGTGGGCATTGGCGTGTCAACCGATGCCCACATTGGCATGGCCATTGGCAAGCTCGATCACGCGCGCAAGATGCTCGACGAGATTCACTTCCCGCTGGATTTGATCGTGACGCGCGACCGCGAGACGCTGCTGCGCGAGATGGCGGCAGCCGGCGTGTGCGATCTGCGCAATGGGATGTAGCGGAGTTTATAAACCAAGCGAAGGGGGCGGCTCAGGCGGGTCTCCCCCTTTCTTGTCCCAAAAATCTACTGAGGTTGGTTAGCGGCGTTCGAGGACCGCTACGGTTTCGGTGTGGTCGGTGTGAGGGAACATGTCGACGGGCGTGATCTTGAGCAGGCGATAGCCTCCGTCGAGGAGCTGGTGAAGGTCGCGCTCTTGAGTTACGGGGTTGCAGCTGATATAGGTGATGCGGCGCGGCTTAAGTGCGCAGGCAGCTTCGAGGAACTCGGGCGTGGAGCCGGCGCGCGGCGGGTCGATGGAAAGAACGTCGACGCGTTCGTTGTTGTCGGCGGCATCCAGGATGTAGTCGGCGGCGTCGTCGGCCATAAACCAAGCGCTGCGGGTGAGGCCGTTGAGCTCGGCATTGCGACGTGCGTCGGCAATGCCCGCCGGGTTGCGCTCAACGCCGAGCAGCATAATGCCGATACCCTTGTTCTGGGCATCTTTAGCTGCGCACAGGCCGATAGTTCCGCTACCGCAATAGGCATCCATGAGTACGTCGCCCTGCTGCAGGTCCATGCCGTCAATCGCGAGCTGATAGAGCAGCTCGGTCTGCTGCGGGTTGGTCTGGTAGAACGCGGTGGGGGAGATATCGAACTCACAGCCGAGCAGCTGGTCGCGCATGCACTCGGCGCCATATACAATGCGGGTTTCCTCGCCGAGGATGGCGTTGCCGGGACGTCCGTTGATGTTTTGGGCGACGGTGACGATGTGCGGATTGAGTGCGGCGACAGCCTCAAAGAACTCCTGC
Organism: uncultured Collinsella sp.; assembly: GCA_900547765.1. Taxonomy (GTDB): domain Bacteria; phylum Actinomycetota; class Coriobacteriia; order Coriobacteriales; family Coriobacteriaceae; genus Collinsella. Next base: position 32,111 of record URIA01000021.1, on the reverse strand, counting down.
GCATGCGGCAAGTCGCGCTGAGCGGTCACGAGCGTGACCATGACCTGGTCGGTACGCCAACCGCAGCGGACGACGGCATAGCGAAGTAAACCAAGATGCTTGTCCTCATTAAAGGCGGGAATATGCAGCCGCTCAGCTTCGCGTGCGATGCCGTTGAGAATCTGACGGGCACCCGGTGCCTCGACAGGACACTCGGGTACGGCAACGATCTTGTGCGTGCCGCGCTCAAAGAAACCGCAACGGACAGCGCCCTCCTTACCGGGAGCAAAGGGAGTGGCGGCCTTATGGCGAAAACCGCGCGGCGCAGGATATTTGCCCGGGTCGCCCAGGGTGACACCCATGCCACGAATAGGATCTACAGCAATGCCCTCACGCTCACAAAGCGAAGCAAAAAGCTCCTCCATAGCAGCCTGCTTAGCTGCCAACTGCTTTTTATAAGGACGATTGAGCGCCGTGCATCCGCCACAAGCTCTCATGATGGAACAGGGAGACTTGGGATCCACAGCCTTACGCGCAGGCGAAACCGGATCTTTATGCGGACGCTTGGAGCGAGTCTGAGACGCTTTGTCTCCGCCTCGACGAGAGTCAGAACGCTTGGTCTTAGCCCTGCTCTTGGCCGATTTGTTTTTTGCAGCTTTAGAAGACTTGGATTTCGTAGAAGATTTCTCCTCCGACCCCTCAGCTGCTTCGATCAAAGCACGACGAGCCTTACGCTCCGCACGAGATTCTGCCATGAATTAACCCCACTAATTTATTAATTTAAAGCTACAAGCATTGTACCGTGCCAAGCCAACAGACGATATGCAAGCGGTTTATTGGTATCAGTGATAGGTACAACGATGATTGCCCGCTGGGCTCCGGGGCAGGGGTTAAGTTTATCGCGAGTTCCGCACGAACAGGAGGCCACTTAATGTGGCCTCCGTCGTGAGCAGGACTGTAGAGCAGGAAACTTAACCCCCGCCCCGGAGCCCAGCGGGCAACCCCTCCCTTGTGCTCTATCACGCTAAAGTGTATGATTCTGAACGTTACATGACTCACTTTACTTAACTAAAGTGCCATCAAGGGGGAATACAATGAATGCCGATATGTCTCGTCGTCAGTTTGTTGGTCTAGCCGGCTCGCTCGCCACGGTGCTTGGCCTTGGTCTTGTCGGTTGCGGCGGTGGTGCCGGCAAGGGCTCCGCTGCTGGCTCTGCCGCGGCCAAGGATGTGAAGGGCGCTGCGGAGTCCAAGAAGCTCGTGGTGGGCTTTGATAAGTCCTATCCTCCGTACGGCTTTGTGGGCGACGATGGCGAGTACACCGGCTTTGATCTCGATCTTGCCAAGGCTGTTGCCGATAAGCAGGGCTGGGAGGTCAAATACGAGGCCATCGATTGGGATGCCAAGGACACGCTGCTTAACTCGGGCGCCATCAACTGCATCTGGAACGGCTTTACCATGGAGGGCCGTGAGGACGACTACACGTTCTCCGAGCCGTACATGCTCAACGAGCAGGTGCTGGTGGTCAAGAAGGATGCGGGCATCAAGGGCTGGGACGATCTTGCCGGCAAGACTGTGATTACCCAGACTGATTCCGCTGCGCAGGACGTGCTTGAGGGTGACCAGAAGGATCTGGCAGCGACGTTTGCCACGCTCGACACGATCGGCGAGTACAACACGGCCTTTATGCAGCTCGAGAGCGGCGCGGTCGATGCCGTGGCGTGCGATCTTTCGATTGCCCAGTATCAGCTTGCCGCCAAGCCCGATGCCTATACGCAGCTTGATGAGCCGCTGTCCAGCGAGCACTACGCCGTTGGCTTTAAGAAGGGCGACACCAAGTCGGCCGATGCTGTAGCCGAGTCGCTCAAGGCGCTCTACGAGGACGGCACGGTCAAGGACCTCTGCGATAAATATTCAAGCTATGGTTTGTCTTTCGATAATTGGGTGCTCAAGTAATGTCTATTCAGGTCATGATGCAGATGCTTGGCCAGGGATTCTTGGTCAGTTTGCAGTTGTTTGTGCTGACGCTGCTGGGGTCGATTCCGCTGGGAATCCCCGTGGCGTTTATGCGCATGAGCAAAATCGCGCCGCTTCGCTGGATTGCGCGCATCTACATTTCGGTCATGCGCGGTACGCCGCTCATGCTGCAGATGTTTGCCATCTACTTTGCCCCGTACTACGTGTTTGGCATTTCGCTCACGCCCGATTCCAAGTGGACGGCGTGCGTCGTGGCGTTCATCATCAACTACGCCGGTTACTTTGCCGAGATCTATCGCTCGGGCTTGCAGTCCATTCCGCGCGGTCAATACGAGGCTGCCGAGGTGCTGGGCTATTCGCGCGTGCAGACGTTTCTGTATATCGTGATGCCGCAGGTCGCCAAGCGTATTCTGCCGGCGATGGGCAACGAGATCATCACGCTGGTCAAGGACACGTCGCTGGCGTTTGCCATTGGCGTGGGTGAGATGTTCTCGACGGCCAAGGCGCTGGTCGCCTCGCAGGTGAGCATGGTGCCGTTTGCGATCGCGGCGCTGATCTACTGGGTCTTTAACTTTGTGGTCGAGATGCTGCTGGGCGCCGCCGAAAAGAAGCTGGACTATTATCATGACTAACTCAGTGATGAAAATCGAAAACGCGCGCAAGGCGTTTGGCGGCAATGAGGTGCTCAAGGATATCTCGCTTGAGGTGAAGCGTGGCGAGGTCGTGGCGATTATCGGGCCTTCGGGTGGCGGCAAGTCCACGCTGCTGCGGTGTGCCACGCTGCTCGAGACACTCGACGGAGGCTCGCTCTCGTTTGGCGACCTTGCCGTTGCGACGGATGCGGGTTCGGGCGCGGTCTATGCGAAGGGCGATGTGCCCAAGCAGGCGCGCTCGCGATTCGGCCTGGTGTTCCAAAATTACAACCTGTTCCCGCACTATACCGTGATGAAAAACATCATCGACGCGCCGATCCGCGTGCTTAAGCGCCCGCGCGAGCAGGCGGAAGCTCGTGCTCACGAGCTGATTGCGCAAATGGGGCTGACGGGCAACGAGAACAAGGTGCCATGTGAGCTTTCGGGCGGTCAACAACAGCGTGTGAGCATTGCCCGCGCCTTGGCGCTCGACCCGGAGATTCTGTTCTTTGACGAGCCGACTTCGGCGCTCGATCCCGAGCTAACGGCCGAGGTGCTGCGTGTCATTAAAGACCTTGCCGCGCAGAATATGACGATGGTAATCGTGACCCACGCGATGCAGTTTGCGCGCGACGTTGCCGACCGCGTGGTCTTTATGGACGGCGGTCGCATTGTCGAGGAGGGTCCGGCCGAGCAGGTGATCGACCATCCGCGTGAGCAACGTACCCGTGAGTTCTTGAGCCGTATCGAGGGCTAGGCTCAGCTATGTATTGAGAAGAAGCCGCCGCAGGTCTTATGGTCTGCGACGGCTTTTATTTGTATCGATGGGGTTTAATAATCGCCTTCCATACTTGCTCCGTCCTCTCGCCGCCTGTATTCATGCGTGTGCCGAAAGGTGTGCATGGACGGTCGCCCGTGAGGGTAGGGTGGTGGCATAGGACATTTGGAGGGTGAGTCGGCTCGGCTGCCGGCCATGCTGCTCCCGGGACGGCACCGACCGCGAACTCTCCCCGTTGGCGTCGCGCATTGCGCGCGGCCCTGCAAGGAGGTCATCATGGGTGCTCCCAAGACCGGCAATGTAAGGAACGTGGTGCTCGTAGGCCAAGGCGGGGTGGGCAAGACTTCACTCGCCGAGGCCATGCTCCACCTTTCCGGCAAGACCGCCCGCCTGGGCGGCCACGACGGCACCAAGCCCACGCTCGACTATGACCCCGAAGAGGTCAAGCGTGCGTTTTCCATCTCGACGACCATTGCGCCGATCGACTGGAAGGGCGTGCGCATCAATGTGCTCGATGCCCCGTGCTACCCCGATTTTATCGGCGACGCCTTTGCCGCGATGAGCGTCTGCGAGACGGCTCTGTTTGTGGTCGACGCCGAGGCCGGCCCGCAGCCTACGACGGTTAAGCTCTGGTATGCCGCCGAGGACCTGCGCCTGGCGCGTGCGGTGTTCGTGAACCGCCTGTCGCGCTCCGAGGCCAGTTTTACGACCACGATGAACCTGCTGCAGGAACGTTTTGGTACGCGTTTGGGTGCCGTGACCCTCCCCTGGGGCGAGGGCGAGGACTTTGACGGCATTATCGACCTGGTGCGTATGAAGGCGCGCCACTGCAACGGCGCCGAGGCAGTTGAGTCGGAGATTCCCGAGGAGTATCGTGCCCAGGCCGAGGAAGCCCACGACCATCTGTGCGAGCTGGTGGCCGAGGCCGACGATGAGCTGATGATGAAGTACCTGGAAGGCGAGGAGACGCTGACGCAGGAGGAGCTTGAGGGCCTGCTGTCGAAGGCGATCGCCGAGCGCATCTTTGTGCCGGTCTTTGCGGGCGATTGCATTAAGGAGCAGGGCGTCAACTCGCTGATGGACGACATCGCGACGTACTTCCCGGCGCCGACCGACTACGGCGAGATGCCGCTCATCGACGGTGATTCGCTCAAAATCTCGAGCGACGATGACCGTCCGGTGGCGTTTGTGTTTAAGACCCTGGCCGATCCGCAGCAGGGTCGCATCAGCTTTATCAAGGTGCTGACGGGTACGCTTGAGCCGGGTCTTGAGCTGATCAACGCGCGTACCCGCAAGGGCGACCGTCTGGCTCACCTGTATGTGATGTGCGGCCGCGATATGACCGAGGTCGGTCACGCCTATGCCGGCGACATCATCGTGGCGCCCAAGCTGGCTGCCGAGACGGGCGACACGCTCTCGATTACCGGTAAGGTCGAGGCCGCGGCGTTTAAGTTCCCCAACTCGCAGTACCGCATTGCCATCGAGGCCGAGAATCGCGGCGACGAAGAGAAGCTCTACACGTTTATCGAGAAGGCCTGCAAGGCCGATCCGACCATGAGCATCGACCGCGACGAGGAGACCGGCCAGACCATTATCTCCGCCGTTGGTGAGGCGCAGGTTTCGGTGCTGCTCAACCGTTTGGAGGATCGCACCAAAGTCGTGGCCAAGAGCGTGCCGATCCGCATTCCGTATCGCGAGACCATTCGCCGTACGGCAAGTGCCCAGGGCCGCCATAAGAAGCAGACCGGCGGCGCCGGTCAGTACGGCGACTGCTGGCTGCGCGTGGAGCCGCTCATTGGGCCCGACGGCACGAGCGATGGCTATGAGTTTGTGGACGAGGTCGTGGGCGGCCGTATTCCGCGCTCGCTGATCCCCGCCGTGGACAAGGGTGTCCAGGAGACCATGAAGGACGGCATCATTGCCGGCTACCCGCTCACGGGCATTCGCGTGGCTGTGTACGACGGCTCGTATCACAGCGTCGACTCCAACGAGATGGCGTTCCGCGCGGCAGCTCGCATCGGCCTGCGCAAGGCATGCGCCGATGCCGACCCGGTGGTGCTGGAGCCCATCGAGGAAATCACGGTGACTATCCCCGAGAGCTACGCCGGCGCCGTGATGGGCGACATCTCGGCATCGCGCGGTCGCGTGACGGGCATGGAGACCGATGAGCGCGGCGACACCGTGGTCATTGCCCAGGCGCCGCTGGCAGAGCTGACGGATTATTCGACGCGCCTGCGCTCTATCACGCGCGGCACGGGTGACTTTACCATGAAGCCTGCTGGCTACGAGCAGGTTCCCTATGACGTTCAGGCCAAACTGGTCGAGCGCTATGAGGAGGGCCGCGCCAAGTAACGTGTGGCGTTGCCTGCAATGTAGGTGCTGACGAAAAGGCCGTCCTGGGTAACCGGGACGGCCTTATTTGATCCCTGGGGGACGGAGGAAAACGGATCATTTTTTGGGCTACGGGCAGCGCAGTCGGCACTAGTCTCCGGATGCCTGGTTGCGGCCGGTGGCGTAGTCGATCTGCACATGCGGCTGCAGGTTGTAGCAGTACGCGTGGAAGCAGAGGGTCTTACCGTGGTCCTCGACCGATTGCGCCTCAAGGCGCACGCCACGACAGACGAGTTCCTCTTCGTTGTACATGGGCGTGACGCGGTAGAGCACATGGTTGCCCGTGTCGCGGATGTAGTCGAGGATCTGCTCTTCAAACGGCAGCATGCCCGTCTCGTTGAGATAGCGCGTGCCGGTGAGGAGATTCTTGCGATTGGCGTTCTCGCCGCAGAGCGACCAGGCGATAAGGTGGCAGCGGTTGTAGAGGCTCTGGCCTGGAATAAAGTCGTAGCGCTGCTGGTGCCAACCGGCAGGATGGGTACGCGAGATATCGCCGCGCTTTCCCTGTCCGAGCGACTCGGGGCCTACGCAGGCGAGCGCCTTGCGAGTGCGGCCCAGGCTGTCGAGTTTGGAGAATTTTTTAAAGCAGCCCTCTTCGGTGGCACGCTCATACTCGTCGAGCGTGAATGACGGTGTACCTAGCGGGTGCGTGCTGTCGGCGCGCAGGGCAACGTAGGGGTTGCCGGCGTAGTCGGGAATGCTGCTGAGATAAACACCGCGGGCGCGGTTGAGGTCGGGGTTTTCCACCTCGTCGATGGGGGTGGCAGCGCTGCCCGCGGAGGCGTCGTCACCGGTGTCGGTTGCGGCGGAATCGGAGCCATCGCCAGAGTCTTGGCTATTTTGAGAGTCCTCGGAGCTTGCTGTTCCCGATTCGAGCCGGGCAACCAGGTCTGCCTCGTCGTCGGTACGGCTGGGACTCTCGTTTTGTTTTTCGGCCAGAGCTGTCGCCTGCTCATCGCTTTGCGGCGACAACAACTTGGGCGCTCCGTCGAGCGATCCCGTAAACAACGCAAACCCCAGCACCACGGCGGTGCCGATGGAAAGTGCTTGCTTGTAGGCGGACTTGCGCGACATTGAGGCTCCTGGATGGACGGTTGGGAATCTACCAGTCTAGCAGGAGCTAGCAGGGGCCGCTCCGCCGAACAAATACTCAAGATTTGGGATAGACGCTACTGATTCATTTATCCCGCGGTCTAGATCGAGGTGGAGTCGAGCCAGTTGAGCTTGCACTCGAGAATGCGCTGCTCGCCGGGTTCGCTGCTACCGTCAAGTAGGGCGAGCAGCATTTCGGCTGCTTCGCGACCTTCCTGGTCGACGGGCTCGATGATGGTGGAGACGGTTGGTGTGGTGAGGTTGGTCCAGTCTTCGCAGTTGAGTCCCAAAAGGCCGATTTGCTGTGGGAGCAGATGGACCATGGGCTGAAGCGCCTTATAGACGCGCGGAAGCGCCCATTGGTTTTGCACGAAGATGAGCGTGCGCTTGGCGGGGTTGAACTTGTATTTAAAGTATTCGGTGAGCTCGTTGATTGACGGCTTGTTGTGATCGATGGGGATGGCTTTGTAGAACTGTCCATTCGCGGCCAGCGCCTCGGCATATCCCTGGAAACGCTCCATGCGGGTGCGCATTTCGGTCATGTTGGCGGCGATGGAAAAGAAATCTTCGTAGCCGGCATCGAGAAGCGCCTGCGTGGCGTTGTACACGCCGTCGTAGAGGTTGGTTTTGATCCAGCTGGTGCCCGGGCTATAGATGGCAGCGTCGAAGAAGACGACCGGCTTGCCGGCGCGCCTAATGCGGTCGTGGACGGCTTTGAAATTTGCCGTGGGTTGGATGATAAAGCCATCGACGCCCAGCGAGAGCATCTTGTCGACGTACATGAGCTCGGTCTCGGGGTTAAAGTTGCTCGTGCAAACGACCGTCTGATAGCCCGCGGGGAGCATGACCTGCTCCATGCCATTGAGAACGAGCCCCGCCCATTTGTTGGTGTTATCCAAAATGATGATGGCGATGACGTGGGTTTGTTTGCCGGTGAGCGTTTGCGCCTGGGCATTGGGAACGTATCCGAGTTCCTTAATGACGCGCGCGATTTTGTTCTGCGTCTTTTCGCTAAGTTTTTCTCGTTTGTCGTTGAGGTAATACGAGACGCTTGCCGTCGAGGTTCCCGCCTCTCGAGCGACGTCTGCGATCGTAACGCGCTGTTTTGCCACAGCGACTCCTTCCGACAGATGAGCATTTTCCAACATGATGACTTTGAGTCTTGGTGAGGGATACGCTTCGGTGAGCGACCCTTTCCTTTCATATGAGTATGCAACAAATGAGGTATACGGGTGGGGTCGAAATTTGTGACCGGCATGCGCATCTGCCGTCTACCGAGAAAATCAAATACTTCTTGACTTTTGAAATCGAGGGTAAAATCGCAGGATTCATTTTTGGTTAAACGCATAACTAAATCGCATAACCAACGCTCTGACCTGCGCGTTTACCGAAATAAGCTGGCATTAAGAAAAACGAGCACCTATATTGGTCTTGTCGAAAAGACAGCAAGTCCAAACGGCAGGGGATGCTCCGGAGGCCTCCGCAAACGGTATCTTGCGCACGCAACTCTATGAAAAGAGGGAAGCAATGAAGATCGTAGGCGTTGCCGCCTGTACCGTGGGTATCGCCCACACGTATATGGCCCAGAAGGCGATTCAGGATGAATGCGCCGCCCGTGGCATCGAGTGCAAAGTCGAGGCTCAGGGTGGTCTGGGTATCGAGAACGAGCTGACGCGGGAAGACGTGGATTCCGCCGACCTGGTGCTCGAGTCCGTCGACGTGGGTGTCGAGAACGAGGACCGTTTTGAGCAGAAGATGGCCGAGGGCAAGTTCCTGAAGGTCGGTACCTCGGATGTGATCGCCGATCCGGTAAAGATTATCGACCAGGCCGTTGAAATCATCAAGGCGACGGGCGGCGCCGTTGACGCGCCCAAGGCCGAGGCCAAGGCAGAGAAGAAGGCCGTCTCCGCTGCCCCGCAGGCCCCGACACCGGCGTCCAAGCAGTCCATCTTTGCCGATCCTGGTAAGACGCTGCTCAATGCATTCAATACCGGCGTTTCCTATTTTATCCCCATCGTCGTTATCGGCGGCGTGTTTCTCGCCTTCTCGCTGGCATCCGGTACCGCCGGCGCCAACGGCATGGAGGTTACGAACCCGCTGATGGTGAGTCTTAACACCATCGGCATGGCCGGCATCTCCATGATGATCCCGGTGCTTGCGGCATACATCGCCTACTCGATGGCCGGCAAGCCCGCGCTCGCCCCCGGTTTTGTCCTGGGCTACTTGGTCAACAACGCCGTCGTCACCCCGAGCGGCAACAGCGTTTCGACCGGCTTCTTGGGCGCCATGATCATGGCTGTCATCTGCGGTTACTTTGTCCGCTGGATGAAGACCTGGAAGGTCAACAACACCATCCAGACCATCATGCCGATCCTGATCATCCCGATTCTGACCTCGCTCGTCCTGGGCATGGCCTACATCTACATCCTGGCCACGCCGCTTGGCTTCGTGATGGATTGGCTCACCAGCGTGCTCGGTAGCCTGCAGGGTGGCTCCGCCGTCGTCCTGGGCCTGGTCATTGGTGTTATGACCGCCTTCGATATGGGCGGCCCCATCAACAAGACCGCTTCGACCTTTACCATGGCCATCATGGCCTCCGGCATCTATGGCCCCAACGGCATGTTCCGCGTCGCCGTCGCCATTCCCCCGATCGCCTGTGGCCTCGCTGCGCTCATCGCCAAGAACAAGTTCGATGACGCCGATCGCCAGATGGGTATCTCCGCACTGTTCATGGGCTGCATCGGCATTACCGAGGGCGCTATCCCCTTCGCGGTCAAGGACCTTGGCCACACCCTGCCCGGCATCTGCATCGGCTCTGCCGTGGGTGCTGCCCTCGCCGCCTTCCAGGGCATCGACTGCTACGTCCCGCACGGTGGCTTTATCGTCGCCCTGGCCACCAACAACGTCGCGCTGTTCTGCCTGGACATCGTGATCGGCTCCGTGGTCGCCGCTGCAATCCTGATTGCCATGAAGCCCGCGCTCGATAAGCAGGCCAAGTAAACATTTAAGGACTCCGGTTGTGCGGAGGGATGGATTTGACTCCGTGCAACCGCCCCTAAACAACAAAATCCATCCGCACTGAAAGGGCTCGAACCCGGGCCCCAGGGAACTTTTGTCAAAAATCCTCTGGAGAAGGAGAACAAAATGTCCAACCTCACCATCCGCCAGGCCGTTCAGGGCATGCTCAAGCTGCAGGATAGCGGCGACCACGCAACCATGGTCGGCATTGGCCCCATGAGCCCCAACCTGATTCAGGCCGTGTTCGAGCTTGCCAAGGACGAGGATTTCCCGCCCATGTTTATCGCCAGCCGCAACCAGGTCGATATGGACGAGATGGGCGCCGGCTACGTCAACGGTTGGGACCAGACGCGCTTTGCCGCCGACATCAAGAAGGTCGCCGACGAGGTGGGTTACACCGGTCCGTACTACCTGTGCCGCGATCACGGCGGTCCGTGGCAGCGCGACGAGGAGCGTAACGCCCACCTGCCCGAGGACGAGGCCATGGAGCTCGCCCGTAAGTCCTTTGTCGCCGACATGGAGGCAGGCTTTGACCTGCTGATGGTCGACCCCACCAAGGACCCCTATCAGATCGGCAAGGTTATTCCGCTCGACGTGGTGCTTCGCCGCACGATTGACCTTATCGACTACCTCGAGCAGTACCGTCGCGAGCATAACCTGCCCGAGGTTGCCTATGAGGTCGGTACCGAGGAGACCAATGGTGGCTTGACCTCTACCGATAAGTACGAGGAGTTCATTTCTCAGCTGCAGCCCGAGCTCGAGAAGCGCGGCTGCCCCATGCCCACCTTTATCGTCGGCCAGACCGGTACGCTTACCCGTTGGACCGAGCAGGTCGGCCATTACAACTTTAAGAACGCCCGCGAGCTCGCCGATATGGCCAAGCGCTATGGCGTGGGCCTGAAGGAGCACAACGCCGACTACCTGGACGACGCGACGCTGCTCGAGCACATCCCGGCACACGTGACCGCCTCCAACGTTGCTCCGCAGTATGGCACCGAGGAGACCCGCGCTTACCTCAAGCTCTGCGCTACCGAGCAGATTCTGGTCGACAACGGCCTGTGCGACGATCCCTCCGACCTGTATCACACGCTGCTGGTCAAGGCTATCAAGACCGAGCGCTGGCGCAAGTGGATGACTGGCGACGATGTCAACCTGCAGGTTGACGACATTCTGGCCGACGACGAGCTCAGCCTGAAGATTCTGGATGTCTCCGGCCACTACGCGTTCAACGATCCCGAGGTCAAGGAGCAGGTCGAGAAGCTCTACCGCAACCTCGCCGCTCAGGACATCGACGGCAAGCGCTTTGTGATCGAGCACATCAAGCGCCCGATCAAGCAGTACGTCGTCGGTCTTAACCTCAAGGGCGTCACGAGCCGCATCGAGAAGGCTCTCGAGGACTAGGTAGCTTTCCCTACACGACGCCGGGCCTGGGGCATGTCCCAGCTGCAGGCCCGGCACATAGGACAAAGGGACATCCCCTTTGTCCTATTTTTTGAGTTTTGGATTCCTTCGAAGGAGTTTGCACCATGAAGTTCTTTATCGATACCGCCAACCTTGACGAGATCGCCGAGGCCAAGAGCTGGGGCTGCCTTGCCGGCGTCACCACCAATCCGTCCCTGTACGCCAAGACCGGCGGTAAGCTTGCCGACTTTGAGCCCCATATGCTCAAGATCGCCGAGCTCTGCGAGGGCCTGCCCGTGTCCGCCGAGTCTACCGCCACCACGGCCGAGGGCATGATCGAGGAGGGCAAGCGCCTTGCCGCCCTCGCCCCCAACATCGTGGTCAAGCTCCCCGTCTGCGAGGCCGGCCTCGCCGCCTGCCGCGCGCTGGCCGATGCGGGCGTGCGTGTCAACATGACGCTCGTTTTCTCGCCGACGCAGGCCCTGATGGCCGCCAACGCCGGTGCCCGCTACATCAGCCCGTTTGTCGGCCGCTTTGACGACATCGCCGAGGACGGCATCTCGCAGCTCGACAATGTCGTGACCTGCATCAAGAACTATGACTGGACCGGCAAGAACGTCGACGACACTGTCGAGATCATCACCGCTTCGGTCCGCACACCCAACCACGTGACCCAGGCGGCTCTTCTTGGCGCCGACATCGCGACCGTGCCCATGGCCGCTCTCAAGAAGTGCCTGCATCACCCGCTGACCGACCAGGGCCTCGCCTCTTTTGAGGCTGACTGGCAGAAGGTCGTCGCTCAGGCTTAACGAGTGGATCGCCCCGGCATCGCGTCATCCGGTGTCGGGGTTGTTCTCAAGAGAGGAATTCGTATGACCAACCAGGAGCTGGCGAAGGTCGCCAATGAGGTCAGGAAGGGTGTCGTGACTGCGGTTCACGCGGCCAAGTCGGGACATCCGGGTGGATCGCTCGGTGCTGCCGACATCATGACGTATCTGTACTTTGAGGAAATGAATATCGATCCTGCCGACCCTCACAAGGCCGATCGCGATCGCTTTGTGCTCTCCAAGGGTCACGCGGCGCCGGGCCTGTATTCGGTGTTGGCAAATCGCGGCTATTTTCCCGTCGAAGAGCTCGAGACGCTCCGCCATATTGGCAGCCGACTGCAGGGCCATCCCAACATGAACGACACCCCGGGCATCGATATGTCCACCGGATCGCTCGGTCAGGGCATCTCTGCTGCAGTTGGAATGGCGCTTGCCGCTAAGCACTGGGGCGACGGCTACCGTGTTTACACGTTGCTGGGCGACGGTGAGTGCGAGGAGGGCCAGGTGTGGGAGGCGGCCATGTTTGCCGGCAACCATGCGCTCGACAATCTTGTTGCCGTCGTCGATCACAACGGCTTGCAGATTGACGGCACGATCGATGAGGTCAACTCGGCCATGCCGCTCGCTGACAAGTTCCGCGCCTTTAAGTGGCATGTGATAGAGCTAGCCGATGGCAACGACATGGCACAGATTGAGGCGGCTTTCGCCGAGGCTCGTGAGGTGACCGGCGTGCCCGTCGCTATCATCGCCGAGACGGTGAAGGGCAAAGGCGTCTCCTTTATGGAGAACCAGGTTGGCTGGCATGGCAAGGCGCCCAATGACGAGCAGTTTGAGCAGGCCATGGCCGAGCTCGCGGCAGCAGGAGAGGAGCTCTAATGGCAGAGGTCAAAAAAGTCGCCACGCGTGTAAGCTACGGCGAGGCGCTCGTCGAGCTGGGCAATGAGCACGATGACTTTGTAGTGCTCGATGCCGACCTGGCAGCCGCTACGCAGACGGGTAAGTTTAAGGCTGCTCATCCTGAGCGCTTTTACGATGCCGGCATCGCCGAGAGCAACTTGATGGGACTTGCCGCCGGCATCGCGACCACGGGCCGCGTCGCCTTTGCGAGCACCTTTGCCATGTTCGCCGCCGGCCGCGCGTACGAGCAAGTGCGTAATTCCATCGGCTATCCGCACCTCAACGTCAAAATCGGTGCCACACATGCGGGTATCTCGGTCGGTGAAGACGGCGCCACGCATCAGTGCTGCGAGGATATCGCACTCATGCGCACGATTCCGGGTATGACGGTAATCGTTCCCGCCGATGACATCGAGGCTCGCGCTTGCGTGCGCGCTGCCTATGAGTTTGAGGGGCCGGTCTACATGCGTTTCGGCCGTCTGGCAACGCCGGTCATCAACGACCACGAGGACTATGAGTTCAAGATTGGTCGCGGCGTGGTCGTGCGCGAGGGGTCCGATGTGACTATCGTCGCATGCGGCCTCATGGTCGCCGAGGCGCTTGAGGCTGCCGAGGCGCTCGCTGCCGATGGCATCGATGCCGAGGTCATCAACATGCACACGATCAAGCCGCTCGATGAGCGCCTGGTGGTTGCCAGCGCCAAGAAGACTGGTCGCGTGGTCACCGCCGAGGAACATTCGATTGTCGGCGGTCTTGGCGAGGCCGTTGCCGGCGTGCTCGCGGAGCAGCATCCGGTGCCGATGCGTCGCGTCGGCGTGCGCGATGTGTATGGCGAGTCCGGCCCTGCGGTCGATTTGCTGCACAAGTACGGTTTGGACGCCGACGGCATCGAAGCTGCGGTCAGGTCCGTGTTGTAAGGAAGGTTTCCATGGGATTTGTATCTGCCAACCAAGTGACAATCGGGTATACCGCCGCCTCGCGCGAGGACGCCCTGCATTATTTGTCCGAGCAGGCCATCGAGCTCGGCTTTGCCGATGACGCATCTGCCGTAGAGGCCGCCTTCATTGCTCGCGAGAACGAGGCCGAAACCGGCCTTGTCGCCGGTTTTGCCGTTCCGCATGCCAAAAGCGACGCGATCCACACGCCGGGCGTTGCCGTGCTTAAGCTGGTCGAGCCCGTTGAATGGCCGAGCTTCGATGGTGTGCCCGTCGATGTTGCGCTCGCGCTGTACGTGCCTGCCGGCGAGGCAGGAACCACGCACCTGCGCTTGCTCTCCAAGGCTGCCGTGATGCTGATGGACGCCGGCTTCCGTGACAAGGTGCGCGCGAGCACCGATCCCGTTGAGATTGCGGAGCTCATCAATAGCGGACTCGAAGACTAGAACGGTCATCCCGTTCAATCAATTGATCCTTCTCCAAGGAAAAGGGCCGCGACGCCGTATGGGTGTCACGGCCCTATTTGCGTTTCCCCAGATAAAACCTGCCAAAATAAACCTGTCCCTTATTGACAGGTCAGTTAACGCAGTCCAGGTTGAGCATATGCGAGCGAGCGGGCTCCGGGTGCGGTAAGGTGACGTGAAACAAGCGGGCGCTGACCTTTTGGTCGCGCCCGTGAAGTTGAACGTCAGATTGTCGTGCCCGGGGCCTGCGCAGCGCCGAGCGGTTACGCCGTTTGTAAAACGGCGTAACTTAAAGATTCATGTTGCCGTGAATGTAGGGGGTGACCTCGGGGGAGATATGGTCGCAGCCCAGTTCGCGCAGCGCGGACTTGATAACGGCGGGCAGCGGGGTCTTGCCCTTGTCGTCGACGGCGGCACCGCCGAGGGTGGCAATCTTGGCGACATCTGCGGGTGCGGCCTCGATATGCATGCAGCCGCCGATCAAGCGCGCGCGTACCTGTGCCAGATCAAGATCGTGCAGGTAATCCTCGCAGGCGCGGATTAAATTGACTTTCTCGCGCGTAAGCTCCTCGCCCGTGGGGACGCGCGTGGCAAGACATGCTCCCGCCGGCAGGTTCCAAACGGGATAACCCCATGCGCGCAGCAGCTCGCGCTCTTCGTCCTTGGTAAAGCCGACCTCCATAAGGGGTGAGCGTACGCCGAGCTCTTCTGCCGCACGCATGCCGGGGCGGTAGTCACCGCGATCGCTTGCATTGCTGCCATCGATGACGGTGGGAAAGCCGAGCGACTTGGCGTGGTTGACGATGGCGGTAAAGCCAGCGTGCTTGCAGTGGTAGCAGCGATTGGCATCGTTGCAGGCTACTTGGGGGAGCTGCAACTGATCGACCGAAAGATTGAGCACGGGGAGCTTAAAATGCGCCCCTTCATTGGCTTGTCCATCAACGGACTGCTCAAACGAAGCCTGCTCGGGCGTGCCGATGAGCGGCGTGGTGAGATGGACGAGGAGGGTATTGGTAGGCATGATGCGGGCGCATACGGCGGCCAAAAAGCTGCTGTCAACGCCGCCGGAAAACCCGATAGCCACGCGCCCGTATGCCAAAAGCAGCTGTTCGAGCGCCGATAGCTTGTCTTGAAGCTCCTCTGCGGGTGCCGTGGTGTCTAAAATCATGAAACGTTCCTTATCGTTGAGTACTCGATCGAAAACTATAATCCTAATGCGTTACTTGCCATAAGACTTCTATCTGTGTAACGAAAGTGCAATATGGTATATACGTTATATACAAGTTGCCAAATGCGGTAGAGTTGCAGCAACGCGACAGCGAGAGTCGATGGGGGACCGATATGATCAAGGCTGTTATTTTTGACATGGATGGAACGCTGGTCGATACCGAGCGTTTGGGGATTAAGGCCTGGAAGGCAGGCGCCGCTGAGCTGGGGCTCGCGATTGATGAAGCGCTGATCCATCAGTTTATCGGCCGCACGCTGCCCGATGTCATGGACATCCTTGATGAGCATTACGGCAGCCACGAAACCACCGAGGCGGTCTATGTCCGCCACAAGGAGATTCGCGACGAGATGGTCAAGACCGAACTGGAACTTAAGGCCGGCGCCGCCGAGTGCCTAGACGAGCTGCTGGCTGCGGGCTATCACGTTGGTCTAGCGACGTCGTCGCGCCTCGTTACGGCCGAGCGCAACCTTAAGATGGTTGGCCTCTTTGACAAGTTTGAAACGGTAACGTGTGGCGAGGACGTCGTGCACGGCAAGCCCGACCCCGAGATGTATCTGCTCGCCTGCGAGCGCGCGGGCTTTGCTCCCGAGGAATGTGCCGTGGTCGAGGATTCGCGCAACGGCTGCGTCTCGGGCATTACGGCCGGCTGCCATGTCTTTGCCGTCCCCGATATCGTGCCGCTGCCGCAGGACGTGGTGGATGGCTGCGAGGCCGTGCTCGATACGCTGTTCGATCTGGCGGCGGCGGTCAAGGCCGTGCGCTAGACAATTGCGGCGTTGAAACGAGCAATTGCTTACGTTTGCGCTTAAACAAAAGGGGTCCGGCAATGGTCGGGCCTCTTTTGCTTGAGCGGCGACTTAGCATACTTGCGGGCGTGCTATAGATACGCGCCGAGGTTGATGGCCGTGGCGTCGGTCTGGCTGCTTGCCCGGGTGCTGGCGCGTTCCAGCAGGAACGGACGTACCAGTTCTTGGCGGTTGATATCCTCGGCGGCGACTGCGGTGACGGTACGCACTGCGGAGCCGACACGGATATGCTTGATCTTTGCCGGGGCCTTGTTCTCGATTTGCTCCATCAGCAGTTGGACACCCTTGCGGCCAATCTCGTAGCCCGGGGGCGCTACCGTAGTGAGTGGGACCGATCCGCTCCAAGCGAGCGGGTTGCCGTCGCATCCGGCCACGCGAACCTGCTCGGGGACGGAGATGCCTTTGTCGACCAATGCCGAGATAACGCCCGAGGCCAGCACGTCGGTCAGGCCGACGACAAAATCGGGACGTTCGTCCGCGGGGCGCTCGGCGATTTGGGCACCGATGCCGTAGCCGTCGGCAGCGGTATTCCATTCGCCGGCGTCGATGACTTCGATCTTGATATCGGGGTGCAGGGCGAGCGCCTTATGAATGCCAAGGACGCGCAGGGTGAGTTGCATAAATGCTGCTCGGCCGACGACGACAATATGGTGCGCGCCGCGGGCGATGGCAAGTTCGGCAATGATGCGACCCTGGGCCTCATTGTCGGCCGCTACGTAGTAGCCGGGCTCGGAGCAATGGATGTCCAGATGGACGATCGGCACGGGCATCTTGGTCATGGCGGGGTGCCAGTCGGGGGATGCCATGGGCTGAACCATGACGCCGGACATCTGGGTGCCCATAAAGTAGCGCAGGTAATGGTCCTCGAGAATATCGTCGTTATCGGCGTTGGCGATGAGCAAGTCGTAGCCGTGCTTGCGGGCCTCGTTGTGGGCGCCGCTGGCGATTTGGAGCGAAAAGCCGTGATCGAGACGGGGGAGCACCAGGCCAAAGGACTTGGTGGCGCCGCCCGCGAGCTGACGAGCGCTTTGGTTGGGCAGGTAGCCCAGTCGATTGATGGTTTCATTTATGAGCTTGAGGGTCTCGGGGCGCAGCTTTTCGGGATGGTTGAGTGCGTTGGAAACCGTGCCCAACGAAACCCCGGCTTCGCGCGCGACGTCGCTGATTTTAACCTTTGCCATAGCGGCCCCTTTGATGCGTTTCAAGTACAAGCCAGATTGTAGCATCGCCCGCCCCTGGGGTGTCAAAGCCCACCATGTTGAAAACCACCACAAAGGTGCCTGTCCCCCTTTGTGGTGGTTTGGGGTGTGGCTGTTGCCGTAAAAACGGCAATCCTTCTGGTCAGCGGGCGTGATGCGTGAGGATACACTGGCCCCACTCAAATGACACTGCGAAAATGGGGAGGGCATATGGCCGCCGCAAAGGACTACCAGAGCTATCTTAAGAACAAGTGCATCGTCGGTTACGGCATCGTCAACGGCATCGTTAACGCGCTCATCTTTATGGGCATGCACGCGGGGGACGCCGATATTACCTTTGCCGCCGGTAAGGTTGTCGAGGAGATTGCGCTGACAGGCGCCCTGCTTGGTCTCATTTTGACCTGGTGCGTGGTGCCGCTGACCAAGATGGATTTCAACAAGGGCGTTTACCCGGGCAATTCCGAAGGCTATGGTTGGCTGGCCAAGCTGCCCAAAAAGTCGATTCCCCTGTCGATCGTCGTTGGCATCATTGCCCTTGTAGTTGCCACGCCCCTTGCATGGCTTTGCACTTTTGTGCTCCCGCTGCCGCTTTCGCGCACGGGCATGATGATCTTTAAGGGCGTTATGTGCGCTGTTGCCGGCTGTGTGAGCGGCTACGTCGTCATCGGTGCCACCACCGCGGGCGTCGACGCTGGGGAAGTCGCCGCGACTGCCTAGGATTTTCCAACAATCAAACTTTCTCTTCAAAACGGTCGGCCCGAGCAAAGGGGTCGGCCGTTTTGCTTTTCACGAGAAAAAGCAGATGCCCTTTAGGCCCGCCGTCAGAATTACCGTATCTACGGCAATGGCTCTGATGCCGTCCGTATTGCGCTCCAGCCTATATTTGCCTCGACAAGACGCGCGGGCTCAAAGGGGTTCAATGCCCGCGTGAAACGGAAAAGAAAGGAACCAACACATGGCTAAAGCTAAAGCTGTGGCAGAGGAGAAGGGTGCCGAGAAGTTCATGCTTCTCCCCGTTCTCGTTCTGATCCTGGCCCAGATGGGCACTTCGGGCGATAACGGCGCCCTTTCGCTCGCCGCAACCGCCCTGACGCAGGACCTCGGCGCCACCACCGCCGACATCCAGCTCGCCAACATGGTCTACTCCCTCATGGCCGGCGCCTTTATGATCGCCGGTGGCATGATGGGTACCATCATCGGCTGGAAGAAGAACTTCCGCATGGGCGCCCTGCTGTGCGCCGCCGGCGAGGTCGTCCTTGCCGTTTCCCCCAACATGACCGTCTTCATTTGGGGCGGCCGTACCCTCGTGGGCTTCGGCGCGTCGTTCATGATTCCCTCGGTTCTGGGCCTCGTTCCCAAGATCTATCACGGTAAGAACCGCGTGCTTGCCTTTGGCTGCATAGGCGCCGCCTCCGGCCTTTCCGCCCTGCTGCCGCTGCTGCTTTCGATCGTGCTCATGGCCGCCGGCATGCGCGTGACGTTCTTCGTCCTCGCCGCCTACTTTGTACTCGTGTTCCTGCTGTCCTTCAAGCTGCCCGAGATCGAGCAGTCCGATGAGAAGCTCAAGTTCGATGGCGTCGGCGTTGCCCTTGCCGCAACCGGCCTGTTCCTGTTCCTGGTCGGCGTGTCCCGCATCTCCGCTTGGGGCCTCGTCGAGCCCTTCCCGGCATGCCCCTTCACCATCGCCGGTATCTCCCCCTGCCTGCCCATGGCTGTCCTGGGCGTGATCATCCTCATCGTTATGATCAACGTCGAGAAGAAGGTCGAGGAGAAGAACGGCTTTGCCCTGCTGCCCCAGTCCTTCCTTAAGACCCCGCAGGTCCTCGCCGGTCTCGCCGCCTCCGCCATCACGTTCTTCTTCATGGGTGTTCAGTCCATTCTGATGGCCCCCTACCTGCAGCTCGTTGCTGGCTGGTCTCCGGCTATCGTTGGTGTGCTCTCCATCGTCGTTGGCGTTCCGACCTTCGCCTTCTCCATCGGTATCCCCAAGTTCATGCCGAAGGCTAACCCGCGTCGCGTCATCCAGGTCGGCTACCTCACCCTTGCCGCCGCCCTGATCATCATGGCGTTCTCCGTTACGCTCGACGCTGCTTCCATGCCGGGCATTCTCATTGGCTGCGTTGTTGCCGGCTCGGGCGCCGGTATCGTTTCCGCCCAGGCCAACAACGTTGTCGCCCTTGCCGTGAACGAGCGCGACGCTTCCCAGTCCGGCGGCATTCAGACCACCATGCGTAACGTTGGCCAGGCCATCGGCATTGCCCTGCTGGGTGCCGTGCTGCTCTTTGGTATCACCAACTCCGTGAAGGATGCAGCCGCTAACGATTCCCGCATTTCCGAGTCCACCGTCGCCGCTATTTCCGAGCGCAATATCGACCTCGTCTCCGATGAGAACTTCCGCGCTTCTATTGAGGACATCGATATGAGCGATGAGGAGCGCGACGCCCTGGTCGAGATCAATGCCCAGTCCCGCTTCAACTCCACGCGTTTCGCTTACTACGTGGGCGCTGCCATCATCGTGCTTGGCCTGGCCACCACCCCTGCTATCAAGAAGTTCTCCAAAGAGGAGGAGTAGGTCATGAAGAAGCTGTACTTTAACGGCGACTTTGTTCCCATGACCGGCGAGGGCGATACTTTTGAGGCCCTGCTGGTTGCAGACGACGGCACCATCGCGTTTACCGGCTCGCTCGAGGAGGCTCGCGCTCAGGCAGAGGATGCCGAGGAGATTGATCTCAACGGCGCCTGCCTTATGCCCGGTCTGATTGACCCCCACAGCCACATCTCTGGCTGCACGCAGTACATCGTGGCTGCCGACCTTAACGGCGCGGCGGATTTCGATGAGATCGTCGAGCGTCTGGCTGCCTTTGCCGAGCAGCGCGGCATTGGCGAGGACGGCGTGATCATGGGTGTTTCCTACGACCAGAATTCCCTGGCCGAGCATGAGCACCCTAACCGTCACGTGCTCGACCGCGTGAGCGAGACCATTCCGGTTATCGCCGTCCACGCTTCGAGCCACATGGTTGTTGCCAACACCAAGCTGCTGGAGCTTGCCGGCATTACCGCCGAGACTCCCGATCCCGAGGGCGCTCGCTACGGCCGCGAGGCCGACGGCACGCCGGACGGTTACTGCGAGGAGCCAGGCGCTATGTGGCCGGTCTTTGCCGTGATTCAGCCGCGTCAGAAGATGGACATGGACGTCATGATCGGCGAGATGCAGGACATCTACCTGGAAAACGGCATCACCACCTGCCAGGAGGGTGCTACCACCGCCGACTTCGCAGCGCTGTTCTGCGGCCTTGCGAACAAGGGCCTGCTCAAGATGGACGTCGTGAGCTATCCCATGTACGGCGAGGATGTCGACAAAATCTTGGCCGACCACGAGCCTTTTGTCTCGCAGGACTACACCGGTCACTTCCGTATCGGCGGCCTCAAGATGTTCTTTGACGGTTCTCCCCAGGGTCGTACGGCGTGGATGACCGAGCCCTACACTCCCGGCGATGAGGGCGAGGGTTACTGCGGTTATGGCACCATGACCGACAAGGCCGCGTATGACTTTATGCGCAAGGCCATCGACGGCAATCATCAGCTGCTCGCCCATACCAACGGCGATGCGGCTGCCGACCAGTACCTGCGCGTGTACAAGCGCGCGCTGGAGGATTCGCCTAATCCCGATAAAGCGAGCCTGCACCCGGTCATGATCCACTGCCAGACTGCCCGCCGCGATCAGTACGAGCAGATGGCCGAGATCAACATGATCCCGTCGATTTTCGCCAGCCATATCTGGTACTGGGCCGACGTGCATCTTAAGAACTTCGGTCCCGTGCGCGGCGGTCGCGTGTCTGCCTGCCATGACGCTCTGGAGTGCGGCCTGCCGTTTACCTTCCACACCGACACGCCGGTGCTGCGCCCCAATTTCTTTGAGGCTGTGTGGTGCGCCGCCAAGCGCGTCACCAAGGGCGGCGCTCAGCTGGACGAGAATCAGAAGATCAGCGTGTACGAGGGTCTGAAGGCCATCACGGTCAACGGCGCTTTCCAGTATGGCGAGCTCGACCGTAAGGGCACGCTCGAGGCCGGCAAGCTGGCCGACTTCTGCATTGTCGAGAAGAACCCGCTCAAGATCGAGCTCGACGAGGTGCGCAACCTGCGCGTTCTCGAGACGGTCAAAGAGGGCGAGACTGTCTGGACGCGCAAATAGCTTTGTCATGGCATAGGCCATAGACGCTAAAAAGAACCCGTGGCTGCAGGGGCGGCCACGGGTTCTTTGCGCTTAAGCGTATTTGAAGGCTTGCATGGGCACGCGCGATGGGCGCCCACGCCGTCTACCGTTTGAGACCGGCCTCGGATGCGAGCTTGCGGAAGCGCTGTGTGGCCGGAGTGAGGACGCGCTCATCGCTTGGGGCGACGCAGAGCACCAGGATGTGTTGCAGGCGGTCGCCGGTAAAGCCGACTCGTGTTTCCACGCGGTAATGCACGGCCCCGGTTTGAGCGACATCTTGGGAACATACGGTCAGCAAGAGCCAAGGTCCGTGCGTGAACGACAGCATCTCGAAGGTGTTCGAGAAGCCGGAGAGCGTGCCACGCCAGAGGCCGTCTTCGACAAGTGCAGCGTGAAGGGTGCGCGTGAGCATGCGCGCGTGCGAGATATCGAGCTCGCGCTCGGGAAGACCGCCGGCAAGCGGGGCGTCGTCGAGTGCGTGGGGGCATCCAAGCTTCATGAGCAGCAGCTCGATGCGGCTGCGATCGGCGTCATCGATGGCATTGCTCAGCACGCAGAGTGGAAGCGTCGTCTTGATGGGGTCGAATGAGACCAGGAAGTCGAGGCTGCTGTGCTTGGGGTCTGATTCAATCTCGGCGACTTCTGTTTCGGTCAGCACACGCGCGACCCGCATGCAGGGAATGAGCCGCTCAAGTCGATCGCGCGCATAGAAGACCTGCTCAATGCCGCAGTTGACCACGAGTCCGACACGCCATTGATCGTGCGAGGACAGGCCGTCCATATACGAGAGCAATAGCATCGCCAGGCGCGTCACGTCGGTCTGGTATAGATTCAGCCCAGATAGGCCGGGCGCGTCGCGCAGCACCTCGGACAGGCGCATAAACGAGGCCATGTTTTCGTATCGCACCGTCCAGGTGTTTTCCTGGGGCAGTGAGATGACGCGTTCATAGCGCATGTGAGTTTGTCCGGCTTCGATGAGCGCGGCGCAGGGCTTTTCAAGATGAAGCGGCGGTCGCGTGCCAAAGCGTTCGCCGAGAGCGCAGAATAACTCCTCGGTGAGGCGCGCCGCCTCGGGTGTGGGCTGATATGTGCGCTGGAACTCGGGCGTCCAGCGGCGCGTGGAGACCGTAAAGAGGTCGCGGATGATGCCGCGCTCGTTGGCGGAGACCTCGATGCCAAAGTGCTGCTCAATGCGGTTGGCGACGTCGTCGTACACAACGGGAATCGCCGAGGTGTAACCACCGACCTCTTTGCCCTTAAGAATGCGCAGGACCATAATCTGCAGGTAGACGGCAAGCTGGTGGCGGGCGTTGTCGGTATAGAGCGTTCGGCTTTCGCGCTCGACGTATGCGATGAGGTCGTTGAAGAATTGCTCGTTGCCGCCAAAGAGCTGCGGCTCAATGCGGCGCTTCATGGCGGTCGACGCGAGCTCAAACAGATAATAGACGACGAAGAATCGGATGTACTCCTCGGGACCCTCGACCGTAATGCGGCGCCCGCGTACGATTTGGGCTCCAAACGGCGTCATGAGCTCGTTCCATGTGCGCAGGTCGTCTTGGGCCTGCTGTTTGTTGGTGAGGATGGCCCGCGCAAGCGATTCGGTGGTGTATTGGTGCCGGTAGTCGCAGGTGAGCAGCAACATGCCGCGATAGAAGCGGTCAAGACCGGCGTCCATGGAAAGCGAACGTTCCTTGATGATGTCCGATATCTGACCGCGCTGCGTGCTGTCGCCATCGATGCGGATGCCGTTGCCGCGCTTGGAGACAATTGCCGCTTGGATGCCCATTTCGTCGAGGAAGGCGTTAGCGGCCCGCATGTCGTTGCGGATGGTGCGCTCCGAGCAAGCAAGGGCATCGGAGATATCGACTGTCGGGGTGTAGCCCGCCTGGCCGAGCAGGATTTTAAGCAGCTTTGCTTGTCGCTGATTGATGCTCATGGGGCTCCCTAGGGTCGCGAGAAAGTTCGATTTGCCGTATATCTGGAAAAGAGCGTGGCACCTGTCATGATACGCATTTTTTATGATGAGTAGGGGAAGGGTTGGTTTTAAATCCTTGCCGCATATACGGAATGAAAAAAGCGGATGGTGATGTGCATGAATCGCGCGGTTTCGAACTCGGGGATGGAGCCTGCGGCGACTTCTCGTTTGGCGCGACTGGCGCCGCTGATCGTGCTGGCATGCGCTCAGGTGGGTACCTCGGCAGACAACGGTGCGTTTTCGGTTGCCATGGCCGAGATGATGCGCGTGTTTGGATGTCCGCTCTCGGACGTGCAGATGGCGAGCACGGTCTATTCGCTTATGGCGGGCACCTTTATGCTTGCGAGCGGTTTGCTCGGCATGGTTATCGGGTGGTGCCGCAACTTCCGTGCCGGATTGGTGCTTGCTGTGGTGGGAGAGCTGCTGTGCGCGTTTTCACCGAGCATTGAGCTGCTTATTTGGGGTGGCCGACTGATGGTCGGGCTGGGCGCAAGCCTCATTATCCCTTCGGTACTGGGCATGGTGTCCATGCTGTACGAAGGCGAGGAGCGCAAGCAGGCATATGGCGTGATTGCCGCATCGGCGGCGCTTGCGACGATTATTCCTATCGCGCTGGGCATTCTGGTCGATATCGCAGGTTTTCGCGTGACCTTCGGCGTGCTCGCCGCCTATTTTGTCGCACTGCTCGTTGCGAGCGCAAAGCTGCCGACGGGTGGCGGGCTGCACGCGGGCAAGTTTGACGCGCCGGGTGCGGTTATTGCCTCTCTGGGATTGTTCGCCGTTATGTGCGGTCTTTCGCGCATCTCGACCTGGGGCGTATTTGCTCCCTTACCGCAGGCTCCCTTCACGATCGCCGGTATTTCTCCCGCTTTGCCTATTGTCGGCGTCGGCCTGCTATTGCTGGTGATGCTGATTCCGGTCGAGCACTGGATGGAGCGCACCCACGGCATAGCGATTTTGCCGTCGAGCTTTGTGCGCAATCCCACCGTTCGCGCCGGCGTCATCGCCATTGCTCTGCCGTTTTTCTACATGGGCGCTCAGGGTCTGGTCGGCACTTCGTACTATCAGCTTGTAATTGGCCTTGGCGGCATGCAAACAGCGCTTTTGGGCATCATCTCGGGTGTGCCCATGCTGGTGCTCGCAATGTTTGTGCCGCGCAAGTTTCCGCAGCTTAAGCCTTGGTCTGTGGTGCGTACGGGCTATGTCTTTATGGCGGCGGCCTGTGTGAGCATGGCGTTTGGCGTGCGCGCGTCCGAGCTGACGCCCATTATGGTGGTCGGTACGCTCTTTGGTGGCGTGGGCGTTGGCCTGGTGAACTCACAGGCTAACAACATTGTCGCTTCCGCCGTGCCGCCGAGTGACGCCCAGCAATCGGGCGGCATCCAGGGTGCGGCGCGTAACCTGGGCCTCGCGTTGGGCTCTGCCGCCATGGGTTCGGTCCTGCTTATCGCCGTCAACACCGGTCTCGATGCGCGTATTGATGCGAGTAATGTGGTCGACACGCAGAGCAAGGCGGCGCTCGAAGAGGTTGTTTATACCTACGAGAGTGATGCCGCGTTTACGGCGCGCCTGGAATCGATGGGCGTTGCACCCGAGGCGCAGGGAGAGCTCTTGGCGGACAATGCCGAGGTTCGCGCAAAGTCGGCGGCCACGGCCTTCTACGTGGTGGCAGGACTTGCCGTCGTAGCGCTCGCAACGACCTTCCCCAAGCAAACCTCATAGACAAACGCCGCCGCCCAAACCGCCACGAAGGGGATAGTCCCCTTCGTGGCGGTTTTGCTGTTCCGGCCTTCAATTGTCTCGATCTGTAACATCTGGACGGCAAAACCGGCTCTACCTGTTACAGATCGAGACGAAACGCCGAGGTCGGACGGAAAATCTCGATCTGTAACAGCAAGCCCGCTTTTGGTGTCCTAGTTGTTACAGATTGAGATAAATCGCCGGGACAGGCCGCCGCCCCGGCCAAAACCACCACGAAGGTGCCTGTCCCCATTGTGGTGGTTTGGACCGGCTGGATGTGTGTGCATCGGGTGGTATCTAAGTTGAGATACCACTTCTGGTATATCAGCTTGTGCTTGCGTGAGTACAATACTCGAACGTTATACGTCTCAGCGCCTCCCGTGCGTGGACGTCTTGCAGTCACGCGAACGAAGGGATTTATCCTATGTGCGGAATCGTCGGCTACACCGGCTCTGATATTGCAAAGAACATCCTGGTCACGGGCCTCAAGCGTATGGAGTATCGCGGCTATGACTCCTCGGGTGTCGCGCTCGAGGTGGGCGAGGGCGCCGCGGCACACCTCGATGTCATCCGCCGCGTGGGCAAGGTCGCGGGCTTGGAGAGCGAGCTTTCCAACATCGACAGCGACGCTACCTGCGGTATCGGCCACACCCGTTGGGCCACCCACGGCAAGCCCTCCGTCGTTAACGCTCACCCCCACACCAGCTGTGACGGTCGTATCGCCATCGTCCACAACGGCATCATCGAGAACTTCGCCGAGCTGCGCGAAGAGCTGGAGGGCCGCGGCCACCACTTTAAGAGCGAGACCGATACCGAGGTCTTCGCGCATCTGATCGAAGAGGCTTATGCCGAGACGCACGACCTGATGGCCTCCGTGCGCGAGGCGTGCACCCACGTGGTCGGTGCCTATGGTCTGGCCGCCGTGTGCGCTGACGAGCCCGGCGTGATCGCCGTGGCCCGCAAGGATTCCCCGATCGTGGTCGGCGCGGGCGAGACCGGCGCCTATGTTGCCTCCGATGTCATCGCGCTCATCGACGCCACCCGCGATGTCGTGGTGCTCGAGGACGGTCAGTTTGCCAAGCTTACGCCCGCAGGCGTCGAGTACACCGACGAGGCCGGCAACGTTATCGAGCCCAAGGTCACCCACATCGACTGGGACCTGGACATGGCAGAAAAGGGCGGTTATCCCGACTTTATGCTCAAGGAAATCCACGAGCAGCCGCGCGTCGTGCGCGACACGCTGGTTGGTCGTATGACGCCGGCCGGCGAGCTCGACATCGACGAGCTGGGCCTTTCGCTCGAGGAACTCAACGACATCGACCGCGTCTACGTGATCGCTTGCGGAACCAGCTATCACGCTGGCCTCATTGCCAAGAATCTCATTGAGGGCTGGGCTCGCATCCCCACCGAGGTGGAGGCGGCCAGCGAGTTCCGTTATCGCAACCCCATCATCACGCCGACGACACTTGTCGTTGCCGTGTCCCAGTCGGGCGAGACGGCCGATACCCTTGCCGCCATTCGCGACGCGCGCATCAAGGGTGCCAAGGTCTTCGGCATCACCAACGTGGTGGGCAGCCCCGTGGCACGTGAGAGCGACGGCGTCATCTACACCAAGGCCAACAAGGAGATCGCGGTCGCCTCGACCAAGAGCTTCATCGGCCAGGTCGTGAGCCTGACGCTGCTGGCTCTGCTGCTGGCGCAGGTCAAGTACCGCCTGACCACCAAGCAAGCGCGCATGCTGTTCCGCGAGCTTTCCGATACGGCCGAGCAGATCCAGTGGATTTTGGATACCCAAACCGAGGCCGTGCATGAGGCCGCCCTGCTGTGCAAGGATGCGCAGTCGGCGCTCTTCGTGGGCCGTGGCATGGGTGCCGCTATTTCCTACGAGGGTGCGCTCAAGCTCAAGGAAGTCAGCTACCTGCACGCCGAGGCATATGCCGCCGGTGAGATGAAGCATGGCCCCATTGCCCTGATCGACCCGGGCTTCCCTGTCATCGCTGTGGCCACCAAGAGTGCCACCTACGACAAGACCGTGTCGAACCTTATGGAGTGCAAGGCGCGCGGCGCCAAGGTCATCGTCGTTGCCGCCGAGGGCGACGAGGAGATCAACAAGATTGCCGACTGCATCATCCGCGTGCCGGCAGTCCGCGACGTGTTCAGCCCCATCACGGCGAGCGTTCCGCTGCAGCTGCTCGCCCGCGAGGTCGCCATCCTGCGCGGCTGCGACGTCGACCAGCCTCGTAACCTGGCCAAGAGCGTCACGGTAGAGTAGTTGGTTCCGCCGTTCTAGCGGCTAAGGCCCGGCTCCGCGTCATTAGACGGAGCCGGGCCCTTTTTTGCATTTGACCAGATAAAACCTGCCAAAATGAACCTGTCCCTTTTTGGCAGGTTAGCGGAGCTTGCTGGTCTCGAAGTACTCGGGGAACTGGTCCAGAACCTCGGTTTGGTTGCGGAACATCATGTGCAGGTGCTTGCTGACCAAAAAGCTCGCTTCGATGGGGTCGCGACCGGCGATGGCGCGGCGAATCTGCTTGTGCTCGTTCACGATGTCCTGATTGTCGAGAACCTGCGTGGCGGCGCGCAGCCAGCGGAAGCGCTCCAGGTCGGCATTGGTCTCTTCGAGCCACGACCACACGGTGCTGCGACATGCGATGCTAAAAATCATGTGATGCATGAGGTTGTCGCTCAAAAAGAAGCCGATGCGATCCTCTTCGGCCATGGCTTTTTCCTGCAGCACGATGGCGCGGTCGAGCTGCTCGATGCCGGCCGATGTGGCGCGCGCACAGCACTCCACGATCACCTGCTTTTCCAGATGTTCGCGGATGTAGCAGGCACTCTCGGCAAGGGTGAGGTTGATGGGTGAGACATAGGTGCCGCTTTGGGGCACGGTGCGCACCAGGCCTTCCTGCGCCAAGCGAACCAAAGCCTCGCGCACAGGGGTGCGCCCCATATCCAGGTCGTCGCAAAGCTGCTTGACGCCCAGCTTTTCGCCCGGCTTGTAGTCCAGGTAGACGATTTTGCGTCGAATGGTGTGGTAGGACTGGTCCTGTAGGCTCGTTTCCTGCTCGCCGACGTGCATCGATTCTTCCATAGCGCCTCGCAACTGTTCTATCAAACTCATATGTCAGTTGTTAATTATGCCGCGAATCAGCTCTCCGCGGTGGGTAATTCGGCTGTTGCCTGAGAACTATTGCAGCATCTTAGTCTGTGTTTGCGCAAGGCTGCGCTCAATGTTGCCGTATCATAAGCCGTCGCAAACGTGAAATAGAAAGAAGGAATCCCATATGCAACTGGCAAATTTCGTACGCGAGCGCTGGAAAGGCGTCTTGTTCTGCCTGATCGTCGCCATTCCCGCGACGTTGCTCGGCAAACAAATTGAGGTGGTCGGCGGTCCGGTATTTGCCATCCTCTTTGGCATGGTCCTGGCGCTCGTCTTTCCCAAGAATCGTCGCGAACAGCTCGCCGCTGGCGTTACCTATACGTCCAAAAAAGTCTTGCAGTACGCGGTTATCCTGCTTGGCTTTGGCATGAACCTCTCCCAGATTCTGTCCAAGGGCGCCCAGTCGCTGCCGATTATCGTGGCGACAATTTCGACCTCGCTTGTCATCGCCTTTGTGCTCTGCCGCGTTATGAACGTGCCGGGCAAGATCGCGACGCTTGTGGGTGTGGGTTCGTCGATTTGCGGCGGTTCTGCCATCGCCGCGACCGCGCCCGTCATCGATGCCGACGATCGCGAGATTGCCCAGGCCATCTCGGTCATCTTCCTGTTTAACGTTATCGCGGCGCTCGTGTTTCCGACGCTCGGCGGCATGCTCGGGCTGACCAACGAGGGCTTTGGCCTGTTTGCCGGCACCGCCATCAACGACACCTCGTCCGTAACGGCCGCGGCGAGTGCCTGGGACAGCATGCATCCCGGCGCCAATGTGCTCGAGAGCGCCACGGTGGTCAAGCTCACCAGGACGCTGGCCATTATTCCCATCACATTGGTCCTCGCATGCTGGCAGATGCATCTGGCGCGCAAGGCCGGCGGCGACGCCGAAAGCACGTTCTCGCTTAAACGCGCGTTTCCCATGTTTGTGCTGTTCTTTGTGCTGGCGAGCGTAATCACCACGGTGCTTCAGCTTCCCGCGTCCTTTACGGCGCCCATCAAGGAGCTGTCGAAGTTCTTTATCGTGATGGCCATGGCGGCTATTGGTTTTAATACCGATATCGTCGAGCTGGTCAAAAAGGGCGGCAAGCCCATCGCGTTGGGCTTTTGCTGCTGGATTGGCATTGCGTGCATGAGCTTGGGAATGCAGCACGTGCTGGGAATCTGGTAGAGAAGTAGCTTATTCGCGTGCTGGTTGCTGGTGAGCGCAAGCCTGCGGTGGAGCGATAGGAGCTCTTGCGGGTATGGCTTGTCCGCAGGTTTATAAGTCCCGAAGAGCTCTTATCGCCCCGCCAGGATGGCGATGCGGGGCAACATCTATACTCGCAGGACGGCGCTTTCTGCCCTATAGTGTTTGGTGAGCAATATCGTTCAATTTTGAAACACTCGGTCGTGTGACCATCGGCGGTTGCACGTCGCTGCGGACAGGGGCAAATCATGGATAGCGATGCCAAGCTGAACATCTTGACTGGGGCCCTGGCTGCTGCCGGGGCCTCGGCATTGGCAATCGATGCGCGTGGGGACGTCGCGATCTCGACCATGAATGACACGGCGCTTGAGCGGGATGTGGCGGCTTTTGTTGCCGAACGCCTCGACCGTATAGGAGACGGTGCGCGCCTTGTTATGGGGCGTGCGGGTACGCGCCTGAGCCTGACCGTTCGCCCCACCGAAAAAGAGGGCGGGGGCCTTTGGGTCGTCGTGGTCCGCGAGGTGCGCGGCGCCGCGGCGCATGCGGGCATCGAGTGGCTCAACGCCGACGAAGTTGAGGCCCGCTACGAATCGAGTGCGTACGGCATCGTTGAGGGGGCGGCCTCGGTGGCTGCGCCGGTTGCCGAGAGCTATGCGCGCGGCGTGCCCCTTATGCTCGAGGGCGAGCTTGGCGCGGGTCAGGTCGAGATTGCCAAGCGCCTCTATCTGGCTGGCCCTTTTGTCGATCAACCCTTTGTTTCCGTCGCGCTCGATGAACTCACCGATCGCGGTTGGCGCCATGTGCTCAAAAGCTCCGAATCGCCGCTGTTCCAAACGGGGCTGACACTTTGCATTGAGGGCTGGAATGCGGTTGGCCCCCAGCGCCTCCGCGAGCTCGTTTCCACGATGGCCGACACCGCGTTGGCGACGCGCTGCCATGTGGTGCTGACGGCGAATGACATGCCGGGCGGCAGCGAAAGTGATCAAGCCGCCTTTGTGACCGAGCGCTTCGCCTGTGCGGTGAGCGTGGCGCCGGCAATCGCCGAGCAGGGAGCCGCGTCGACGAAGGTCGCGCGCTATTTGGAATATCTCGCTGATGCATTTGGGACGGCAGCGCCCACGCTGTCTGCCGCGGCGACGAAGACGCTCGATGCTTACCGCTGGCCGCGCAATTATCTGCAGCTCCGCGAGGTCTCGGAACGACTGTATATATTGGTGGGGGCGGGCACGGTGGGCCGCGCTGTGGCGGAGGAAGTGCTCGCCCAAGAGGACGTGATTAAGACCGCAACCTTTGGCGCCCCGACGCTCGAAAGTGACCTGTATATCCTGCGACCGCTGGCCGATACCGAGCGAGATATCGCGCATCTGGTTGTAGATCATCTCCACGGCAACCGGACTCGTGCGGCAGAGGTGCTGGGTATAAGCCGTACAACGCTGTGGCGCTTGCTGAAGGACGATGACCGTTGAGCGAGGCGCCCGTGACCGCGCGCGACGCGTGTGCTACAGTCCAAAGCGTTATTGTTTCGATTTGGTTACGGCGTGCGAGGGCATATGGCTGAGACTTCAAAACCGAGCCGCAGA
The DNA here is from genome assembly GCA_900547765.1 of uncultured Collinsella sp. GTDB lineage: Bacteria > Actinomycetota > Coriobacteriia > Coriobacteriales > Coriobacteriaceae > Collinsella. The sequence continues at coordinate 643 of URIA01000021.1, read as the reverse complement.
AGGCGGAGTGCCGCGCCGGTCAACCGACGCACAACATCGGTGACGTGGGGTAAACACGCCTCGGGGTTTGATGGCTCGTTCAAGCGCACTAAATACGGCTATCCTTCGGCAAGCGCCCGCTTGGCAATGCAGGCAGAGTCCTCGTTGTGGGGCCGCAAGTGCGTGGTGGGCTCAAAGCTCAAGCACGACGGCACGCTCGGTTACATCAGCCGCGGGGCGGCTCGTCGCAGCGGACTCAATCCGGCTGGTTGGCATCGTTATGTTCCGATCGCGGTCGTCGTTGCAGTGATCGTCATCGCACTCGCTGCGCTTGGCTACGCCGGCGGCGGTGCCAACTTGGACGCGATGTTTAAATCGCCCGAGCTCGCGCATGCAGGCACAGAAATTGTCGAGGGCGCTCAGACCCAGACGGGCGTCGCGCCCCAGCGCGGTATCGTTGCGGCGGCCTCTACCATCGCCGACGCTCAAAAGGACGAGGACGAACAGGGCGACGGTGCCGAAACGACTCAAACGAACGAAACGACGACAACTCCACCGGCAAGATAAGTTGCGAGCGGGTCCGCCGTTCGTTAGAACGGCGGAACTAATTTAGAGGCTTTAGCCTGTGCGGGGCGCGCAGCGCGCCGCATCAGAAACCACCCGC
>URIA01000020.1 GCA_900547765.1 uncultured Collinsella sp. | reverse complement strand
GCGGTACGCGAGCTGGGTTCAGAACGTCGTGAGACAGTTCGGTCCCTATCCTCCGTGGGCGCAGGAGAATCGATGGAGGCTGCCCCCAGTACGAGAGGACCGGGGTGGACGCACCTCCGGTGAACCGGTTGTCGACCAACGGCACGGCCGGGTAGCCGCGTGCGGCGCGGATAACCGCTGAAGGCATCTAAGCGGGAAGCCGTTCCAGGGATTAGTTCTCCTTCCGGTAAGGGCCCAGGTAGACTACCTGGTCGATAGACGGCAGGTGCAAGGGCGGCGACGTCCTCAGCCGAGCCGCACTAATCGCCCGAGCTCTTCCGGAACCGCACCTCGCGGCCCGCGGGACCCAGCGCTCATGCGCGGTCCGGGCACGAGGATGCCCCCGAGTCACCTCCCCTATGCGCCATGCGGCCCCCAGGGCACGTGTAAGGTGAGACCCAGGACACCGTAACGGTGGGCGCCGCCCACCGGTCAGCGGCCAGAGCATGGGGGGCACGCCCGGTCCCGTTCCGAACCCGGAAGCTAAGCCCCATCGCGCCGAGAGTACTGCGGGGTCAGCCCGTGGGAGGCCAGGGCGCCGCTGACCGGTGGACGGCACCGAGCCGTGCGCTTGAACTGAGAAGGGGGAGGCCTCGCGGCCTCCCCCTTTTTTGCGTTGTATACACGTTGTACTTTGGGACCTAGTTTCCCCGTATGCGCTCTTACTGTTTGGCTGTATTTTGAGTCCTTCTAGTGTATTTGAGCGATAATTACTCGCATTGGCGTTAGGGAGGGCTTGATGTTTACCGTATTTGTCTTGGGCAATATTGCTTCGGGTAAGTCGACTGCCTGCCGCTATTTCGAATCTCGTGGCGCTATGCTAATCGATCTGGATGAGCTTGCAAAATCGCTGTATGTGCCGGGCTCTGATATCGTCAATGCACTCGCGGATGAATTCGGTTGGGACATTTTGGATGAGGAAGGCGGCATTCGCCGCAGCATCCTCGCTTCTCGAGCTTTCGCTTCTCCTGATTCGGTCGCACGGCTCAATGGTATCGTGCATCCCGTTCTGATTGAACAGCTTTCGCTTAGGATTCTCGATCCGGTTTGTTGTACGGTTTCATCTCCCCGTTATCCCTTTGCGGTGGTCGAGGTTTCTGCTCCGACTGGTTTTGAGGATGCATTTGGCTTGGCTGATGAAATTCTGGTCATTAGCGCCCCTTTGTCAGTTCGTCGCGAGCGCGCTATTCAACGTGGCATGGAGCCATCTGATTTCGATGCCCGTTCTGCTTGCCAGCCCGATGAGTCTGCGCTGTGCAATCTCGCTACAACGGTGATTGATAATTCGGCAGCCGATAATTCGCTCTTTGAGCAGCTTGACTCATGGCTTGCATGCCACGGGTTTATAGATACTCCGGATAAGGAGGAGGCCGATGCCTAAGGCACGTTTCTTTACGTGGTATCGCGTGGCGCCACTTGCCGTTCTGTTCGTCTTCGGCCTTATTTCGCTCGTCTACTCGTGTGCCCCTGCCGCTTTCTTTAAGCCGCTGTATCCGATTGACTACGAGGCGTATGTAAAGCAATCCAGTATTTCGCATAATTTGGATCCGTATCTGGTGTGCGCTGTCATTAAGTCGGAATCGAATTGGGATCCCGAGGCCGAGTCGAATCAGGGTGCTCAGGGATTGATGCAGCTGATGCCCGAGACTGCGCAGGACATGATCGCCAAGGGCCTTGTCGACGGAGGGGTGTATTCGGCCGACAATCTTAACGATCCGGCTACGAATATCGAGTTTGGCTGCGCATACCTCTCGTATCTTCTCGCCTATTTCAACGGGTCGACGGATAGTGCCATCGCCGCCTATAACGCCGGTATGGGCAATGTCGACGGATGGGCGCAGCAGAACACGTCACTCCATAATGCGATTACCTTCCCTGAAACTCAGGCCTATCTGATTCGCGTCAATAATGCCTGGGTTCGATATAAGACTCTCTATCCCGATCGGTTCGTATAGGACTAAGCCCACCGCCCGCGTATACTGCAGATGTATGAGTTAGGAGTATCCATGGCGGAATTTGAAGTAGAACGCGTTGGTGGTGAACTTAAGCGCTTTGGCGTTGAGGGCGCTGATGTGCCGTTTAAGGTCGTGTCTCCATACGAGCCCGCTGGTTCCCAGCCTAAGGCCATTGAGTCACTTGTGCGGGGCGTGAGGGACGGAGACCGCTACCAGGTTTTGCTGGGTGTGACTGGTTCGGGTAAGACTTTTACGATGGCCAAAACCATTGAGGCCTTGGGTAAGCCGACCCTTGTCATGGCTCCGAATAAAACGCTCGCCGCTCAGCTTGCGAGCGAGCTCAAAGAGTTCTTTCCCAATAACGCTGTGGTCTACTTCGTCTCGTACTACGACTACTATCAGCCCGAGGCGTATGTGCCGCAAAGCGATACATATATCGAGAAAGACTCCTCGATTAACGAAGAGGTCGAGATGCTGCGCCATCAGGCGACCGCGTCACTGCTCTCTCGACGTGATGTGATCGTTGTCGCATCGGTTTCATGTATCTATGGCATTGGCTCTCCTGAGGACTATGCGGGTCTGGCTCCAAACGTCGACAAGAAGGTGCCGCTCGAGCGCGATGACTTTATCCATGCGCTTATCGACATTCAATATGATCGCAATGACTATGACCTGGCGCGTGGCACGTTCCGCGTGCGCGGCGATGTTGTTGACGTGTATCCGCCTTATGCCGAGCATCCGTTGCGGTTTGAGTTCTTTGGCGACGAGGTCGAGCTGATTGCCGAGATCGATGAGGTCACCGGTGAGATGCTTCGTGAGTACGAGGCCATTCCCGTATGGCCGGCATCGCACTACGTGACCGAGAAGCCGAAGGTCAAGGCGGCTCTGAAATCGATCAGCGAAGAGTGCGAGAAGCGCGTGGCGGAGCTCAAGGCGACCGACAAGTTGCTCGAGGCGCAGCGTCTGCAGCAGCGTACCGATTATGATCTTGAGATGCTCGAGACGATGGGCTTTTGCAACGGCATCGAGAACTACTCGCGTCATCTGGACGGTCGCAAGCCGGGTGAGCCGCCGTTTACCCTAATCGATTACTTTCCCAAGGATATGCTCTGCATCATCGATGAGAGCCATGTGACGGTACCGCAGATTCGCGGCATGCACGAAGGTGACCGCTCGCGTAAGGTGACGCTGGTGGAACACGGTTTTCGCCTGCCCTCGGCGCTCGATAACCGCCCGCTTCGTTTCGATGAGTTTGAGGCAAGGATACCCCAGTTTATCTATGTTTCGGCCACGCCGGGCGACTACGAGCTGCGGGTGAGCCAAAACGACGTGGAGCAGATTATTCGTCCGACCGGCCTGCTCGACCCCAAGATTGACGTGCGTCCAGTACGCGGCCAGATTGACGATCTTGAGGACGAGATTCGCGAGCGCGTTGCCCGCAAGGAGCGCGTGCTGGTGACCACGTTGACCAAGCGCATGGCCGAGGACCTGACCGACCATCTGCTCGACGCGGGCATTAAGGTCAATTACATGCACTCTGATACGGCGACAATGGACCGTGTCGAGATCCTGCGAACGCTGCGCGAGGGCAAGATCGATGTTCTCGTTGGCATCAACCTGCTTCGCGAGGGCTTGGATCTTCCCGAGGTCTCACTGGTGGCAATTCTCGATGCCGATAAGGAAGGCTTCTTGCGCAACCGCCGTTCGCTGATTCAGACGATTGGCCGTGCGGCCCGTAACGCCGATGGCGAAGTCATCATGTATGCAGACGTTGTGACCGATTCGATGAAAGAGGCCATCGAGGAGACGCAGCGCCGTCGTGAGATTCAGATGGCATATAACGAAGAACATGGCATTGTGCCCAAGACAGTGCGCAAGGCCATCAACGACATCTCAAGTTTTATTGCCGAGGCCGAAAAAACTGTGGGCTCCAAGGGACGCTCGAAGGGCGACTCTCTTGGCCATGGCGCATTCTATACGCCCGATGAGTCGGGCGAGGGCGGTGTGCCGGAAACGGTGGCGCCCGAGCAGACACTTGCGGAGCAGTTGGAAGAACTGCCGCATGACGAGCTTGTGCGGATCGTCGAAACCATGGAAGAGGATATGCGTAACGCTTCTGCCGCTATGGACTTTGAGGAGGCGGCGCGCCTGCGCGATGTTGTCGTTCAGATTCGGGCGATGCTCGAGGGTGCGTCTGAGGACGAGACGATCGAGCGCTTACGCTCGCAGGCCCGCAAGGGTTCCACGTTCGCATCGGGCAGAAAACGCCAGGGTGCACGGTTTAAGAAATAGCCGCGAACAGGCCCCGAGTTCCCTGTGGAGCTCGGGGCCTATGTCTTTTGCGCGCTGGAATTTGTGCGTTAGAGGTCTGCGATCAGGGCTTCAGCACAACGGATGCCGTCGGTGGCCGCGCTCATGATGCCGCCGGCATATCCAGCTCCCTCACCACAAGGGTAGAGGCCCGGGGTCGACACGGCATGGCACGTTCGGTCTCGGGTGACAGTGACCGGTGAGCTCGAACGAGTCTCCACGCCGGTAAGAACGGCATCGGGACGGTCGTAGCCTCGTAGCTTTTTTCCGAGTAGGGGAAGTCCCAGGCGGAGCGACTCGACGATATGCTGCGGTAGGGCTTCGTCAATTGCCGTCCAGGTCACACCGAGCGGATAGGTGGGCTTTACCTTTCCGGGCGCCTTGCTGGCGCGTCCTGCGAGGAAATCTCCGACGAGTTGTGCCGGTGCGTTCCAGTTGGAACCGCCCAGGCGATAGGCGGCCGCCTCGCAGGCACGCTGGAGCTCGATGCCGGCGAGCGGGTCATCGTTGGGAAGGTCCTCAGGCGTGACGTTAACGAGCAGGGCGGCATTTGCGTTGCGTCCGTCGCGGGCATTGAGACTGGCCCCGTTGACGCACAGATGGCACGGTTCTGAAGAGGCGGCAACAACCTGTCCGCCGGGGCACATGCAAAACGAGAACACGCTGCGGCCGTTGGGAAGATGGGCGACGAGCTTGTAGGGGGCTGCCCCGAGCGCTGGATGTCCCGCCGAGGCTCCATATTGGGCTCTGTCGATGTCGCGTTGCGGATGCTCGATGCGAACGCCCATGGCAAAGGTCTTTTGTGCGAGGGCCACGTTGTGGTCCTTAAGGAGCTCAAAAATATCGCGAGCAGAATGCCCGCAGGCGAGGATGAGGTGCTTTGTCTCGATTGACTCGTAAGCGGCGTCTTGGGACGATTGGACATCAATGCCGGTGATGGCGCCAGACACGTCGATGCGAATGTCGACGAGCTTCGTTCGATAACGGACGACACCTCCGAGCTGCTCGATGCGCTGGGATATAGCGGTGACAACCGTGGGAAGGATGTCGGAGCCAATGTGCGGCTTGGCATCCCACAGAATATCGCGGGGCGCACCCGCCTCGACGAAGGTTTCGAGGATAAGGCGATGGGCGGGATTTTTTGTTCCCGTATTGAGCTTGCCGTCCGAGAAGGTCCCCGCGCCGCCCAGACCAAACTGAATATTGCTCTCGGGGTCGAGGATGCGCTCCTTTAGAAAGAGGTCGATCGCCTGCGAGCGGCGAAATGCCGGGTCGCCGCGCTCGATAAGCAAGGGCTTAAGACCTGCTTCGGCGAGCGTGAGCGCAGCGAAAAGGCCGGCGCATCCGGCGCCGACAACGACAGGGCGTTCTTGAGGTGCGTCGGAGACGGGGGAGGGGAATGAAGGCTCATCGTCTTCTATCGCGCGTACGCGCGAGCGGTCACGCTCGGCAACGCTGTCGACCGCTTCTTGCTCGAGGTGGGGACTAGTCAGCTCAACACGAAAGCTCAGGATAAAATGGACGTCTCGTTTTTTGCGAGCGTCGATTGACTTGCGGTGGAGCTCGATGGACTTGATCTCGGAGTCCTTGCAACGTAGGACGCGCTTGGCGACTCGCTTGCCAACAATGAGACAGGCATTTTCATCGCCGGCTTCATCGAGCGACGCGTTGACTTGGGTGATTTCGATCATCGAGGTCTCCTTAGAGGCAAGAAAGAGGCCGTCCGGTATTCCAGACGGCCCGAATGCGTTTTTGATTATAGACTGAGCGGCTACAGGCTGCTTGCAGCGCGAATGCCCGAGAGCCAGGCCCACGCAAGGTTAAAGCCTCCGCAATCGGCGTCGATGTCGAGCGCTTCGCCGCAGACGTAAAGCGGGGCGTCGACAACGCTGCACGCGCGTAGACTGGGTGTTGAGATGCTCTCGACAGATACGCCACCACGCGTGACCTGCGCCGAGCGCTCCTCGGCTGTTCCCTCGACGAGCAACTTAAAGTGCTTGAGGACCGAGACCAGGTGGATGACATCGTTGGAGCCTGGATGGCACTGCTCGAACGCCGTGCAGACGACGCGGGAGAGTTGCGGGGCGAGCATGCCGTCGAGCCAACGGGGATCGCGGGGCGAAAAGCCGCCGAGCAGCTCAACGCGTCGGTTGAGCATATCGAGCAGCTTGTCTTTGGAGAGGTCGGGGAAAACGTCGAGCAGGATCGTATCGCCGCGCTGGATACGACGGGAGAGGTTGAAGACAGCGACGCCCGAGATGCCGAAGGCTCGAAACAGGACTTCACCGTCTTCGTGCCAGAGCTCATTATGATTGCGGGCGAGCGTCAAGCGGGCGCGGACGCGCAGGCCATCCAACGTCTTGAGTGCCGTCCGATCGCCGACGACCGTTGCCGATACGGGGCAGAGGATGGGGCGCAGCGAAGTGAGGGGGAGGCGAAACGTATCGGCGATACCGGTGGGGTTGCCGCCCGTGGCGATAATTACGGCATGTGCCTGCAGGGCCTCGTTCTTGCGAGGGACATCGGCGAGCGCTTTCCGAAGCGAGCGGAGCTCCGATTTTCGGTCGTCGTGCTTTTTTGCCTTGAGCACCCGCGCTGGACGGTCTATTTGGAGTGCCCAGCCTTCGGAAGCTTTGTGCGCCGAGGCAACGTTGGCTCCGCAGATTAAGGTGATACCTAGGCGGTCGCAAACGTTGAGAAGCGCGTCGCGCACCGATTCAGCGCGAAGGGAGCGCGGGTACAGCCGGCCTTCCTCGGAGGTTGTCATGATACCCAGCGAGGAGAAGAAACCCATAAGCTCTTGTTCGGGCTGGGGGCCCATGACGGATTCGACGAATGCGGGGTGGTTATACCGCTGAGGATCAATCGATTCGTTGGAGAGGTTGCAGCGGCCGTTACCGGTCGCAAGGAGCTTAAGGCCACAGGCGACATCGCGCTCAACGATGCAGACGCTTTTGCCAGCGCGTGCGGCCGTAATGGCAGCGGCGAGGCCTGAAGCCCCGCCGCCGATTACCAGGACGTCATAGAAGGCGCTCGCGTTCACTTAGGCCTCGTCGGTCTCGTGCGGGGTAATGGCCTCGACGGCAGAGACTGCCTTGGGCAACATGCCATCGGGCAGCGCGGTCTCGACCTCGCCCTTATCGCAGGCCTCGGCGAGTGCCGGATTAATGGGAAGCTGGCCCAAGATGTCGAGGTTATAGCGCTCTGCGACCTCGGGGAGCTTGCTCTTGCCAAAGACCTCGATCTTCTTGCCGCAGTCGGGGCACTCAATATAGCTCATGTTCTCGACAATGCCCAGAATGGGGACGTTCATCTTCTCGGCCATGTTGACCGCCTTGGCGACGATCATCGAGACCAGATCCTGCGGGCTCGTGACGATGACGATGCCGTCGACGGGCAGCGACTGGAAGACGGTGAGCGCGACGTCGCCTGTTCCCGGAGGCATGTCGACCAGCAGGTAGTCGATGGGGCCCCACGAGGTCTCGCTCCAGAACTGCCTAATGGCGCCTGCGATGACCGGACCGCGCCAAAGGACGGGGTCGGTCTCGTTTTGGAGCAGAAGGTTGGAGCTCATGACCTTGACGCCGTGCTCGGAGATTTCGGGCAGCATAAGGTTGCCAAGGGCATGGACGTGGCGTCCGCTCATACCGAACATCTTGGGGATAGAGGGACCGGTGATGTCGGCATCGAGGACGCCGACCTTGTGGCCGTGACGGGCAAGCTCGGTGGCGATGGCACCGGTGACAAACGACTTGCCGACACCGCCCTTGCCGGAAAGCACGGCGATGACGCGTTTGACCTCGGACAGCGTGTTCTCCTCAAATTGCGACGGCGACGTTTGTCCGCCGGCGGCCTGTGCGTGCTCGCAACCCATGTATGACTCCTTTGTATATGTTGGGGCCGGAGCCCCGTGATGTGACACGAGCGTCATTGTACCCTCGTTTGCGAGCGGGAGTCATTTGCGATGCATTTGGGCCGAGCGTGCTTGCAATACGATGGGTCCAAGCGAATGGGCGGGCTTACTGAACTTTGCTAGCGAACTCGAGGTATTGCATGCGCTGCAGCTTGTCGATCGTCGAGGCGTATGGGCTGTCTTCAGATTCCAAGTCGTAGCGCAGCCCGTCGGCACCAAGGTAGCCGGCGACATTGATGGTGGGCACATCTGACCTTGTTGCAAGCAGAGCCTTTTGATAGTCGGTGAGCGGGGCGCCGATCTTATTAAGGGTAATGGCTGCAATCTCGTTTGCCCCGACGGTGTCGTAGACGTTGAGCTCGGTATTGCCGGCGATTTCATAGTTAGCCCAGACAAAATATGTCGACTGATAGATACGGAAAGCGTGGCTTGCCGTATCTTCCTGGGGGGTACAGCTCGTCGTTGAGAGTCGTTGCGGCGCTCGGCTGATGGTCGCCAAAAAAGACAAGGACAACCGGTCTGCCGATATTGCGGAGCTCGTTGATAAAGTACTCGAGGTCCCGGTCGGATGCGTTGATGCAGGTAAGATAGGTGTTGAGCGCGCTATTGGCACCCTCGCTGGCTCCCTCAACCCAATAGTTTGTCAGCTCCTCGGCGGGAACGGTGCCATAGTCGTAGCCGCCGTGATTTTGCATCGTGACGTCAAAGATGAACTGCGGGGCTTCGTCGGTTCTAAGCAGGTCGAGTATCTTGTCGTAGGTGACGTAGTCGCATACGCCGGCATGGTAATAGGACGCACCTTCGAAATCGCCGATTGAAAGAAAGTCTCCAAAGCCCAGCTGCTGATAGATTTTATCTCGATGGTAGTTGACGGGGTTTTGCGGGTGCATAGCCGTAGCGGTATACCCAAGCTCTTTAAGGTCCTTTGCCAGGCTGTTGACGCCATTCATCTGATACAGCTGATAGGGGATTTTGCCCAATCCAACAAAGGCCGTTGTCGCTCCGGTCAAAAATTCGAATTCGGAGTTCGCCGTTCCGCCACCGGCGACCGAAGCGAGCATGGTGCCGCGAACAAGTGTGTCGGGAAGCGAGTTGTAGAATGCGGGGCCGGTGTACCCGGCCGCCTGGAGCTGCTCAAAGCACGAAAGGTCGCTAAAACTCTCATTCATGACGGCGACAATCGTCGGCTTGATTTCATTGAACTGGGCAACGGCCGCCGCGCGCTGCTCGCTCGAGCCATACGTGCTGTCGTAGGTGGCGGCGAGCTCCTGCTCGATGCTCTGCGCCTCATCGGGCGTATAGTCTTCGGGCTTCTCAATGGGCAACTCGTTGACCATTTCGGTGAACGAAGTGATAAAACCCTGAGACGCATACGTGGTGATGGGCTGCCAACGGTCAAATCCAAAATTCAGCGCCTGCTCCAAGTCGATGCTGGAAAAGCCCGAGAGCCCCACAACGGTCACTAGCAGAAAAGCGCAGAGGTTAGCGGCGATTGCGGGGAAGACATGGGTGGGCGTACGGAGCTTTCTCGGTCGGATAAGCGAAAGAAGCCCCAGGGAAATCTCCAGCAGGGCTAGAGAGGTTACGATTCCGGCGGTAAAGGTAAACTCGTATCCCCCGCTCACTTCCATTGCGGTGCCAAGGGCCAAGATATCGCTTGGCAGGATGGCCTCGCCTTTAAACGTTATGACGAAGTGCTCGGCAATGCCAAGGATGCAACAGGCGACGGGCACGAGGGCCATGACGCCTCCATGACGCTGTCCCAGCAAATAAAGGGAGAGCAGAACCGTCGCGAGCAGCCCGACGGAAAACCCGAATGAGTTGGCGGGAATGCGATAGAACGTTTCGTTACAGGCAATTTCGAGTGAAACGAACGAGAGCGCTGAAACAGCGGCGATGACAAGGATGTCACGGCAAATACAGGCAACCGTTCCCGTCGCAAGATCGGTTTGGTCGATAAGTCCCGAAACCAAGGGCTCGACAAGAAGTATGACGGCGGTAGCACCGAGCGCCGAATAAGAAAGGACCCATAGGGAATTGTCCTCATTTACGAGCAATTGATTCGTAATCCATGCAGCTACCATGCCGAGCGGGATGAGGAGCGTCGCGCACCAAAAGACGCGGGCAATGGGCGGCTTTTCATTGTGTTTGATTGAAAAATACACGCGCACGACGACGGTGGCCACGATAAGGACGGCGATGAATATGGGCAGATTGGCCATGTCGCTCGAAGTGATTTCAAGGGGGATATCTTCGGTCATGGACGTTCCTCTGTTACAGCAAATTAAGTTCAGTAGTAGATTACTGTAACCTTTCCACGGCATTTCGAGAAACAAAGCACCCGATACACAAAGCTAAAGGTCTGCGAATCTTGTATTACGAACATCTGTGCGCGTCGAGTGCGCTAAACTCATCGACAGTATGATTCGATGCAATAGGAGGCAAGGAGCTTCCATGTCTGATTCTTCTATCGTTATTCGCGGCGCTCGTGAGCACAACCTCCGTGATATCGATGTTTCCATTCCGCGTGACCAACTCGTGGTCATTACCGGTCTTTCTGGCTCGGGCAAGAGTTCGCTGGCATTTGACACTATCTATGCCGAGGGCCAGCGTCGATACGTCGAGAGTCTTTCGAGCTATGCGCGCCAGTTCTTGGGCCAGATGGACAAACCCGACTTGGATTCAATCGACGGCCTTTCGCCGGCGGTGTCGATCGACCAAAAGACGACGTCTAAAAACCCTCGCTCGACGGTTGGCACCGTAACCGAGATTTATGACTATCTGCGCCTGCTGTTCGCCCGTGTGGGCACCCCGCACTGTCCCGAATGCGGCCGCGTCATTGAGCGCCAGACGACCGACCAGGTTGCCGACAAGGTCTTGGCGGCGGGGGAGGGTCGCCGCGCGTTTGTGCTGGCACCGGTGGTGCGCGGGCGAAAAGGCGAGTACACCAAACTGTTTGAGGACCTTCGCGCCGAGGGCTTTAGCCGCGTGCGTGTCGACGGCGAAGTGCGCTCGCTCGATGATCCGATCGATCTGGACAAGAAGTTCAAACACGATATCGAGGTCGTAGTCGACCGCATCGTGATCCGTGAGAATTCTCTGGGCCGTATCGCCGAGTCTGTTGAACAGGCGACTGCCTTGGCGCACGGTAATGTGAACGTATACATGCTGCCCGATCGCGATGCTCCCGAGGGGACCGAGGGCGAGCTACTGGAGTATTCGTTGGCTCTGGCATGCCCGGAGCACGGGCACTCCATCGACGACCTACAACCCCGCGACTTTTCGTTCAACGCTCCCTATGGCGCATGTCCTGAGTGCGACGGCCTGGGCTTTAAGAAAACCGTTGATGCCGAGGCGCTGATTGAGGATCCCTCGAAGTCCATTGCCGATGGAGTCTTTGGTAGCCTGTTTGGCAATTCGAACTACTATCCGCAGATTTTTGCTGCGGTCTGCAAACACTTTAAGGTGAGCGCCGATACGCCGTGGGAGGACTTGCCCCCTCGCGTGCGTCGTGCATTTTTGGATGGCCTGGGCGATACGAAGATCTCGGTCGACTACCAAAAGCTCGACGGACGTCGCAGCCAGTGGGATACCAAGTTTTCGGGCGTTCGCAACATCCTGTACGAACGCTATACCGAGACGACGAACGAGAACACCAAGGCGCGCCTGGAGAAGTACATTCGCGAGGAGCCGTGCTCGAGCTGCCACGGCGCTCGTTTGCGCTCCGAGATGCTCGCCGTCACCGTGGGCGGCAAGTCCATTTACGAGGTTTGTTGCCTGTCGTGCCGTGAATCGCTCGAGTTTTTTGAGGGCCTGGAGCTCACCGAGCGCCAACAGTTTATCGGCGGCCGTATCGTCAAGGAAATCCTGGAGCGCTTGCGTTTTCTGGTCGATGTTGGACTCGACTATCTGACGCTCGATCGTGCCTCGGCGACGCTTTCCGGTGGCGAGGCGCAGCGTATTCGTCTGGCAACGCAGATCGGCGCGGGTCTCATGGGCGTGCTCTATATTCTGGACGAGCCCTCGATCGGTCTTCATCAGCGTGACAACGAGCGCTTGATCAAGACGCTCGAGCGCCTGCGCGATATCGGCAATACCGTTATCGTCGTCGAACACGACGAGGATACAATTCGTGCCGCCGATTACGTGATCGACATGGGGCCCGGCGCCGGCGTCAACGGCGGACACGTAGTCGCGGCGGGAACGCCTGCCGATATCATGGCGTGTCCTGAGTCGATGACGGGCGCTTATCTGACCGGCAAACGAATGATCCGGGTGCCTGATGAACGGCGCAAGCCCGGTCGCGGCTGCCTTAAAATTACGGGCGCTCGAGCCAACAACCTCAAAAACGTTACTGCCAAGATCGAGTTTGGTACGCTTACGGTTGTTACCGGCGTGTCGGGATCGGGCAAGAGCTCCCTGGTTACCGACACCATTGCGCCTGCCCTTACGAATGCCATTCACCGCTCGACGCGCCCTGTGGGTCCGTATAAAAAAATCGAGGGCATCGAGTGCATCGATAAGGTTATCGATATCGACCAGTCGCCGATCGGCCGTACGCCGCGCTCGAACCCGGCGACCTATATCGGTTTGTGGGATGACCTGCGCGCTTTGTTTGCGAGCACGCCGGAGTCGAAGGCGCGCGGTTACTCGCCGGGACGTTTCTCCTTTAATGTGAGCGGCGGTCGCTGCGAGGCGTGCAAGGGCGACGGGCAGATTAAGATCGAGATGCACTTCCTTCCCGATATCTACGTTCCCTGCGAAGTTTGCGGCGGTAAACGCTACAACCGCGAGACACTCGAGGTCACCTACCGTGGCAAGACCATCTCGGACGTGCTCGACATGAGCGTCACCGAGGCGCTGGCCTTCTTTGGGAATATCCCGCAGATCAAGCGAAAGCTCCAGACGCTGTACGATGTAGGCTTGGGCTACGTGAGCCTGGGCCAGCCCGCCACGACGCTCTCGGGCGGCGAGGCGCAGCGTGTGAAGCTCGCCAAGGAGCTTCATCGACGCCAGACGGGCAAGACGTTCTATATTTTGGACGAGCCGACGACCGGTCTTCATTTTGAGGACGTCCGCCAGCTGCTCGATGTGCTGCAGCGCTTGGTCGATGCGGGCAACACGGTGCTGGTGATTGAGCACAACCTTGATGTCATCAAGGTTGCCGACCGCCTGATCGATATGGGTCCCGAGGGCGGTAACGGCGGCGGAACCGTCGTGGTTTCGGGCACACCGGAGCAGGTTGCGGACTGTCCGCAGAGTTATACGGGCAAGTTTTTGGCGCCTTTGCTCAGGCGTGACCGGGAGCGTCAGGCTCAACTTGATGCTCAATAAATAGGCGATTCAGTTTATGGGCGCCATCGACTCCTTGTGATTCGATGGCGCTTGCTGTGCCGAAGTGACGTATGCAGCCGAATTGGACATATACTTAATCTTTGCGTCCGAATGCGAGGGAAAGGATATGTCATGGCAAAGGCTGTAAAGACGCCAAAAACCAATGCGATGCGCGAGCTGGAAAGCGCCGGCATTTCCTATGTTCTACATACGTACGAAGACGATGGCGATGAGTCGGTGGGCCTGGGAGTCGCGATTTCGGAGCAGCTTGGCGAGGAGCCCGGTCAAGGATTTAAGACTTTGGTCTGTGTGACACCGTCCAACGACTATGTCGTGTGCTGCATCCCTGTTGCCGACGAGCTCGATTTAAAGTCCGCCGCGCGTGCCGCGGGGGAGAAGTCCTTGGCCATGATGCATGTGAAGGATTTGCTTGCAGCGACTGGCTACGTTCGCGGCGGCTGCAGCCCAGTCGGTATGAAAAAACGCTACCGGACGCTTATTGATGAGACGTGTGTCCTTTGGGATACCATTTTTATTTCGGGAGGCAAGCGTGGTTATCAGCTCGAGCTTGCACCCGATGATTTAATTGCATTTTGCGGGGCGACGGTTGCCGCGATTACGAGAGAGGACTGAGCGATGCCGCAGGAAGAATTGAAGCGCGGAGCTCATTTTGCAAAAGAATCTGCGCCTCAGACACCCTCATCCGAAGCTTCTTCGTCGCGAGATGACACTGACGACATGGGCTCGTCGGACTACTCCACGGTTGGTCGTTCCGCCGGGCTTATGACCATCCTGACCATCGTGTCTCGCGTCACCGGTTTTATCCGCACGTGGGCAATGGCGGCCGCTATCGGCATGTCGCTACTCTCGTCCTCCTATCAGGTCGCCAACAACCTGCCCAATATGCTCTACGAACTCGTGATGGGCGGCATGCTCGTAACGGCGTTTTTGCCCGTGTACATGGGCGTGAGGCGTGAGCAGGGTCGCGAGGCCTCGAACGAGTACGTGGGCAACCTGCTCGGCATTCTGCTTTTGGTGCTGGGTGGCATTTCGTTGCTGGGGACCGTGTTCGCCCCGGGCTTTATCTGGACACAATCGTTCCTTTCGGGTGACGGCGGCAGCATGGATACCGCTGCGTTCATGTTCCGTTTCTTTGCCATCCAGATTCTGTTTTATGGTTTGGGCTCGGTGTTCTCGGGCGTTCTCAACGCACACCGCGACTACTTCTGGTCGACGTTTGCCCCGGTCCTCAACAATGTGATCGTCATTGCGAGCTTTATGGGTTTTGCGCCCGTGTCCGCACAGTTTGGCGAACGTGCCGGCATCATCTTGATTGCGGCCGGTACGACCCTCGGTGTCTTTGTTCAGATGGCATGTCAGATTCCCGCGCTTAGCAAGCACGGCGTGCATCCCCATATCCATATCGACTTTAAGGACCCCGCGCTGCGCCAGACGATTGCGCTCGGTATCCCGACGCTGCTCGCCACGGTGTGCATGTTTGTCTCGACTTCTATCACCAACGCTGCCGCGCTGGTGGTCCAGCCCGAGACTGGTCCTTCCGTCATCGCCTATGCGCGCCTGTGGTACACGCTGCCCTACGCGCTGATTGCCGCCTCGCTTTCGACGGCGCTCTATACCGAGCTCTCTCACGACGCACAGGAGAAGGATTACGACAGCGTACGCACGGGCATTTCGCGTGGCGTCGCCCAGATGCTGTTCTTCCTGATTCCGTTCGCACTGTACCTGATTGTCTTCGCACGTCCGCTCAACATGATCTACTGTGCTGGCAAGTTCGATGAATCCGGAGTGGCGCTGGTGTCCGAGTACCTTGTCTACCTGGCGCTCTCGCTGCCGCTCTACGGCGTGGTCGTGTTGATGCAGAAGAGCTTCTCTGCCTTGCTCGACATGAAGCCCTATAGCCGCTATTGCTTGTATTCTGCCATCGGCCAGGCCGGCTCGGTTCTGCTGTTTGGCGTTGTGCTGGGCTTCGGTATGCCGGCAATCGCGCTTTCGTATGTTGTCGACTACGTGATCTTGGTCGGCTGTTCGCTGTGGTGGCTGCGTCGTCGCCTGCGTGGCCTTCAGGTCAAATCTATCCTGCATGGCGGTTTCTTTGGCCTTTTGCTCGGTGGCCTAGGTGCTGCCGCAGGCGCCGGCGTCATGTGGGTGCTTGAACACTTTGTCGGGGCACTTGGCGGCTCGATTCTGATTACTCTTGGCTACGTTTGCGTTGCGGGTGTCGTCTCGCTTGCTGTTACCTTTGGCCTTGCCGTCGTCCTTAAGATGCCTGAGGTCTCGGCGCTGCTTCGTCGCAAGTAGGTGCGTGTGGCCGGTCACGACAACATTCCAACGCTTGCCGAGCAGGTTTCGCGCGTTCCCACACAGCCCGGATGCTACCTTTGGAAGGATGCCAAGGGCGATGTCATCTACGTGGGCAAGGCAAAAAACTTGCGTTCCCGTATGCGCCAGTACGTGACACTGCAGGATGAGCGTCAAAAGATCCCGCTGATGATGCAGCTGGTGGCGAGCTTTGACTATATCGTGGTGGAGACCGAGCACGAGGCGTTGGTGCTCGAGCGCAATTTGATTGGTCAGTACCATCCGTACTTTAACGTCGACCTCAAGGATGACAAGAGCTACCCCTTTATCGCCATTACAAAGGGCGACCTGTATCCCGCTATCAAATATACGCGCGAGCGTCATAAGCCGGGAACGCGTTATTTTGGTCCCTATACCGATAGCCGTGCGGCACGTGAGACGATAGATACGCTGCGCAAGGTTATCCCCATCTGCTCCGCATCCTGTGCGGAGTGGCGTCGTTGTCGTCGTATCGTCGAGTCCCACAGGGGCGAGGAAGACATCGTCAATATGATTTGCGCGCAAAACGGGCGTCCCTGCTTTGACTACCATGTCGGGCGCGGCCCGGGTGCGTGTGTCGGCGCGATTTCTCCTACGGACTATGCCAAGAACGTCAAACGTGTCGAACGTTTTTTGTCGGGCCATCGCAAGGATGTCGTCGATGAGCTGACCTCCGAGATGACGGATGCCGCCGAGGCGCTCGACTTTGAGCGCGCGGCACGCGTCAAACGTCGTTTGGAGGTCATCAGGGGTCTGGACGACCGTCAGCAAGTCGTTTTTCCCTCCAGTGTCGATATCGATGTCATCGGTTTCTATCGCGAGGAGACCATCTCCGCCGCTTGCGTCTTTGTCGTGCGTGAGGGTCGAACGGTTCGAACCTGCGAGTTTATTCTCGATAAGGGTTTGGATGTCGACGAAGAGGAGCTTCAATCGGGCTTTCTTAAGCGCTATTACGACGAGACGGCTGATATTCCAGCTGAGATAAACCTCTCTGTCGAGCTTGAGGATGCGGAGGCGCTGGGGGAGTGGCTTGCAGGCAAGCGCGAGCGTTCCTGCCATCTCCATAGGCCGCAGCGTGGCGAAAAGCACCGTTTGCTCGATATGGCATCCAAAAATGCGCGCCATGCCCTCATGCGCTACATGATGCGAACGGGGTACGCTGACGACCGCACCAATCAAGCGCTCCTGGAGCTCGAAAGCGCGCTGGCGCTGCCGGCGCCGCCGATGCGTATCGAGTGCTTCGATATCTCGACGCTGCATGGAACCTTTACCGTCGCCTCGATGGTGGTGTTTACCAACGGACGCGCCGACAAGAGCCAGTACCGTCGTTTTAAAATTCAGGCCGAATTGGACGAGGCAAACGACTTCGTGTCGATGTCCGAGGTTTTGGGACGACGCTATGCTCCCGAGCGCATGGCCGACGAGCGTTTTGGCTCGCGCCCCGATTTGCTCGTTGTCGATGGCGGTAAGCCGCAATTGACCGCTGCGATCAAGCAACTTGAGGCTCTTGGGCTCGATATACCAGTTTGTGGCTTGGCAAAGGCCGATGAGGAAGTTTTTGTGCCTTGGGACGAGACTCCCGTCGTGCTTCCGACCGGGTCCGCGTCGCTCTATCTAATCAAACAGGTGCGCGATGAATCGCACCGTTTTGCCATCACGTTCCATCGCGAATTGCGCGATAAAGCCATGACGGTTTCGGTACTCGATGACGTTCCAGGCGTGGGACCCACCAGAAAACGTGCCCTTATGCGCCATTTTGGTTCGATGAAGCGTTTGCGCGCGGCGAGCGAGCAAGAGATCGCGGAAGTTCGCGGCATACCTGCCGATGTTGCCAAGGCGGTCCACGAGGCGCTCGTTGCGTGGAATGCCGAGCGCGCCGAGGCGGCGGCTGGCCATTCCGATAGCTAAACACGAGCCTAAACTACTGATATACATGATTGCGTGATTTTCAACCATTTATTTCGCCATGATTGCATGCTGGTTTCGGGTTTTATTAACGCTAAAACGTTTGACTAGTCATGGTGAACAACCCTGCTATCCTGCGGGTTGACGAAGACTGATATCTCACCTCGTCGATACATACTGTCTGGCGAATCATTTGTCAATGAATTCGGTGAACGGTAGTAAATACCGTTCAAGCGTATGTATGTATCGGTCGCCGAGCGCGGCACCTCAGTTGGGTTCGTCGGTAGGTAAGGTATATATCGTCCGCAAGTTGCGCGGGGGCAAGTCTAGGTGCTCCCGAGTAAGATTCTCTATTGATAGGAGAAGACATGGCCATCATCAACAAGGGTATGTCCAGGCGTTCGTTCCTCGGCCTCACCGGCAGCGTCGCTGCTGTCGCCGGCCTTGGTCTCACTGGCTGCGGTGGCAGCTCTAGCGACGAGGGTTCCGCTTCCGGCTCCACCGATTCCGCCAACCGTGGCGGCGGCGTGATCACCGCTGGTTCCGCTTACGCTCCGTCCAGCTTCGATCCCGCCAGCACCGGCTCCGCTGTGGGCCTGGGTGCTAACTGGCACGTCGTCGAGGGCCTCTACGGCATCGATTACCACGACTACAGCACCTTCAACGAGCTCGCCACCGACGATCCCAAGTCTGTGGACGACACCACTTTCGAGGTCACCATCCGCAAGGGCGCCAAGTTCTCCGATGGCACCGAGGTCACCGCTGACGATGTCGTTGCCTCCTACACCGCTTGCGCCGCTTCCGCTACCTATGCTCCGTTCTTCCAGCCCTTCGAGTCCATCGAGGCCAAGGACGCCAGCACCGTGACGGTCAAGACCAAGGTCCCCAACTTCTCCCTGCTCAAGGATCGTCTGGCCATCGTCCGCGTTACCCCGGCCACCCAGACCGAGGAGGATCGCGCCAAGCAGCCGATCGGCTCCGGCCCCTGGATGTACGACTCTATCTCCGATACCGAGATCACCCTGGTTCCCAACCCCGAGTACAACGGTGAGTATGCTGCCGAGGATAAGAAGATCCAGTACAGCATCCTGACCGACCCCACTGCTCGCGTTACCGCTCAGCAGGAGGGCTCCACGCTCGTTATGGAGCTCGTTACCGCTGACGCCGTCGACCAGCTCGAGAGCGCCGGCTGCAAGATTGACAACGTTCAGGGTTTCGGCACCCGCTTCATCATGTTCAACGTCGCCAAGGAGCCTTGGAACAACGTCAAGGTCCGTCAGGCTGTCATGTATGCGCTCGACACCGAGAAGATGGTCAGCAACACCTTCGCCGGCCTTGCCACCGCTGCCAGCTGCTACCTGCCCAAGAGCTTCACCAACTATCATGAGGCTTCCACGGTGTACAAGACCGACACCAAGAAGGCTAAGAAGCTCATCGAGGAGTCTGGCATCACCCCGGGTGCCATCACCCTGCGCACCACCGACAACGAGCAGATTAAGGGCATGGCCGCCCAGGTCAAGAACGACCTCGACGCTCTCGGCTTCGATGTGACCATCCAGACCGATACCTCGCCGGCCACCTACGCCGCCATCGACGGCGGCGAGGCCTACGATATCCTCCTTGCCCCTGGCGATCCTTCCTGCTTCGGCGCCGACCCCGACCTGCTGCTCAACTGGTGGTACGGCGACAACGTCTGGATGCAGACCCGTTGCCCGTGGAAGGAGTCCGCTGAGTGGCAGAAGCTCCACGGTCTCATGGACGAGGCTCTTGCCGCCGAGGGCGACGAGCAGCAGAAGAAGTGGAACGAGTGTTTCGACATCATTGCCGACAACGCCGTTCTGTACCCCGTTGTCCACGTCAAGACCGTCTCCGCTTCTTGGGACGATCCGTCCACTGCGCCCAATGGCGAGGCCCTCGATGGTTTCAAGGGCATCGGCACGACGAGCATGTCCTTCAGGGGCGTTGCGACCGTCAAGGCGTAAGACTCGCTTGAGTCTATATGCAGGATGTCGGTCGTTGGGACCGTATCCTCATAGTTGAAACAAAGACCCGGGCGGCAACGATGTCGCTCGGGTCTTGTAATGAGTATCCGTACTCATATACCAGTTGGTCCTACCGACAAAAGAAAGGGGAGAGAACGTGAACAACTTGCTACGTTTGATTGGAAGGCGTCTTGTGGCGCTGCCGATCATGGCATTGGGCGTCACCGTCCTGGTGTTCTTCCTTATGTCGTTCTCCAAGACCGACCCCGCCTACACGGCGTTGGGTGACGGTGCCTCGCCCGAGGCGGTTGCCGAGTACCATGAGAAGTATGGTCTGGACGACCCCTGGCCCGTGCGCTACGTGCGCTATATGGGCGATTTGATCCATGGCGACATGGGCACCTATGGTGCTGCCCGCAACTCCGTTGCCAAGCGCATCTCCACGGCCCTGCCCGTCACGATGCAGCTGACCTTCATCGGTCTTGCCATCGGTGCGGTCGTTTCGTTTTTGCTCGGCGTCATCGCGGCACTGTATCGCGACAAATGGCCGGACCAAGTAATCCGTGTCTTTTCCATCGCCGGCTTGGCAACCCCGTCGTTCTGGCTTGCCGTTCTGTTGATCCTGCTGTTCTCTTCCTACCTTAAGGTGCTCCCGGCATCGGGCGCTCTGCCTCACTTCACCACGAATCCGGTTGGCTATCTGGGGCGTATGATCATGCCCGCTATCGCCTTGGCATTTCCGCTGACGGGCCAGATGACTCGTATCGTGCGTACCGCCATGGTCGAGGAGCTCGACAAGGATTATGTCCGTATGGCTCGCGGCGCCGGCGTTCCCGAGAAGGTCGTCGTCGGCATCAACGTTCTTCGCAATGCGCTGATCACCCCGGTCACCACCCTCGGTCTTAAGATCGGTTACCTCATGGGCGGCGCCGTCGTCATCGAGGTTATCTTCAACCTCCCCGGCATGGGCACCGCGATTCTGCAGGGCGTTCAGGGCAACGAGGCGAACCTGGTTCAGGGCGTCGTCATCGTCGTTGCTCTTGCCTTCATCATCATCAACATCGTGGTTGACATGCTCTACCTGCTCATCAACCCGCGCATCAGGACGGTGTAGATTATGGTAAAGATTCGAGAGAAGCAAACCGAGCAGCTCGAGAAGGCTGCCTCCAAGGGGCTCAAGCTCGGTGGCTGGAAGAAGATGACGCTGTCTTCTAAGATTGCCGCCGTCGTGCTGGTGCTGGTCGCCCTGACTGCGATTCTGGCGCCCCTTCTTGCCCCCTATAGCCCGGTCGAGATCTTTACGGCTCGCCAGGCTCCCGGCAACGGATTTATCTTCGGTACCGACGATAAGGGTCGCGACATTCTGTCGCGTATGCTCTACGGTGGTCGTTACTCGCTGATTATCGGCTTTGGCGCCACCGCCATGGCTCTGGTCTGCGGCTCGGTCGTGGGCGCCCTTGCAGCGGTTTCGCGCAAGGCCGTCTCCGAGACGATCATGCGTATCTTGGACATCATCATGTCCATCCCGGGCATCGCCCTCGCGGCCGTCTTCGTCTCCATCCTGGGCAACTCCGTGCCGTCGATCATCTTCGCCATCGGCTTTATGTACACTCCGCAGATTGCCCGTATCGTGCGCGCCAACATCGTGTCCGAGTACGGCGAGGACTATGTCCGCGCGGTCATCGTTTCCGGCGCCAAGGCTCCGTGGATTTTGATCAAGCATGTTCTGCGTAACTGCATCGCCCCGATCATGGTCTTCACCGTTACCCTGGTCGCCGACGCCATCATCTTCGAGGCCTCGCTGACCTTCATCGGCGCTGGTATCCAGGAGCCCACCGCTACCTGGGGCAACATCCTCGCCGACGCCCGCGGCGGCGTGCTCGCCGGCCGTTGGTGGCAGGCGCTGTTCCCGGGCCTGGCCATCATGATCACCTGCCTGGCGCTCAACATCCTCTCCGAGGGCATTACCGACGCCATGGCCGCTGCTCCCTCCGCCGCCCTGGATCCGACCGATTCCTCCAAGCGTCGCGAGGCCGACCTGCTGGTCTCCGACCCCGTTCGCGCCTACAAGGAGCAGGCCCAGTCCCTCTCCGCTCGCCTTGGCGCCCTGCGCGATGTCGAGCTCAAGCGTGACGATCGCCATGTGCCCGACGAGTCTGTCGAACCGATTCTCTCGGTCCGTGACTTCTGCATTCAGTTTGAGCATCACGGCGATATCAACGTCGTCGACCATGTCAACTTTGACGTCCGTCCTGGTCAGACCATGGGCCTGGTGGGCGAGTCCGGTTGCGGTAAGTCCATCACCACGCTGGCCATCATGGGCCTGACCGACGATGACGAGCACCTTTCCGGCGAGGTCCTCTGGGAGGGCCGCGACCTGCTCAAGATGAGCAAGAAGGAGTGGTTCGGCCTGCGCGGTACCGATATCGCTATGGTCTATCAGGACGCCCTGTCCTCGCTCAACCCCTCCATGCTCATCTCTGCCCAGATGAAGCAGCTCACCAAGCGCGGCGGCACCCGCAGCGCCGAGGAACTCCTGGAGCTCGTGGGCCTCGACCCCAAGCGTACGCTCGAGAGCTACCCGCATGAGCTTTCCGGTGGCCAGCGTCAGCGTGTCCTGATCGCTATGGCCCTTACCCGCGACCCCAAGCTGGTCATCTGCGACGAGCCCACGACCGCTCTGGACGTTACCGTCCAGAAGCAGGTCATCAAGCTGCTCAACGACCTTCAGGCCAAGCTCGGCTTTGCCATGATCTTCGTCTCGCACGACCTGGCGCTGGTCGCCGAGGTCGCCCATAACATCACGGTTATGTACGCCGGTCAGGTTATCGAGCAGGCACCCACCAAGGAGCTGCTCACCAACCCGATTCACGAGTACACCCGCGGTCTTCTGGGTTCCGTTCTGTCCATCGAGAGCGGTTCGGGCCGCCTGCACCAGGTGCCCGGCGCCGTTCCGAGCCCGCGCGATTTCCCCAAGGGCGATCGCTTCGCGCCCCGCTCGAGCCATCCGCGTATTGGCCTGGACACCCGTCCGGTCTTCAAGCGCGTTCCCGGCACCGAGCACTTCTATTCCGAGCTCCCCGACGAGGTGCTCAAGGCAAATGGTTTGACCCCTCACGCGGAGGTGATGTAGATGAGCGAGACCGCAGTCAACGGCGTCGAGCCGATCATCTTCCTTGATGACGTCCACGTCACCTTTAGGACCCGTACCGGTTCGATTCTCCACCCTAACCTGGTTCACGCCGTCCAGGGTGTAACGATTAAGCTCATGCCCGGTCAGACGATCGGCATCGTCGGCGAGTCCGGTTGCGGTAAGTCCACCACCGCCAACGTCATGTGCGGCCTGCAGGCCCCCACGAGCGGCAAGGTCTACTTTAAGGGCAAGGACGTTACCAAACGTACCGCCGAGGACCGTCGCCACATGGGTCGCGTTATCTCGGTCGTGTTCCAGAACCCGGCCACGGCGCTCAACCCCCGCATGGTCGTTCGCGAGCAACTGCTCGACCCCATGCGCGTCCACAACCTGGGTACCGAGGCCGAGCAGGAGAAGCGCGTCAAGGAGCTCTTGGAGCTCACCGGTCTGCCCAGCTCTGCCGCTGAGGTTCTTCCCGGCCAGCTTTCGGGCGGCCAGCGCCAGCGCGTCGCAATTGCCCGTGCCCTGTCGCTGAACCCCGATGCCATCATCGCCGACGAGCCCACCTCGGCTCTGGACGTTTCGGTCCGCGCGCAGATTCTGAACCTGTTGACCGACCTTAAGAAGGAGCTCGGCCTGGCCATGGTGTTCATCAGCCATGACATCCAGACGGTCCGCTATATCTCTGATGACATCATCGTTATGAATGGCGGCAAGATCGTCGAGCAGGGCGAGGCCAAGCAGGTCTTCCAGCACCCCCGGGACCCCTACACCAAGATGCTGCTCGGCGCTGCGCCGTCGCTGCTGCATCCCAAGCTCGGCGAGTAGTCTCGCTTTCCCTCCCGTGCGCCCGGTTCCCTTGCCGGGCGCACCTCCGTTGCGATTTCGAAAGGTTGGGTTCACGAGCCATGCCAAGTGCTCAGGAGCTGCAACATCAATTTGGTGAATATCGAGGCGCCATGCCCCGTCCATCAGATTTCGATCTCTTTTGGAAGGACCGCATGGCCGAGGCCGACGCCGTCGGGCTTGACTATGCGATCGAGACGGCATCGGTCACCGATGCCGTGACCTGCCAGCTTTTCGACCTCTGGTATACCGGCATGTGTGGCGCGCGCCTGCATGCCAAGTACCTTAAACCCGTCTCGGACGAGCCCGTGCCATTGGTACTTCAGTTCCATGGGTATCCGGGTGCAAGCCGCAGCTGGTTTGAGCAGGCGTCGTTTGCGGGCATGGGCATGGCGCTCATCGCGCTTGACTGTCCTGGTCAGGGCGGTCCCTCCGAGGATATTGGTGGATTTGAGGGTACGACGGTCGCGGGCCATATCGTCGCCGGTATCGACGGCGATCCGGCCAATCTCTACTATGTCCGCTTGCACCAAGATATTCGCATCCTGTGCCGCATCGTTCGCGAGCTCGAGGGCATCGATCTTGCCCGTGTGTTTGTGAACGGCGCGTCGCAGGGCGGCGGTTTGGGTATTGCGACCTGTGCGCTTAACAGCGAGCTTATCAATCGCGCCGCCATCCTCTATCCCTTCCTGTCAGATTTCCGCCTGGTCTGGGATTTGGATGCCGACAACATTGCCTACGAGGGCCTGCGCTATTGGTCTCGCTGGTTTGACGAGGACTCGACTTGTATTGACGAAGCCTATGCCAAGCTGGCGTACTTCGATTCCAAGAACTTTGCCCCTATGGTCAAATGCCCCGTGCTGTTTGGCACGGGCACGGCCGATATCGTCTGTCCACCGGCGACGCAGTTTGCGGTCTACAACAACCTGACCTGTGAAAAGCGTCATGAGTTCTTTGAAGGCTTTGGCCACGAGGAGATTCAGGATTTTGACGATCTGATCATTCCGTTTTTCTGCAAGGGAGGGGAGGCTCATGTCTAAGTGCGAGAGCAATGTCAATGAGCTGATTGTCCCCGAGCTTGCGGGAATTGCTGGGACGGTTTCGTCAAGGCTATCTGATTTCCGGGGTTGGCGCGGCGATACTTCTGCGGATGTTTCCGAGTTAGAGACAGCCGCTTTGAACCCGCACGTTTGCGGGCTGACTGTTACGGCGATTGATTTTGCCAATCCGTTCGCGCGCTACTCCGAGGTTTCCTTTGAACTCGGTGGGGATGTCGTCCACGGTCGTTTGATCGAGCCTTATGGTCGTGCCCGGGCATCCGAGCTTGTGCCACTATGCCTGATGTTCCATGACATCGACCGACCCGTGCGGGGATGGCATCACATGACGAGGTTTGCCGCCATGGGATATGCCGTGCTTGCGCTGGACGATGAAATGATTGGATCTAGCGATCTGCAGCAGGGGATTACCTCGCCTGCTTTTGTCGAGCGCGTCCGTTGGGGCTGCGCGTTGGCGAAGGTCGCGCGCAATCTTGATGGCATGGATCCCGACCGCATTTTTGCATGGGGTGAGGGTCTTGGCGGCGGTGTCGCGCTGGCGGTGTCTGCTCTGGACGAGCAGGCTCTTGTCTGCACGGCGGTCGCCAATCCAATTCCCGGCGGTCTCGAGGCGCTGTCGTCTCGGGTGCGCGGATCGGTGCTCATGGGCACATCGCTTATGGATACCGTGAGCGATCCCAAGGGTCAGTTTGCTGTATTCAACGGCCTTGAGTGTGACCGAAGGCATATCATCTATGCCAAATACGCTCATGAGCGCATCAATGCGTTCGAAAACGAAGTCGTCGACTTCTTTAACCAAACGTTCTACCCGTGTTCTTTGGCCTAGGCGGCCTGGACACTGCCAACAAGAGTGGATGGCATAGGGCCGTCCGCCAGACAACTAAGGAGATTCTTGTGGCAACTCAGAAATTCACCGGCGTTATTCCTCCCGTCGTTGTTCCCGATACCGAAGACCACCAGCTCGACGTTGCCTCCTTTGAGCGCAGCATCAACCGCATGATCGACGCCGGCGTCGATGGCCTGTTCTTCTTGGGCTCTTCGGGTGAGGTCGTCTTCTCCACCGACGAGCGCCGTCGCCAGATTATCGCCGAGGCCGTGCGCATCGTCGATCACCGCGTGCCTGTTCTGGTCGGCATCATCGATACCGAGACCGAGCGCATGATCGAGCACGGCAAGGTTGCCCAGGAGCTGGGCGCCGATGCCCTCGTCGCCACCTGCCCGTTCTATGCCCTGCAGGGCATGACCGAGGTCGAGGAGCACTTCCGCATCCTGCACGAGGAGCTCGACCTGCCCATCTTTGCCTATGACATCCCCGTGTGCGTCCACACCAAGCTCCCCTGGAAGCTCCTTGCCAAGCTCGGCGCCGAGGGCGTCCTGGCTGGCGTCAAGGATTCCTCGGGCGATGACATCTCGTTCCGCTATCTCGTTCAGGAGAACGAGAAGAACGGCCATCCGATGAGCATCCTCACCGGTCACGAGGTCGTTGTCGACGGCGCTTACCTCGGTGGCGCCGACGGTTCCGTCCCGGGTCTCGCTAACGTTGAGCCCGAGGGCTACGTGCGTCAGTGGAAGGCCGCTCAGGCTGGTGACTGGGCTACCGTCAAGGCCGAGCAGGATCGCCTCAATGAGATTTCGCACATCTGGGATGTCACCTCGGGCGTTCAGGGCTATGCCGGTGGCGTCGGCGCCTTCAAGACCGCTATGAATCTCATGGGTATCTTCGACAGCCCGACCATGCCGCGCCCGGTGAAGGCCATGACCGGCGAGAACGTCGAGGCGATTCGCAAGGTCCTCCAGGACAACGGTCTCCTTTAAAGCTTTCCCAGGCACCCGACCTCGCCGTTCAACCGTGTGACCATGACCCATTAGGTCGATGGCCACACGGTTTCTCGGCGATCTCGGGCACCTGGAAAACCTTTACCGCGCTGTGACGGCTAGCCTGACGGCGCATTTCCTGTAGTTGTTTTTATCTCCTAAGGAGAGCGACATGGAGAACAAGTACGTTTGCTCCGTCGATATCGGCGGCACCAAAATTGCGACTGCCATTATGGAGTATCCGGCTGACGGTAGTGTGCCCCATCCCGTATTTGAGGCTGAGGTTCCCACCGAGGCCCAAGAGGGCGGCGAGTCCGTCTTCCAGCGTATCGAGGCGTCCATCAAGGCCGCTCTCGAGGCGAATCCCGATGTCGAGGTCCTCGGTGTCGGTATTGGTGCCGCAGGCGTCGTCGATCCCAAGACGGGCGCCATCGCGTATGCCAATGAGATCATGCCCGGCTGGTCCGGCGTTCAGTTGGGGCCGCGTCTGCGCGAGGACCTTGGTCTTCCCGTTGCCGTTGTGGGCGACGTGCAGGCTCATGCTCTGGGCGAGGCCCACTGGGGCGTCGGCAAGGGCAAGTTCTCCGTCTTGTGCCTGGGCATCGGAACGGGTATCGGCGGCGCATATGTCGAGAACGGCCGCGTGATGCAGGGCTTCCATGGTGCTGCCGGCCATATGGGCCACATCGAGTGCTCGGCTGCCGCTGGCATTCCCTGCGCCTGCGGGCGTTCCGGCCATCTTGAGTCGGTTGCTTCCGGAACTTCGATCGGGCGCATGTACGATGAGCGCTTTGGCCGCGTCGACCCCAGCCGTCCTTCGGTCGGTCGCGACGTGAACGACCTGTGCCGCGCAGGCGACGCAAAGGCGACCGAGGTCATCTATGACGCTGGCTTTGCGCTGGGTGCCAGCTTGGGCTCGCTTGCTAACATCCTGGACCCTGAGGTCATCGTGCTTTCGGGCGGCGTGATTCACCAAGGTCCCGATTGGCGTTCACAGACGTGGAAGGATTCGGTGCACGAGGGCTATGCCAGCCAGGCGCTCGACCCGCTTCAGGACACGCCGATTCTCATCGGCTCTCTGGAGGGCGATGCGCCGCTTATCGGTGCCGCTGAGCATCTTCTTGCTTCGTTAAAGTAAACGTATTTGCTGTAGGAGCCTCCCGAGACAACATGCCTCGGGAGGCTGTTCTGAGAAAGGTTGCAGCTTTATGACCGTCGATCCTTTGATTCAATCCCTGAAGGGTAAGCTCGTCGTGAGCGTTCAGGCGTATATGGGCGAGCCGCTTCGTACGCCCGAGACTATGGCTCAAATGTCTCGTGCTTGCGAACTCGGCGGCGCCGCCGCCATTCGCTGCCAAGGTCTTGCCGACATTGCCGCCATTAAGGGTCGCTGTGAGGTTCCTGTTATCGGTCTGTGGAAGGATGGACACGAGGGCGTTTACATCACGCCGACGCTGCGTCACGCTCGCGCCTGCGTTGCTGCCGGTGCCGACATCGTGGCGATTGACGCCACCGATCGTCCGCGCCCCGATGGCAAGTCGCTCGAGGACACTTTCCGTCCGCTGCACGAGGAGGGCGTACTTCTGATGGCGGACTGCGCCACTATCGAGGATATTCGTCGCGCGGTCGATATGGGCTTCGATCTGGTGTCCACCACGCTCTCTCACGGTGTCGCAGCCATCGACTGCACTATGGCCGATGGCCCCGACCTGCCGCTCCTGCGTCAGGCGACCGAGGAATTCCCCGGCCTTCCCATCATTTGCGAGGGTCGCGTACATACGCCCGAAGAGGCTCGCGCTGCAATCGACGCCGGCGCGTGGGCCGTTGTCGTCGGCACCGCTATTACGCACCCCACGAGTATTACAAGTTGGTTCAAGGCTGCGCTTGAGGCGTAAGACGGGCCTCGTATCCGCTTGGGGCGGTATACTCAATAAAGGCAATTGATCGCGCGGGATCCGCTGGCCGGGTCTCGCGCTTATTTTAGGAGGCACACATGCAAAAGGGAGATGCCATGGATGCGGCGGAGCGCTCGGAGCGTATCCCCGATATCGTTATCATCACCGGAATGTCCGGCTCGGGCCGAACGCAAGCCATGCATGTGTTTGAGGACATGGGCTATTTTTGTATCGATAACCTGCCCCCGCGCCTGATTGCCCAGCTTGCAGAGCTCGTTGGCATCAATACGGGCGTGGGCAGGCACCTTGCCGTCACCTGCGATCTTCGTAGCCAGGGCTTGTTCGATGAACTGCTCGATGCTGTTGCCGCACTGGAAGAGCGTGAGATGAGCTGTGACATCGTGTTTCTCGAGGCGTCTGACGAGGTGCTGATTCGCCGGTATAGCGAAAACCGTCGCCGCCATCCCATTGCAAAGCCGGGGGAGACCACAGCCGACGCTATTCAGCGTGAACGTCTGCAGCTGCAGGGCGTTCGCGATCGAGCCGATATGATTATCGACACGAGTCGCTTGCGCACTTCTGCTTTGCGCAACAAGCTGCGCATGGCTTTTTCCGAGCTGTCCGACCAGCAACTTATGGATGTCCACGTGTTCTCGTTTGGTTTTAAGCATGGCATGCCCGTCGAGGCGGACATCATGATTGATGTTCGCTTCTTACCCAATCCTTTTTACGATCCCGAGATGCGTACCATGACCGGCCTCGATAAGAAGGTCTCCGATTTTGTCTTGGACCACCCCAAGACCCAGGAGTTCTGGAAGGCCTGGACCCAGCTGCTCGATACGGTCATGCCAGGTTATATCGCAGAGGGTAAGCCGCAGCTTTCCATTGCCATCGGCTGCACGGGCGGGCAGCACCGTAGCGTCGCCATTGCCGAGGCCACGGCTCGCTACCTGGAGGGTGCTCAGTATCATGTGAGCATCTCCCACCGCGACCTGTCGCGTGCCAACACGAAGGCATAGGTCTGCATGTCGTTTACCGCTGAGGTGCGCGACGAGCTTGCGCGCTGCGAACCCGAATGTGAATACTGCGACTTGTCGACGCTTGCTGCGCTAACGCGTGTGAGCGGCACGCTTTCGTTGGCGGGCTCGGGACGGTACCGCTTGACGGTCGCGACCGAGACGGGTGCTGTGGCGCGCACGATGATTGCGCTGACGCATCGCATCCTTAAGCTCAAGACCGAATTCACGGTTCGTAAGTCGGTCCTGCACAAGGTGCGAAACTATCTCATCACCTTGCCCGATCAGCCCGACTTGGATAAGGCTCTGGTGCTGTTGGGCATTCTCGACCGTAGGGGAGGGCTCGTCGCAGGTGTGCCGCGCCACATCGTCGCCCGTCCTTGCTGCAGACTCGCCTATATTCGCGGTGCGCTGATTGCCGGAGGATTTGTTGCCGACCCGCGTGGCGATTTTCATTTGGAGATCGCGGTTCAGGGCGAGGAGTATGCAAAGGGACTTTGCGATCTTCTGGAGCAGATTGGAGTTCACGCCCGCGTCAATGCGCGTCGCGGCTCGTATGCCGTGTACATCAAGAGTGCCGAGGAGATTAAACGTCTGCTACAGCTGATTGGCGCCAAGCGCAGCGTTGCCGAGATTGAAGAGGCCCGTGCGGTTAAGCTGGTGAAGAACGACGTGAATCGTCGCGTGAACGCAGAGCTTGCCAACCAGACCAGGAGTGCCGGTGCCGCCCAACATCAGCTTGCGCTCATTGATGAGCTTGATCGGCGCGGTTTGCGCGAAACGCTGCCGGACGCCCTGGCAGTCTTTTGTGACTTACGCGAGCGCTACCCCGATCTCTCGCTGCGAGATTTGGGGGAAATGGCTGACCCTCCTTTGTCGAAGTCGGCCTTGTATCACCGTGTTTTGCGCCTTGAAAAGCTCATTGAAGGAAGCAGGTAGGTTAACGAAATAGCTTTTATGGCGGTTGAACTGCTGTTTTATGCTTTAAAGCGTTTTAACGCAAATTTGATTTTCAATTTCGAGCATTCTCGTGAAATTCAAGTCAAAAAAAAGGTATATTAGGCGAGTGGTTAGTTTGTGGGCCTCAACGGCGGGCGCTGTAGCTTGCGGGGGCCTTACGAAAGGAGACACAATGGCAGTAAAGGTTGCTATTAACGGCTTCGGTCGCATCGGTCGTCTGGCCTTCCGTCAGATGTTCGGTCATGAGGGCTCCGAGATCGTCGCTATCAACGACCTCACCTCTCCCGATATGCTCGCTTACCTGCTGAAGTACGACTCCACGCAGGGCAACTATGCTCGCGATCACGAGGTCGTTGCTGGCGAGGATTCCATCACCGTTGACGGCAAGGAGATCAAGATCTACAAGGAGGCCGACGCCAACAACCTGCCTTGGGGCGACCTCGACGTCGACGTCGTTCTCGAGTGCACCGGCTTCTACACCAGCAAGGCTAAGGCTCAGGCCCACATCAACGCTGGCGCCAAGAAGGTCGTCATCTCCGCTCCGGCCGGCAGCGATCTGCCCACCATCGTGTACAACGTCAACCATGAGACGCTGACCGCTGAGGACAACATCATCTCCGCTGCTTCCTGCACCACCAACTGCCTCGCCCCGATGGCCAAGGGTCTGAACGACTTCGCTCCCATCGTGTCCGGCATCATGACCACCATTCACGCCTGGACTGGCGACCAGATGCCGCTCGACGGCCCGCAGCGCAAGGGCAACAAGCGTCGTAGCCGCGCCTGCGCCGTTAACATCGTCCCCAACACCACCGGTGCTGCCAAGGCTATCGGCCTGGTTCTCCCCGAGCTCAACGGCAAGCTCATCGGTGCCGCCCAGCGCGTCCCGACGCCGACCGGTTCCATCACCAACCTCTACGCTGTCGTTGACAAGAAGGTCACCGTCGACGAGGTCAACGCCGCTATGAAGGCTTACGCTGCCACCATCTCCGAGACCTTCGGTTACAACGAGGACGACATCGTCTCCACCGACATCATCGGCGAGACCCATGGCTCCATCTTCGACGCCACTCAGACCATGTGCTCTGACCTCGGCAACGGCCAGACCCTCGTTCAGGTCACCTCTTGGTACGACAACGAGAACTCCTACACCTCTCAGATGGTCCGCACCATCAAGTACTTCGAGAAGTTCGTTGCTTAATTTAGCTTTTAGCGAATAGCTCGTTGAGCGTCTAAAAAAGGGCGCGGCCTTATAGGGCTTACACCCTAAGGTCGCGCCCTTTTTATAAGAAATCGTCTGCCGTAATGGGAGGCAGACACGTACGAAAGGTAGAAGCAAACATGGCCTTTACCAAGAAGACCGTCCGCGACATCGATGTCGACGGCAAGCGCGTTCTCGTCCGCGTTGACTTCAACGTGCCTATCAAGGATGGCGTCGTTGGCGACACCACCCGCATCAAGGCAGCCCTGCCCACTATCAACTATCTCGTTGAGCACAACGCCCGCGTCATCCTCATGAGCCACCTCGGTCGTCCCGAGGGCACTGGCTTCCAGCCCGAGCTCTCCCTCGAGCCTGTCGCCAAGAAGCTCGCTGAGCTCTCTGGCCTTGACGTTGCTTTTGTTGCCGACACGTATGGCGAGAAGGCTGCTGAGGCTGTCGCCGCTGTCGAGCCGGGTAAGGTCCTCGTTCTCGAGAACGTCCGTTTCGACAAGCGTGAGAAGAAGAACGATCCCGAGATCGCCAAGATCCTCGCTTCCTATGGCGACGTTTTCGTCCTCGACGCCTTCGGCACCGCTCACCGCGCCCAGGGTTCCGTTGTGGGCCCCGCCGATTACCTGCCTGCCGTCGCCGGCTTCCTGCTTGAGAAGGAGGTCGACACGCTGACTGGCATCTTCGCCGAGCCCGAGCGTCCCTTCGTCGCTATCGTCGGCGGTTCCAAGGTTTCCTCCAAGATCGGCGTTCTCGATCACCTCATCGACTCCGCTGACACCCTGATCATCGGTGGCGGTATGGCCTACACCTTCTTCCTGGCTCAGGGCCTGACCGTCGGTCAGTCCCTCAAGGAAGAGGACTGGGTCGAGCGCGCCGGTGAGATGCTCAAGAAGGCCGAGGAGAAGGGCGTCAAGATCCTGCTCCCCATCGACAACCGCGTTGCCGATCACTTTGGCGAGGACGCTGTCCCCGAGGTTGTCGCTTCCGACGCTATCCCCGACGATCGTGAGGGTATGGACATCGGCCCCAAGACCGAGGAGCTTTACGCCGAGGCCGTCAAGGGTGCCAAGACCGTGTTCTGGAACGGCCCCATGGGCGTCTTCGAGTTCGACAACTTCGCTCATGGCACCCAGGCTATCGCCGAGGCTGTTGCTGAGGCTGATTGCACCTCGATCATCGGTGGTGGCGATTCCGTCGCAGCTGTCAACAAGTTCAACCTGGCCGACAAGATGAGCTGGATCTCCACCGGCGGTGGCGCTTCCATGGAGCTCGTCGAGGGTAAGGCCCTGCCCGGAGTGGAGGCGCTTCTCGATGCCTAATCGCACCCTTCTTATCGCTGGTAACTGGAAGATGAACAACGACGTCGCCGAGGCCGCCAAGCTCGCCGACGAGCTGGCCCAGGCTCTGCCCGAGGTTCCGGCTGGCGTCGAGGTGCTCGTCTGCCCTCCGACCATTGACATCACCACGGTTCATGACCGCATTCAGGCTGCCCCCATCGCCCTCGGTGCACAGAACGTGTACTGGGAGGCCAAGGGTGCCTTCACCGGTGAGTCCTCTTGCGACATGCTCAAGTCCGCTGGCTGCACCTACTGCATCATCGGTCACTCCGAGCGTCGCGACTACTTCCACGAGACCGACGAGGATCAGAACAAGAAGGCCAAGGCTCTCGTCGCCGCCGGTCTTGTTCCCGTCTTCTGCTGCGGCGAGTCCCTCGAGGTCCGCGAGGCCGGCACCTATGTCGAGCACGTCGTGAACCAGGTCAAGGCTGGCCTTGCTGGTCTTGAGATCACCTACCCCAAGCAGGTCGTCGTCGCCTACGAGCCCATCTGGGCCATCGGCACCGGCAAGACCGCTACCGCCGAGGACGCTCAGGAGGTCTGCGGCGCTATCCGTGAGACCCTCAAGGAGATGTTCGGCGAGGAGCTCGCCAACGGCATCCGCGTTCTCTACGGCGGTTCCGCCAAGCCCGGCAACATCGCCGAGCTCGTCGCCAAGCCCGACGTTGACGGCGCCCTCGTGGGCGGCGCTTCGCTCAAGGCTGCCGATTTTGCCTCTATGGTCGTCAAGGCAGGCGAGTAGGACATATGGCACAGCGTCATCTTCCCGCACTCCTGATCATCATGGACGGCTGCGGCCTGGCCCCGGCCGATGGTGAGAACGCCGTCGCCGCTGCCAAGACGCCCTTCCTTGATAGCCTGTACGAGAAGTATCCTCACACCACGCTCGGTGCTTCGGGCGAGGACGTGGGTCTTCCCGATGGCCAGATGGGTAACTCTGAGGTGGGTCACCTCAACATCGGTGCCGGCCGCATCGTGTTCCAGGAGCTTTCGCGCATCAACAACGCCATCAAGGACGGCTCCATCGCCAAGAACGAGGTCTTCGTCAAGGCTATGGACGATGTAAAGGCCGAGGGCAAGACTCTCCACCTCATGGGTCTTATGAGCCCTGGCGGTGTTCATTCTCACATGAACCACGTCGAGGCTCTGGTTAAGATGGCTGCCGAGCACGGTGTCAAGACCGTTCGCGTCCACGCCTTTATGGACGGCCGCGACGTCGACCCGCAGTCCGGTGCCGGTTACATGAGTGAGTTCTGCGCCTTCCTGGCCAAGATCTCCGAGGAGACCGGTTGCGACGCT
This sequence comes from uncultured Collinsella sp., assembly GCA_900547765.1. Lineage (GTDB taxonomy): Bacteria > Actinomycetota > Coriobacteriia > Coriobacteriales > Coriobacteriaceae > Collinsella. Next base: position 1,038 of record URIA01000020.1, on the reverse strand, counting down.
CGCGTTGCCACCGTCTCGGGCCGTTATTGGGCCATGGACCGCGACAACCGTTGGGAGCGCATCCAGCGCGCCTACGACGTCATGGTCAACGCATCCGATGCCGATACCGACCCTGTTGCCGGTATCAAGGCCTACTACGAGAAGGATCCGCGCGGCGACGAGTTCGTCGAGCCCTTCGCTGCCCACAACGAGGGCATCCACGAGGGCGACGCGGCCATCTTCTTCAACTTCCGTCCCGACCGCGCCCGTCAGATGACCCGCGTGTTCACGGACAAGGAGTTCGATGGCTTTGAGCGCGAGCAGATCAAGCTTTCGCACTTTGTGACGATGACCGAGTACGACCCGACGTTTGACGTCGAGGTCGCCTTCCCCAAGACGTTCCCCGAGAACGTCCTGGCCGACGTTATCGCCGCCAATGGCCTGAAGCAGCTGCACACCGCCGAGACCGAGAAGTACGCTCATGTGACGTTCTTCCTGAACGGCGGCATCGAGGAGCCCAAGGAGGGCGAGGAGCGCGTGCTCGTCGCTTCGCCCAAGGTCGCCACGTATGATCTCAAGCCCGAGATGAGCGCTCCCGAAGTTACGGAGAAGCTCGTCGAGGCCATCAACGAGGATCGCGCTGATTTCTATATCGTGAACTTCGCCAACTGCGATATGGTTGGCCATACGGGCGTCTTCGATGCTGCCGTGAAGGCCGTCGAGGCTGTCGATCACGCTTTGTCCCAGGTCATCCCTGCAATTCAGGCCAAGGGCGGCTTTGCCCTCATCACGGCTGACCACGGCAATGCCGACCACATGTTTGACGAGGTCGACGGCGAAAAGAAGCCGTTTACCGCTCACACCACGAACCGCGTGCCGTTCATCATCGTGAGCGACCGTGCCAAGCTCGTTGGCATCGAGGACGGTCGCCTGTCCGATATCGCTCCGACCATGCTGACCATGGCTGGTCTCGAGCCCAGTGCCGAGATGACCGGTCGCGCCCTGGCGATTGAGGAGTAGGCTTTTTCGATAGCCGCTCTCGCTCTTTTTGGACCGCCC
>URIA01000019.1 GCA_900547765.1 uncultured Collinsella sp. | reverse complement strand
CGCGGGACGATATAGGCGGGCGCCCCGGGGACTACGTTGACGCTGCTTGACTCGCCCGGGTGCCGTCGGGCCAGGGATGGGCGTCTTCGCTGATAGTCTTTGTTGAGAGAGAGCTGCTTTTATTGCGGCTCTTTCTTTGGTTTTGGGTATATTTGTTCATGTTGAATTGTTCTTGCGGATGGGCTGGGTACTTGGCTTTCCGCTGTTGTTTGTAGCCGTCTCGGCTTTGGTTGAGGGGAGACGTTCTTTATGCGTATTGTGTTTATGGGTACGCCTGATTTTGCTGTGCCTTCGCTGACTTCGCTTGTTGAGGCTGGGAACGAGATTGCACTTGTTGTTACTCGTCCTGATGCTGTTCGTGGGCGTGGTAAGAAGCTTGAGCCTTCTCCTGTTAAGGCTAAGGCGCTTGAGTTGGGGTTGCCGGTTGTTGAGGCCAATCGTATGACGCCTGAGGTTGTTGAGGTGCTCCAGGCTGCCCAGGCTGATATTTTCTGTGTGGCTGCTTATGGCTGTATTTTGCCTGATGAGGTGCTGCATATAGCGCCGTTTGGTATTGTGAATGTTCATGCGTCCTTGCTGCCTCGTTGGCGTGGGGCTGCTCCTATTCAGCGTGCCATTCTTGCTGGTGATGAGATTGCTGGCGTTTCTATTATGCGCATTGGGCATGGCGTGGATACCGGCGCCTATTGTGCGCAGGCCTCGACCTCGGTTGCCGGTAAGCATGCCGAGGCGCTGACTATGGAGCTCGCTGAGCTCGGCGGCAAACTGCTTGCCGATACGCTTCCTTCTCTTGCCGATGGCACCGCCGTGTGGATCGAACAGGATGAGGCGCTTGTTACCCATGCTGCCAAGATTTCTAAGCAGGAGATGCGCTTGGATCCGCAAATGGCGGCGCTCGATTGCGTGCGTCATGTGCTCGCTTCGTCCGATACCGCGCCTGCTCGTTGCGTGATTGCCGGCAAGACCGTGCGTGTGCTCGATGCTGCGGCGGCTGATGTATCGCTCGGCGAGGGTCAGGTTCTCGTTAAGGCCAAGCGTGTTTACCTGGGCCTTTCTGATGGCTCGGTTGAACTGCTCGAGGTTAAGCCTGATGGCAAGCGTGCTATGACTGCTTCTGCTTGGGCTGCTGGCTTGCAGGGTGCCGATCTTATCTGGGGTGTATTGTCATGAGCAAGCTGTCTCCCGCGCGCAAGCTTGCGCTCGATGTGCTGATGGAGGCCGATCGCCGCGGCATGTATGCGCGCGACGTGCTGTCCTCTCGCGCATCGGCCAAGGCTATTGACCAGCGCGATTCCGCTTTTGCGGTTCGTTTGGCACTTGGCGTTGCCGCCACGCAGGGTATTTTGGACGAACTGCTCAATCAGTTTCTTGATAAGCCTAAAAAGGTTGCGCCGTGTGTTCGCATGGTACTTCGTATCTCGGCTTTTGAGATGCTCTATCTGCATACGCCGGGTCGCGTTGCGGTGAGTCAGGGCGTTGAGCTGGTGCGCAGTGGTGCTAAGTCTGCTGCGGGCCTGGCAAACGCGGTGCTGCACAAGGTTGCGGATAACGTTGAGGACTTTGCTACGGCGTCCGATGTGAATGAGTCTGAGCGACGATTGGTTCGTCTGTCGCGTCTGATGGGTCTGCCGCGCTGGCTGTGCGCTCGCATTATGGCATCCTTCGACACGCCAGAGGGTGCGCTCAACTTTGCCGGCAATCTGGCGCCCGCGCCGCTGGCTCTGCATGAGAACGCCTTTGCGACTAATCCCGATCCGTATATCTCGCAGCTCGTCGCGCCTGTCTTCCCGGGCTGTCATGCCCCGGTTGATGCCCAGGTTACCGTTTCGTCGGGCGTATTTGAGCGCGCTGCTGCCGTGGCCTCGGATCTTAACGCCCAGCTCATCGCCACAGCTGCCACGCGCCCTGGAAGCTGCCTTGAGATTGGTGCCGGTCGTGGCACCAAGACCTATGTGATGATGTGCCAGGCCAAGCGTGCGGGCTATGAGCGTCAGCATACGGCGCTCGATTTGCATGATCGCAAGTGCGATCTGAATCTCGCTCGCCTGCATAAGGCCGGTATTCAGGGCGTTCGTACGGTTTCGGGTGATGCCTGCGAGCTTGATGAAGTACTGACGTCGTTTGATGCCATGCTTGGCAAGCCGGTTAAGTTCGACACGGTCTTTATCGATGCGCCGTGCTCTGGCACCGGCACCATGCGTCGTCATCCCGAGATCCCTTGGCGCCTGACCGAAAAAGATGTGACGGTTGAGCTGCCCAAACTGCAGCTTACGATGCTCAAGGAGGCTGCTGCCCGCGTGGCTGCCGGCGGCGAGCTTATCTATGCCACCTGCTCGGTCTTTGATGAAGAGAACACGCAAGTCGTGGATGCGTTTTTGGCTTCTCCCGAGGGCGCAGGTTTTAGCTTGGCACCCCTCTCCGAGGCGCAGATTCTGCAGTTACCCGAGTTCGAACAAGCCAAGAAGCTCGTCTCCGTACGTCAAAACGACCGCGGACTTTTCCAAAGCGTCCCCGTAAACGCCGACTCCTACGACGGCCACTTTTGCGCCCGCCTGGTCCACAAGTAGCTACTAAGTTGCGGTGAAATAGGGATTGAATAGCGGCTTCTACCTGCCAAACTGTCCTTATTTCACCGCAATTCATAAGGAAACCTGGCCTGATAATTAGCTACCCATAGCGCAAAGAAATAGCCCCGCGATTGGTGTTGGTCGCGGGGCTGATTGGTTTCTAGTGGCTGTGCGGGCAGTTGGCGCAGCAGCCACTCGTGGCGCTGGTGCTTGAGCCACCGCTGCGCTGGTCGGTGTTGTAGAAGCCGCTGCCCTCAAACTTGATGCCGCTGGCCGAGAACGTCTTGGCGGCCGGAGCGCCGCAGTTGGGGCACACGACCTCGGGGGTCTCGGACATGGGATGCTCAACCTCAAACACGTTGCCGCAGCTCGAGCACTTGTAATCGTAGCGCGCCATAATACTTCCTTTTCAGCACAAAGCGGGCAGATCGCTCTGCCCGCAAAAATTCAAACGTCTGTAACTGTACCCTATATCGGGCGTTTTATCACGCTTCGCCCCAGAATCTATGCGTGTTGCGCAGGAGCTGTGCGGTTTTGCCCTCAGCGGCCGCAACGTCGGCCTCGTCAGCCTGCCAGGTCCAGTTGCCCGTGGCCACGCCCGGTACGTTCATGCGCGCGTCGTCGCCCAGCCCCAGGACATCCTGCAGCGGCATCATCACCAGGGGAGCGTCGCTTGCCAGCGCGTCGCTCATCAGCTTGGCCGCCACCCCAACACCGCTTGGCTCATCGCCGCCCGCAAAGGAACGCGTGCTCCAACCGGCCAATGTCGACGTATCGTGCGTCGAGGTGTACAGGATCTTGCCCGGCGTGGGGTGCACGCCGTTGCGGACGTCGTAGTCGCTAAACTCCAGCACGTCCATGCCGGGAAAGCCGCAGGTCGAAGCCATGGCGCGAACGCCGGGCGTCAGGTAGCCCAGGTCCTCGGCAATAAAGTTGAGCGGCCCCAACTCGTCATAGGCGGTCTGGAAAAGGTCCTTGCCCGGGCCTGCCAGCCAACGCCCGTCGGCGCAGGCCTTACCTGCGGGAATGCTAAAGTAGCTGTGGAAGCCCAGGAAGTGATCCAGGCGCACGCGGTCGTAGAGCGAGAACGCACGACGTAGGCGATCCATCCACCAGCGGTAGCCGTTCTGCTTCATGTGGTCCCAGCGGAACGTCGGGTTGCCCCACACCTGGCCCTCGGGCGCAAAGTTGTCGGGCGGCGCACCGGAGATCTCGATTGCCTTACCGGTATCGGACAGCCAGAAGTTCTCGGGTTCGCTCCACGCATCTGCCGAATCGTCGGACACGTACATAGGAATATCGCCGATGACCTCGATGCCCTTCTTGTGCGCATAGTTCATAAGCTCGCACCAAGCCAGGTCAAAGCGGTACTGCATGTACGCCTGAAGCTCGGCCTCGTCGTGGAAACGCTTATCGTCGATCAGATGCTCGTTGTAGCGCGCAACATCTGCCGGCCAATCGTGGCGCGATTCGCCCTCAAAGTATTTTTTGACGGCCATATAGACGCAGTACTTCTCGAGCCAATCGGCATTGCGATGTTTAAACGCGATGTACAGCGGATCGGCATCCTCGCCGCCACGGGCCTTCCAGGTCTCAAAGTCGGCGGCTAGCTCCTTGTGACTCTCGGGCAGCAGGTCGATATTGCCAGCAAAAGCCGAGGGCCCGGCATAGGGGGAGCGGAAGAAATCCGTCGGGTTGACGGGCAGGACCTGCCAGTAGCGCATGCCCATAGCGGACAGATGGTCGATAAAGCGACGCGTTGGTGCGCCGATCGTGCCGGGCTTGCCGTCATCGGTCGGTACCGAGGTGATATGGCACACAACGCCTGCGCCGTGATCGAGCGGCTCCTGCAGGCGCTGCTCGGCATGATGATAGATGATCGACGAGCCCAGCGGATACAAATCGAGCGTGACCGTGCCGTTGTGGATCTCGCACTCGTGACCGCTGATCACGTCACTCGCGCATTCGGCGAGCGCCGGAATCGTCACGCGGTGCGAATTGCGCAGACTACGGTTGATGATAACCGTCGCGGACTCGCCATCCTTGCCCATGCGGTTGTATGCCAGCACCTCGTCGTTGAGCGCGAAGGCCCTGATCTCGCCGTCGATCATAAACGGCAGTGCGCGGCGTACGGCGGAGGCGTTTTTGACAATAGCCAGCGTGTCGAAGTCGTGCAGTTGGTCCTTGGTCGGCAGGGTGCGGCGGTTGCCCGGATCGGTTAGACCCTCCAGGCCGTATTCGTCGCCGTAGTAGATCGAAGGCACGCCGGGGAAGGTCATCTGCATGAGCGTGGCGAGCCAAAAACGGCTCTTGGCCAGGCCCATCGAGTTCTCGTCCAGGCGCCATTTGCTGCGCTCGCACTCGGGCAGCTGCGACTCGTCGGGGCCGCCGCCGAGCACCGAGATGATACGCGGGCGGTCGTGGCTCGACAGCAGGTTGAGCGCGCAGGACAATGCCTCGCTCGGGTAGTTCTCGCGCAGGGTCTCGATATCCTCAGCGGCCTCGTAGGCGTTCTTGTAGCCCATCAAAAAGCCGATGACCATGTCGCGGAAGGGGTAATCCATAGCAGAGTCCAACTCGGAGCCCTGTAGGTAGCGACGCAGATGGCCGTAGCTGATCTTGTTGGAGGCGTCTTCCCAGACTTCGCCGAGCAACAGTGCATCAGGCTTCTCGGCGAGCACGGCCTTTTTGATCTCGGCCAGGAAGTCATCGGAAAGCTCGTCGGCCACGTCTAGGCGCCAGCCATGAGCGCCGGCACGTAGCCATTTACGGATCACGCCGTCCTTGCCCAGGAGCCGCTCGCGTACCAGCTCAGAGCTCTCATTGATGGCGGGCATATTGCCCACGCCCCACCAGCAGTCGTATGAGCCGTCCTCGTGGAAATAAAACGCATCGCGCCATGGCGAATCCTCGCTCTGCCACGCGCCCACGCCGGGGTAGTTGCCGTAGCGGTTGAAATAGATCGAGTCATCGCCCGTGTGGTTGAAGACGCCGTCCAGAATGATGGAGATGCCCAGCTTCTCGGCCGCCTGGCACAGCTCGGTAAAGTCCTGCTCGGTGCCCAGGATCGGGTCGATCTTGGTGTAGTCGGCCGTGTCGTAGCGGTGGTTGCTCGCGGCTTCAAAAATGGGGTTGAGGTAGATGGCCGTAAAGCCCAGCTCGGCGATGCGAGGCAGGTCTTCCTGGATGCCCTTGAGCGACCCGCCGTAGAAGTCCCAGGTTTTGATGGAGCCGTCTTCGGCGCGCTCGTACACGGGCGGCTCGTTCCAGTCCTCGACCATGCGGCGCTGGATTCCGTTGCGTGGTTTTTCGACCTCGGCCAGCGTGCGCTCGCGCCAGTTTTCATCTCGGGCGTAGCGATCGGGGAAGATCTGGTAGACCATGCCACGCTCGTACCACTCGGGACGCACTTCTCGGTGCTTATAGACGGTAATCTGGAAGGACGGAACCTCGGCGTAGTCGTAAGTTACGCCCTCTCCGCCGGTGCGACCCTGCGGTGCGCCCAAGCGGACCTCGGGCTGGCCCTCGATTTTGCATATAAAGCTGTACCACACAAGACACGGTTCAGTGCATTTGAGCTCGCCGGTAAAAATGCCATCGCCTTCGTGCTCCATTGGGATCAGGGTCTCGCCGACTTCATCGACCCAGGTGCGCAGCGTAAGCGTTGCCTGGTTGGGATCGGCATCCTCCAAAATCACCGAGAGTGCAACGGAAGTTCCAGTGGTCACAGCGCCAAACGGAGTGCGAAACTGCGGTAGACGGCTGTTGTGTATCAATCTCATAGTACGGTCCAGTTCAATAGAATCATGGCCTGCGGGCCATGGGTTTTACGCCTAAGATGTAAGTATATCTGTAGTACACAGGGTGTATAAACAACATCCGTTTACCATCGGCGAACGGTTGTCCTAGAAAATCGTTTTACCACTACCTACAGAGAAGGGGCGCCCGGTTGGAGCGCCCCTTGCTTAGGGTTTGATGAGGTTATGGATCGTCTGGATTAGCGGCGCTTGCGGGTGGCCGTTGCCTTGCGGACGGAAGTCTTCTTCGACGGCGCCTTTTTCTCGGTTGCGGCGGCGGGGGAGACCGGGGTCTCCATTGTGGGCTCGGGCTTGGCCTTTACCTCGGCCTTGGGCTCCTCTTTGGCGGCAGCGGGCTTGACCTCGGCGGCCTTCGGCGCAGGCTTGGCCTTTACTGCGGGTTTGGCCTCAGCCTTAGCTTCCGCCTTAGGAGCAGCAGCCTTGGTCGTGGTCTTTTTGGCCGTCGTTGCAGTGCGCTTGCGCGTGGTGGTCTTGGCGGTCGGCTTGGCCTCGACAGCTGCCTCGGCCTTGGGCTCGGCGGCTGCCTCCTCGGCCTTGGTCGCAGTAGCATTTGCGGCGGCCTTCGGAGCGGCCTTGGTCGCAGTAGCCTTGACGGCCGTCGACTTCGTTGCCGTGGTCTTCTTGGCGGTCGTTGCCTTCTTGGCGGTCGTGGTCGTCTTCTTGGCAGCGGTCTTTGCCGGAGCCTTGGCGGCCGGCTTGGCCTCTGCGACCGCGGCCTTTACCTCGGGAGCAGCCACGGCCTCGGCGGCTTTCTTGGCAGCGGCGGTGGTGCGCTTGCGCGCGGTCGTTGTCCTGGCAGCGGTGGTCTTGCTCGCGGTCGCGGTCTTGCTCGCAGCGGCCTTCTTCGCCGTCGTCTTACGAGTCGCGGTCTTCTTTGCCGCAGGCTTTGCAGCAGGCTTGACCTCGGCCTCTGCCTCTGCCCCAGGAGCAACTTCAGCCTTCACCTCAGGCTCGGCCTTTGCGGTCTCAGCCTCAACCGGCTTCTCCTCGGCCTTGGGCTCCGGCTCCGGCTCAGCGGCCACCGGCTCAGCCACAGCCTCAGGCTCGTCGACAACAGCCGCCGGCCTCTCAATCTCCGGGTGCATAAAGAAGTACAGGTCCAGATATTTATCGGCCGAGCGCGTCCAGCTAAAGTCCTGGCTCATGGCCTGCGTGACCAGCTGATCCCACGCCTCGCGGTTATCCCAGAACAGACGCGCCGCGCGGAACACCGCGTCGCCCATCTCGTCGCCGTTAAAGTTGCTAAACGAGAAGCCCGTACCCTCGCCGGTAAACTCGTTGTACGGGATCACAGTGTCCTTCAGGCCACCGGTCTCGCGCACGATGGGCAGGGTACCGTAGCGCATGGCGATGATCTGCGACAGGCCGCAGGGCTCAAACTTCGAAGGCATCAGGAACATGTCGGCTGCGGCATACATACGCTGCGACAGCGCAGGATCGAACTCGATGCGTGCGGCCATGGTGCCGGGGTACTTGTCCTGGAAGTATCGCAGTCCGTCCTCGTAGTCGCGGTCGCCAGTGCCAAGCACGGCCACCTGCACGCCGCCTGCCAAAATGCGATCGAGCGCGTACATGACCAGATCCAAGCCCTTCTGGCGCGTCAGACGCGTGACCATGACCATAAGCGGACGGTCGTCGCGAACCTCGAGCCCCAGCTCTTCCTGCAGCTTGGCCTTGCACACGGCCTTACCAGAACGGTCCTCCACGGTGTAGTTGGCGGCAATGCGCTTGTCGGTCGCCGGGTCAAAGCCTGCGACGTCGATGCCATTCAAAATGCCCTGCAGCGCGTACGAACGCTCGCGCAGCACGCCATCCAGGCCCTCGCCAAACTCGGGCGTCTGGATCTCGTTGGCATAGGTGGGGCTCACCGTGGTGATGGCATCGGCATAGCGCAGGGCACCCAGCATGTAGTTGATGCTGCAGGCGTCGCAACGCAGCTGCGAGGCGGCCGCCGGAATGTGCGCCACGCCCAGGATGTCCTCCATCACGGTGTCGCTAAACTGGCCTTGGAACGCCACGTTGTGGATCGAGAATACGGTCTTGACGCGGTCGTACAGCGGCAGGCCCTGGTAGAACTCGCGCAAGAACACGGGCGCCAGTGCCGTCTGCCAGTCATTGCAGTGCAGGATGTCACACTCAAAACCGGCCGGCAGGTGCTGCAGACTCTCGGTGATGGCCTTGGAAAAAAACGCGAAGCGCTCGCCGTCATCAAAGAAGCCGTACGGATAGTCGCGCGCAAAGTAGCGCTCGTTGTCGATGAACATATAGGTGACGCCGTCGCTCTCGAGCTTCTCGAGCCCGCAGTATTCGTTGCGCCAGCCCAGGCTCACGTAGAAATCGGCAAAGTGCTCCATCTGCGCCTTGTACTCATCCTTGATGGTGGCGTACTTAGGCACCATTACGATAACTTCGGCGCCGGCGCGCACAAGCGCCGCGGGCAGCGAGCCCGCCACGTCGCCCAGGCCACCGGTCTTTACAAACGGTGCACACTCGGCCGAGGCAAACACGATCTGCATCTTTTTGCTGGAATCTGCCATATTGTCTCCCATGTTGCAATTCGAGAATAGCCGCCTGGCGCTAACCGGGCGGCTATTCTACATGTTACGAGCGATGTTGCGGTGCCAACGTTAACGTACGATGGTGGTGTCGGAAGTTAACGGAGCCTTGCCCAGCACCAGGATGTTCTCGGGCGTGCCGCGAAGCTCGGTGTTGGTGGGGACCACGTTGTTCTTGTCCAGAATGGCGTTCTCAACGCGGGCGCCGCTCTTGATGATGCAGCTCTGGTTGATGATCGAGTTGGTCACCGAAGCGCCCTCCTCGACCACGACGCCGCGCGACAGGATCGAGTTGCGCACGGTGCCCTTGATGATGCAGCCGGCCGAGATGATCGAGTTGCACGCGTGGCTGCCGGTCGCATAGCGCGAAGGCGGCACGTCGTGGGCCTTGGTCAGAATCGGGCGCTCGGGATCGAAGAGCTGGTCGGCTACGGTCTGGTCGAGCAGGTCCATGCTGCGGCGATATAGCGACTTCTCGCTAAACACGCCCACGACCTCGCCCTTGTACTCGTAGCTGCACACGTCGATGTTGCCAAAGTCGCCCTGGAGTGCCTCGAGCAGGTCCAGATAGTCGGCGGCCTGGTAGTGGTCGATGATCTCGAGCAGCGTCTCGCGGTTGACGATGCAGCAGTCCATGGACGCGTTGTCGCCGTACACGACGCCGGCGCTCACGCCTGTCAGGCGGCCGTTCTCGTTAATCTCGAGCTTGGTCTCGTCATCAACATTGCGCGTGGCCTTGCAGTACACCACGGTCATCTGGGCGCCAGAGTTCTCGTGCGCCTCGATGATGGTGTTGAGGTCCATGTTAAAGATGATGTTGGTGCCCATCATCACAACATAGGGCTTCTGCGAGCGCTGGAACAGTGTCTTGTTGGAGATGATGTCGCGCAGCAGGAAGCGCATGCCGCCCTTGGTGGTGCCATACGCGTTGCCGGGGACCATGAACAGGCCGCCCTTCTTGCGGTCCAGGCCCCAGTCCTTGCCCGAGCCCACGTGGTCGATCAGCGAGCGGTAGTTACCCGGCATGACGACTCCAACGGTCTTGATGCCGGCATTCATCATGTTGGACAGCGGAAAGTCGATCAGGCGGTAGCGGCCCAAAAACGGAACGGACGCGATGGGGCGGTCCTTGAGCAGGACACTGCCGTAGGACGAAGAGTAGTTAGCGGTGATATAACCGATGGCCTTGCGATTGATCATCGGATCATTCCCCCTTCCCGATAACGACGTCATTTCCAACGACGGCCGTATCCTTGGTGGTATCGACAGAGCCGAGCTTCACGCCCTCTTCGACCGTGGAGTTCTCGCCCAAAATAGCGCGGCAGATGTGCGCGCCGCTCTTAACGTGCGCACCCGGCAGCAGCACGGAGTCCTCGACCACGGCGCGCTCCTCGATAATGACATCGGTCGAAAGGATCGAGTGGCGAGCGGTGCCGTAGATCTTGCAGCCATTGGAGACCAGGCAGTCGTCTAGGCGGCCGTCCGGGCCAATGTAGTGCGGCGGACGCGTGGTGATGTTGGACATGATGGGGAAGTTCTTGTCGAACAGATCGAACTCGGGGTTGTTACCCAGCAGGTCCATCGAGGTCTCATGGAAGCTGGCGATGGTGCCGACGTCCTTCCAGAAGCCGTGGAACTCGTAGCTGTACAGGCGCTTGTTCTCACCGAGCAGCTTGGGGATGATGTCCTTGCCAAAGTCGTGGCTCGAGCGCTGGTCCAGAGCGTCCTCCTCGAGCGCCTCGATCAGCACGTCGGCCGAGAAGATGTAGATGCCCATGGACGCGAGGTTCGAATCGGGCTTCTCGGGCTTCTCGGTAAACTTGGTGATGCGGCCGTCTTCGGGGTCGGTGGTCAGGATGCCAAAGCGGCTGGCCTCCTCCCACGGCACGGGCATAACGCTCACCGTGAGGTCGGCGTTGTTCTCAATGTGCGTCTTGAGCATCTTGCGGTAGTCCATGCGATACAGGTGATCGCCCGAAAGAATCAGGACGTACTTGGGGTCGTTGGCCTTGATGTAGTCGAGGTTCTGCGTAATGGCGTCGGCCGTGCCCGCATACCAGGCGCCGCCGGTCTGCGTCTCGTACGGCGGCAGGATCGAAACGCCGCCGTCGCGGCTGTCCAGATCCCACGCCTCGCCGGAGCCCACGTAGGCATGCAGCAGGTAGGGACGGTACTGCGTCAGAACGCCCACCGTGTCGATGCCCGAGTTGGAGCAGTTGGACAGCGAAAAGTCGATAATGCGGAACTTGCCACCAAAGCTAACCGCCGGCTTGGCGATCTTTTGGGTGAGTGCCCCCAATCGGCTGCCCTGTCCTCCTGCGAGGAGCATCGCGATGCATTCTTTCTTACTCATCGATTTCTCCTTCTGTCATCGATGTTCCTAACCCATTAGCGACGGGCGCGGCGCACTGTCACGCCCGTCGAGTAATGCCGTGCGGCAAAGGGAGCTCGCGCGCTTTATGCGTGCCAGATCTCGTCGCGATACTCGCGAATGGTGCGGTCGGACGAGAACCAGCCACTCGAGGCGGTGTTGAGCAGGGCCTTGCGGTTCCAGGCCTCCTGGTCGCCGTAGCTGCCCGTGAGGTTCTCCCATGCATCCACGTAGCTACGGAAGTCAGCCATGACCAGGTCGGGGTCGTTGTTGTTCATGAGCTCGTTGTAGATGCTCTCGAAGTTGCCCGAAAGACCCGCAAAGGTGTTGTCCTTGAGCTCGTCCATCACGCGGCCCAGACGCTCACGGTCGCCGTTGAGGGTATCCCACGCAAAGTAGCTGTTGGATGCCCAGAGCTGCCCGACCTCGGGGGCGGTCAGGCCAAAGATGGCCTCGTTCTCGCGGCCGGCCAGGTCGGCGATCTCGATGTTGGCGCCGTCGAGGGTGCCCAGCGTAATGGCGCCGTTCATCATGAGCTTCATGTTGGACGTGCCCGAGGCCTCCTTGCCGGCCGTGGAGATCTGCTCCGAGATCTCGGCGGCGGGGTAGATGAGCTGGGCGTTGCTCACGCGGAAGTTGGGGATAAAGCAGACCTTCATGACCTCGTTGACGCGGGCATCGTTGTTGATGACGTCGGCGACGGAGTTAATGAGGCGGATGGTCTCCTTGGCAAAGGTGTAGCTCGAGGCAGCCTTGCCACTAAAGATGAAGGTCGTCGGCGTCACGTGGAAGTTGGGATTGGCAATGCGACGGTTGTAGATGTCCATCACCTTCATGATGTTCATGAGCTGGCGCTTGTAGGCGTGGAAGCGCTTTACCTGAACATCGAAGACGGTGTTGGGGTCAATGACCAAGCCGGTCTCGGCCTTAACGTAGGCGGCCAGACGTTCCTTGTTAGCGCGCTTGGAGGCACCCACCGCCTTCAGGAACTCGGTATCGTCCTTAAACTCCTTGAGCTTCTCCAGCTCAAAGGCGTCCTTGAGCCAGCCGTCGCCAATGGCCTCGGTCACGAGCTTGGCATAGGTGGGGTTGGCCTCGGCAAAGAAGCGACGGTGCGAGATGCCGTTGGTCTTGTTGTTGAACTTCTCGGGCGTCAGGGCGTAGAAGTCCTTGAGCACGATGTTCTTGATAATGTCGGAGTGGATCCTGGCCACGCCGTTGACGCTGTGGCTGCAGATCACGGACAGGTTGGCCATGCGAATCTCGCCGTCCCACAGAATGGCGGTCTGGCGCAGACGCTCCTGCCAGCCCTCCTGCGTGGTGTCGAACGACTCGTGCCAACGACGGCTGATCTCGTCGATGATCTGGTACACGCGGGGGAGCAGCTTGGAGAACGTGCCGATGGGCCATTTCTCCAGAGCTTCGGGCAGGATGGTGTGGTTGGTGTAGCTCACGACCTGCGTCACGATGTTCCAGGCGTCATCCCATTCGAGCTTCTTCTCGTCGATGAGGATGCGCATGAGCTCGGGGCCGCACATGGCGGGGTGCGTGTCGTTGGTGTGGATGGCCACAAACTGCGGCAGCAGCTCCCAGTTCTCGCCGTGCTCCTTCTCAAAGGTGTCGAGCAGACTGTAGATGCCGGCCGAGACAAACAGGTACTCCTGCTTCAGTCGCAGCAGACGACCGTGCTCGCCTGCGTCGTTGGGGTAGAGGATGGCGCTGATGGCCTCGGCCTCGGCACGCTCGGCATCGGCCAGGGCGTAGTCGCCGCGGTTGAAGGCCTCAAGGTCAAAGTGCTCCTCGACCGGCTCGGCGGCCCAGACGCGCAGCTTGTTGACGGTCTCGCCGGCATAGCCCACCACGGGGATGTCATATGGGACGGCCAGGATGTCCTGCGTGTCCACCGTGCGGTAGAACGTGCGGCCGTTCTCCTCAAAGCCCTCTACATGGCCACCAAACTTAATGGTCACGGCCTTGTCCTGTCGACGGACCTCCCAGGGATAGCCGTGGGTGAGCCATTCGTCGGTGGCCTCGACCTGGCTGCCGTTGACGATCTCCTGCTTAAACAGGCCGTAACGGTAGCGCATGCCGTTGCCGTAGCCGGCAATGCCCTCGGCTGCCATGGAATCCAGGAAGCATGCGGCCAGACGGCCCAGGCCGCCGTTGCCCAGCGCCGGATCGGGCTCCTGGTTCTCGATGACGGACAGATCAAAGCCCATGTCGTCGAGCGCCTCGGCGACCATGTCGCGCACGCCAAAGTTGAGTAGGTAGTTGTCGAGCAGACGGCCGATCAAAAACTCGATCGAGAAGTAGTACACGCGCTTTTTGCCCTCGGCGGTCACACGGGCGTCACTCTTGGTGGCAACGGTGCGCGCCTTCTCGGCCACGAGCTTGGCCAGGGCGTTAAAGCGGTCCAGGTCGCTGGCGGCCTCGACGCTCTTGCCACTGATGCTCATGACGGCATCGCGATAGAGCTCGGTAAACTCCTGCTTGTTGTCGAAGATCTTATTCATACGTTCCTTTCCCCCGGGGATGTTTCTCCCGGAACGGTTATGGCTTGTATCCTACGCCCCTGCGGGGCGGGTAATTACAGCTGTAACGCTTTTGTTACGCATCCTTGCCAGATGGCTTAACAGCAGCTGCCTTGGCCTTGGTAGCGCCCTTTTTGGCAGCCGGCTTCTTGGTCGCGGTAGCCTTAGCAGCGGGCTTTGCGGCGGCCTTGGCCTTGGCCTTGGTCGTCGTAGCCTTTGCCTTGGTCGAAGCCTTCTTGGCGGCTGCGGTCTTGGGCTTCACTGAGGACGTGCGTTTACGCGTCGCCTTCTTGGGCTCCTCAACCACGGGCGGCTTGTAGCTGCTGGGGCCGCGGCGCTTAAGCACCACGCCAGCCAAGCCGGGCACCTTAATCTCGATGGAGTCCATCTGTCCATTCCAGGGATAGGGCTCGCTCGAGCAGGTGTAGGGCTCCTCGCCGGCATAGCCGCTGCCGCCAAACTCGGGACGGTCGGAGTCAAAGATGACCTCCCAGTCACCCTCGCGCGGCACGCCCACGCGGAAGCTCTCATAGCTCGCCGGGTCAAAGTTAATCAGGATCACCAGGTCGTCATCGACGTCCTCGCCCTGACGCACAAAGCTCACGATGGACTGCTTGGAGTTATCCGCATCGATCCAGGTAAAGCCGTCGTCGGTGTAGCCGCGCTCGTACAGGGCGGGCTCGGCGGTGTACAGGTGGTTGAGCGCCTTGATAAACGCCTGATGATGACGGTGGGTCTCGTACTCCTCGGTCAGGAACCACTGGATGGACTCGTAGTAGCGCCACTCAATAAACTGGCCGATCTCGTTGCCCATAAAGTTGAGCTTGGCGCCGGGGTGCGTCATCTGGTAGAAGGCGAGCGTGCGAAGGCCGGCAAACTGGCGCCACCAGTCACCCGGCATGCGGCCGATAAGCGAGCACTTGCCGTGCACGACCTCGTCGTGGCTCAGCGGGCAGATAAAGTTCTCGGTAAAGGCGTACATGATGGAGAACGTGAGCAGCCCGTGGTTGCCGGGGCGCCACGGAAAATCGGTCTGCATGTAGTGCAGGGTGTCGTTCATCCAGCCCATGTCCCACTTGTAGTGGAAGCCCAGGCCGCCGTCCTGCGGCGGGTAGGTCACGAGCGGCCACGCGGTGGACTCCTCGGCCATCATCATCACGTCGGGGTAGTGTGCCTCCACGGCGCAGTTGACCTGGCGGATAAACGCGCTGGCGTCCAAGTCCTCCTCGGTACCGTACTTGTTGAACTTCTTTTGGCCTGGATCGTCGATGCCAAAGTTGAGGTACAGCATGCTGGACACGCCGTCCATGCGAATGCCGTCAACGTGGAAGTTCTCGAGCCAGTACAGCACGTTGGAGACCAGGAAGGAGCGGACCTCGCCGCGGGCGAAGTCGAACTTGTGCGTGCCCCAGTTGGGGTGAATCTCGTGCTCAAACAGCATGTGACCGTTAAAGGTGGCAAGGCCGTGGGAGTCGGCGCAAAAACCGCCGGGCACCCAGTCCATGATCACGCCGATGCCAGCCTCGTGGCACGCATCGATAAAGTGCATGAGTTGCTGCGGGTCGCCATAGCGGGACGTGGCGGCATAGTAGCCGGTCGTCTGGTAGCCCCAGGAGCCATCGAAGGGATGCTCCATAAGCGGCATGACCTCGATATGCGTATAGCCCATGTCGCGCACGTAGTCCACAAGCTCCACCGACAGATCGTCGTAGGTATAGAACTCGCCGCGCTGTGCGGGGAAGGGATCCATGGGACCGGGGTAGTTGCCGTACTCGTCCGGCTCGCCCTGCGGCGCATCGCCGTGGCGCTTCCACGAGCCAATATGCACCTCGTAGATGTTGAGCGGCTGCGACATGTGGTTATGGCTGGCGCGGCGCTTGAGCCATGCGGCGTCGTTCCACTTGTAGCCATCGAGGGTCCACAGCACGCTCGCCGTTCCCGGAGGGCACTCGGCCTTAAAGGCATACGGATCGGCCTTGTAGAGCTTCTCACCCTCGTTGGTCTCGATAAGGTATTTATAGAGCTGGCCCTGCTCGGCGCCAGGAATAAAGCCTTCCCAAATAGCGCTCGTATGCACTGGCACCAGCGGGTCGGCTTCCTCATTCCAGTCGTTAAATTCGCCAATGACATGCACGCTCTTTACATCGGGCGCCCAAACGCAAAAACGCCAGCCGCGCGTACGGTTCTGCGTGTCGGGATGCGCGCCCATCTTTTCCCAGCTGCGCTCCCACGTGCCGATGCCAAATAGATAGACATCGTCCTTGGTGAGCTCCGGTGCGTGCGGGGCGGCTTTACGGGTTGCGGGCTTTTTAGCCTTTGGCTTTAGCTTTGTATCGCTCACGTTTGATCCCATCATGACGCGGCAGCGTGTTGCCTTGGTGACTAGATGCGAAAGGTCCAAGGCTGCACGAATCGAAGGGACGGCGATAGTTCTATGATTCGTTCCACCTCGCGTGCTCGGTGGAACTTTCGGCAGAAACTACGATAACACCTGTACGTTACTTTTATGAAGGAAAGTGGTTTTAGGGCGGCGTTTAATCGGTAAGCGCCATGTTTAGACCACTGGCAGAATTGCCGTGGTAAAACTCTTGACAGTTTTACCAATTAGGGTTTCAAGATTGTTAGTCTGACGTTTGGTAAAACGTTTTTAGCAGGATGTTTACCATTTGACATTGAAAGGTTCGTTTATGTCCCAGACCGCTGCTCCCAATGTCGCTTTTATTTTCGATTGCGACGGAACACTGGTTAATAGCACCCCCGTTTGGGCCTATGCTCAGCCCGAGTTATTGCATCGCCACGGAGTTGACGTAACGGTCGACGATTTTGCCCAATTTGAGCATTTGTCGCTCGAGGACGAGTGCCAGGCCTACCACGACACCTGGGGCATTGGAGCGAATGGCGAGGAGCTGTATCGCGAGCTGAGCGACATCCTGATCGATGGCTACTCCAAGGTGCCACCGCGCGAGGGGCTCTTGGCATTTTTGGAGCAGGCGAAGGCGGCGGGCATTGCCATGTGCGTGGCTACGTCCACGCCGGCCGAGCTGGTGCAGTCCGCGCTCGCTGGTGCCGGGCTTGACGCTTACATGGAGTTTGTTACCACGACGGGCGAGGCAGGACGCTCCAAACAGTTCCCCGACGTATACGAGCTGGCGCTGCGCCGCCTAGAGGAGCGCCACGGGCACAAGTTTGAGCGCGCGTGGGTGTTTGAGGATGCGGTCTTTGGCCTTAAGAGCTCTGGGGTCGCTGGCTTTAAGCGTGTAGGCATCTATGACCCGCACGGCCGCATGAAGCGCGACGAGGTGCGTTCCAACTGCGATATCTTTATCGACAGCTATGAGGACCTGGATCTAGCCCGCGTGCTTTCGTTTGAGGGCTAGGCGAGGGCTGTGACTTGCAAGGTATTAGTGGTCTGCGGTTCGCCCGTGGTGGCGAGCGCGGATCTGTTGCGTAGGCTTGCAGGGGAGTGCGACCACGTTGTCGCCGTGGACCGCGGACTCGACGCTCTACTGGACACCGGCCTGGGCTGCGACGTATATGTGGGGGACGCCGACACGGTGAGCGATGCAGGTCGCGCGTTGGTCGATGCCGCCACCGACTTTGAAGTTGAGCGCCACGACCCCTACAAGGACTATACCGATCTGGCGCTGGCGCTCGATTCCGTCCGCCATCGCTGGCCGGGTGCCGAAGTGGTTGCGACTTGCGCCACCGGCGGCCGTCCGGACATGGCCCTATCCGTGCTGGGCTTGCTTGCAGGCTATGATGACGCCCCAGTCTGGATTGCTGAGGACAAAGTAGTCGCCCGCATCCTTCACGCAGGTGAGTCGTGGACCATCGAGGGCGCCGAAGGCAAGACGTTCTCCATCATCGCCATTGCCCCCAACACCAAGGTAAGTGAACACGGTCTGGAGTGGGAGCTAGACCACAGCTCTCTGGACCTGCTAGCCGACACAGGCATCAGCAACGTCGTCAGGGGTACGGCCAAGATCCAAGTTCACCAAGGTGTCGCCATCGCTTACCTATATCAATAGGTATTTAGATTCTGACTCAAAAAGTCCTTGCACGCCGCGCCATCTTCCCCTATAGTTTTTCCTCGTCACGGGGGCGTAGCTCAGCTGGGAGAGCGCTTGACTGGCAGTCAAGAGGTCAGGGGTTCGACCCCCCTCGTCTCCACCATTGTGAATGCAAAGGTCTTCGGTATTCCGAAGGCCTTTTTTCATGCGAAAACGTCATACGCCACAAACCCATGCCCATATCAACAAAAAGTTGCACAATTTATTTCCCATGTATGTACATAGTTTGTTATCCAAACGCAATTACCAGTGCAGCTCGCTGCTCCAGTTGGGCTTCAGGAACGCTCCCAATTATTGCCAGTACCCCAATAACCTGCGCCAACGTGAACAACATCCCAAAACAACCCCCTTGAGCACGTCAAATGAACGATATGTTGTCCAACGCAGCCCAAATCAGTTTCACTAACAGCTTGTGCTAGGATACCTAACGTTACATGAGTTCAACTGTGCTCACGGCTCCAGCAAGTCACAAAGCGCAGGGTCGATCAGCATCCGGCCGTAACGGCGGTGCCAGAAACACCACGAGCTCCAATATCGATTGCCATGCACGATTTTGCACTTGCTTTTGCGGCTATTTATAAGTTCGTTTTAGTCAGTTCAATAATTTGCTATGGCAAATCACAGCAGTTCTTCAGCTGTTTGCGTGGGGTCCAGTTTTGAAATCCCTTGACCGGCTCGCACGCAGCCAGCTGAGGTTGTGGGCAATCTTGCGATACATGCCTTCAGCTTCAGCGCTGCATTTGTACATACCGTTCACGGCGGGGCAGAGCCACGTGCTTGTCTGACTGGGCTCAGGGTTTGAATATGGAGCGCCTTCGCGCATGAGCGCCCTGGCGAAGCCATACCCAAACCCCGTGAGCCACACGTAAGACAGCAAGGGGGTGGTGCTCGTGTGGTATGTGATCCAGGTCATTAACGGTCGCGAAGACGTAATGCGCGAGCGCATCGAGCGCATGGTGCCGGCGAGCGCCATGCAGGAACTCTTTTATCCCCAATTTCAAACCGAGATCAAAGTACACGGCGAATGGGTCAATACGACCAAGCCGCTCTTTCCCGGTTATCTTATCTGCGATACGGCAGATCCCCGTACCGTGCAACAGTATCTGCTGCGTATGGACGACTTTGCCCGTGTGTTATCCCAGGACGGTCAGTTTGTGCCGCTGGCAAAAGAAGAGGTCCAGCTTATTGGCGGCTTTACGCATAGGGGAGACCGCGTAGTGCCCATGAGCGAGGCCCTAAAAGACGGTGACCAGGTCATAGTGACGGCAGGTCCACTGTTGGGCCACGAAGGCCTTATCAAAACCATTAACAGACGCAAGAGCACTGCTTATTTGGAGCTCGACCTTTGCGGTCGACGCGTAACTACGCGCGTTGGCCTCGCCGTGCTTTCAAAAGAGCAGCGCGTCATGCGCAATCACAGAAGAGCGATCGCCTAGCTGCAAGCTCGCAAGCGGATGACCGAAGGCAAAAAGAATCGGGGGAGGGACTCTTGGAACCTACGATGATGACCATGGCACAGGGCGCGCAGGAGACGCGCACGGCCGCCACGGCGAATTCCGTCACTGCCGCAGCCGGTGCTGCGGGGGATTACCTTACAAACGAAGAAGCGTACAAGATGCTGCGCGGTGCCAACTCCGGCGTAAAGCCCGAGCTTGGGCACAGGCTCTACCGCGTTGTTAAGCGTACGGTGGACATTGTCGCCGCCGGCGGAGCCCT
Organism: uncultured Collinsella sp.; assembly: GCA_900547765.1. Lineage (GTDB taxonomy): Bacteria > Actinomycetota > Coriobacteriia > Coriobacteriales > Coriobacteriaceae > Collinsella. The sequence continues at coordinate 16,454 of URIA01000019.1, read as the reverse complement.
GGTGTTGCTCTTTATTCCCGGGGTAATTCTGAGCGTGGTCATTTGCATAAAGAGCCCGGGCGCCAGCCCCCTATATTCACAGTGGCGCGTGGGCCGCGTGCGCAAAGACGGCACGTTCTACCTGTTTAAGATCTACAAGTTCCGCAGCATGGTTCCCAACGCAGACCAAATGCTCAAGGACTTGCAGGCCCAAAACGAGGCCACTGGCCCCATGTTTAAAATGAAGCACGACCCGCGCATTATTCCCGGTGTGGGTAACTTCATTCGCAAGCACAGCATCGACGAGCTGCCCCAGCTCATCAACGTGTTCTTGGGCCAAATGAACCTCATTGGCCCGCGCCCCGGCCTGCCGCGCGAGGTTGCCCTGTACAGCGAGCACGACATGAAGCGCCTGGCGGTAAAACCCGGCTGCAGCGGTCCTTGGCAGGTAATGGGCCGCAGCTGCCTGGGCTTCAACGAAATGGTTGAGCTGGATCTTCACTATATAGAGAATCGCAGCCTGCGCCAGGACCTGCGGTTGATATTCGGCACGCTGAAGACGATGTTCTCTGGGGAAGGTGCCGTGTAGCATGCGCATCGCCATGATAGGCCAAAAGAGAACGGGTTCGCGCGAGGGCGGCGTAGAAGTGGTGGTAGGCGAGCTTGCTCGCCGTATGGCAGACCTTGGTCACCAAGTAACCTGCTACGACCGTATGGGCGAAGGAGCTCCTTCCGAGCCCTACGAGAAGGATGGCTACCGCATTGTTCCCGTAAAGGCTCTGGACATCAAGGGGCTCTCTGCGCTCACGAGCAGCTTTGCCGCAACAAGGGCCGCCATCAAAGACGGGGCAGACGTAATTCACTATCACGCAGAGGGGCCGTGCGTCCCCCTTCGTTTTGCGCGTTCCGCGGACATCAGGACCGTGGCAACGATCCACGGCCTGGACTGGCAGCGTGCAAAATGGGGCGGCTTGGCTTCCAAGTACATCAAGTTCGGCGAGGCGACGGCGGCCAAGTGCGCGGATGCGCTCATCGTGCTTTCCCGGGGCAATCAGGAGTACTTCAAGGAGGCTTACGGCCGCGAGGCTACGCTCATTCCCAACGGCATCACTCCCGAGGCGGATCTTCCCGCGAAGGAGATCTCCGAGCGCTGGGGGCTCACCCAGGGCTCCTATGTCCTCTACCTCGGTCGCATTGTGCCCGAGAAGCGACCGGAACTGTTGGTGGAGGCGTACAAGCAGGTAAAGACGGATAAGCGCCTGGTTATCGCGGGCGACTCCTCCGATACGGACGACTACGCCGTGGCGCTCAAAGAGGCTGCCGCGTCCGACCCCCGCGCGCTCTTTACCGGCCACGTTGAGGGCAACCTGCTCTCCGAGCTGTACTCCAACGCGTATTGCTACGCGCTCCCCTCCGACGTTGAGGGCCTGCCCATGAGCTTGCTGGAGGCCATGTCTCACGGTGCGGCATGCGTTACCTCGGATATTCCCGAGTGCGCGGATGTTCTGCAGGGTTGCGGGCTCACGTTCCCACACGGAGACGCGGGGGCGCTGCGCGACGTGCTTGAAGGCCTGATAGCGGATTCTGCCCAAGCGGAGAGGCTGGGCGCCATGGCACGTGGCCGCGCGATTAATGGCTATGACTGGAACAGCGTCGTCCAAAGGACGCTTGCTTTGTATGAGGGTGTTGCGTAATGAAGATCCTTCTTGTAAATAAGTTTCATTGGCGCAAGGGTGGAAGCGAGACGTACTACTTTGCTCTTGCCGATGGTCTTCGCGCTCTTGGGCATGAAGTTGCCTTCTTCAGCATGGAGGATGAGCGTAATGAGCCGACTGAGTGGTCGCGTTACTTTGTAACGAATCGCGACTATAACGGACCGAGCTCTATTGTCGATAAGGCGAAGGCCGCGCAGGCACTTGTGTATTCCAAAGAGGCGCGCGAGAAGTTCGATGCGCTGTGCCGTGAATTCCAGCCCGATGTAATCCATCTCAATCTCACTCATAGGCAGATTACGTTTTCCATCTTGGACGCTCCTTGGCTAAAGCAGCATCCAACGCCGGTTGTGTATACCTCGCACGACTTGATTCTTGCTTGCCCGAGCTATCTTATGCTTGATTCCGAGGGCAACGTTTGCGATTCGTGTCTCGGGGGTCATTTTGGCAATTGCCTTAAGAAGAAGTGCGTAAAGGGTTCGATCGCAAAAAGCGCGTTAGCGGTGGCTGAGGCGGAGTGGCTTAAACGGCACAAAACCTATTCACGTCTCGATCGCATCATCTGCCCGAGTGAGTTCATGCGGAACAAGTTTATTGAAGCGGGGCTTCCCGAGCGTCAGCTTGTCCTCATGCGGAATTTCCTGAATCCCGATTCGATGTCACGGGAAGTTGCCAACCAAAATAATGAAGATCCCTACATGCTGTATCTGGGACGCCTTTCTCGCGAGAAAGGCGTGTTAACGCTCGTGCATGCTTTTGAGAAGGCGGCACCGGTGATCCCTGATTGGCGTCTTGTTATTGCAGGCGATGGCCCTGAATGTGATGCTGTGAAGGTCAAAGTTTCCGCAATGCCAAACGAAATAAGCTCGAGGATTGAGCTGGTTGGATATAAAACCGGTGACGCCCTGCGCGGACTTGTGAATCGAGCCACTCTGGCGGCTGCGCCGTCAGAGTGGCTCGAGAACGCGCCATATGCGGTTCTCGAGGCACTCGCCGCGGGCAAGCCCGTTATCGGTACGAACATGGGCGGAATACCCGAGCTGGTACGTGAGGGTGAAACGGGCTTCCTGGCTGAAGCCCACGATGAGGCAGGACTCGCAGATGCAATCCGTAGGGGTGCGGCGGTGGCCGCCGATCCTGCGGCTTACGCCGCGATGAGCGCGCATTGCCGTTCATTCGTGGCAGAGAACTGTAATCAAGAGAAGTACATCCGGAATCTCGTCTCCCTGTATCAAGAACTAATTGACCGGAAGGTGGTGGCCTAACCCATGGCCGAGAAGAAACTCAACGGAACCGTAATCGTAACGTACCGCTGCAACGCGCGCTGCACCATGTGCAACCGCTACAAGGCTCCCAGCCGTCCGGAGGAGGAGCTCTCCCTCGACGTGATCAAGAAGCTCCCGCGCATGTACTTCACCAACATCACCGGTGGCGAGCCCTTCATCAGGACCGACCTTGCGGATATCGTGCGCGAGCTGTACAAGAAGTCCGACCGCATCGTCATCTCCACCAACGGCTTCTTCACCGACCGCATCATCGCCCTTGCCGAGGAATTCCCCCAGGTGGGAATCCGCATCTCCATCGAGGGCCTGCAGCAGACCAACGATGAGATCCGCGGTCTCCAGGACGGCTTCAACCGCGGCTACGAGACGCTCAAGAAGCTCGTGGAAATGAAGCACCCGGACGTGGGCTTTGGCATGACGGTGCAGGATCGCAACGCTGCGGACTTGGTGCCGCTGTACAAGCTTTCCGACGAGCTCGGCATGGAGTTCGCCACCGCCAGCCTGCACAACAGCTTCTACTTTGTCGAGGCGAAGAACATCATCGAGGACCGTCCCATGGTGGCCCAGAACTTCGAGGACCTGGTAAACGAGCTCCTCAAGTCCAACGAGCCCAAGAAGTGGTTCCGCGCGTACTTCAACATGGGCCTCATCAACTACATCTATGGGCAGAAGCGCCTGCTCCCGTGCGATATGGCGTTCGACACGTTCTTCATCGACCCCTACGGCGACGTCATGCCCTGCAACGGCACCAAGGAGAAGCTCGTTATGGGCAACCTTAACGACGAGTCTTGGGATGAGCTGTGGGGGAGCGCCCAGGCCGAGAAGGTGCGCGGCTGCGTGCGCCACTGCGACCGCAACTGCTGGATGATCGGCTCCGTGTCTCCGGCCATGCACAAGTACATCTGGAAACCCGCGTCGTGGGTGCTGGCGCACAAGCTCAAGCCCGGCAAGAAGTTCGACATGCACGAGCTCCCCATCGTGCGCGACTACGAGTCGGGCAAGGTGACGAAGGAGGAGCTGGACGCTCTTTCCACCTGCGACATGCACGCCGCGATCAACGACGGCCTTTCCGACGCAAGCCGAGCCGACGCGCACGTGTACGAGACTGAGGAGGCGCTGTAGTGCAGCCGGGTGGAAAAATCGAATGCAAAAATTCAGAAATAGCGGTTGCTCGATATCAATCGGAGGAAACACGTGAAAGTATCCTGCATAACCAGGCACGCAATCTCTAATTATGGCTCCCTGCTCCAGGCATATGCGACACAACGAGCGGTAGAGAGCTTGGGGCATGAGTTCGAGATTATGGACTATGTACCTGCTTGTGAGGACGTATCCCAGCAGGTGAGGACGCTTCTTTCGACAAAGCCGTCCTGGAACGGGAACCCGTTGAAGAAGTCTGTCTACAGACTTCTGATGGAGCCTGAGACAAGGGTGGCGGGCAAGCGGTTTGCGCGTAAGCGTTCCCAGCTGCTTAAGATGAGCCCTCACTATGCATCCCTGGAGGAGCTGAAGGCTAATCCGCCCAAGGCCGATGTCTATATGACTGGAAGCGATCAGGTTTGGGGTCCCATCAGCTCGGGCGCATACGACCTGTCATACGCGCTTGAGTTTGCTCCCGAGGGCGCAAGGCGCATCTCATATGCGGCAAGCTTTGGTAAGAAGAATATGCCGGATAGCGTGCGCCCCAGGTTTCTCGAGGACCTTCGAGCATATGAGGCCGTGTTCGTACGCGAGGATGCCGCGCGCGAGCAGCTTGCCTCGTGGGGCATAGAGGCCGGACAGGTTGTCGATCCCACGCTGCTGCTTGATGGCGAGGCGTGGAGAAGGATGGCGGCACCTGCCCCGAAGGGCGAATACATCCTCGTCTACCAGATTCACAGCGACCCGACGGTGGGGCAGTACGCCGTGAAGGTTGCCAAAAAGCTTGGCTTGCCCCTGATACGGATCTCCGCAAGCCTGCACCAGGCCTCACGCGAGGGCAAGTTCAAGTGGCTGCCGACGCTTGCTGAGTTTCTCTCGTATGTCGACAACGCAGCATGCCTAGTCACGGACTCGTTCCACGGTACGGCTTTTGCCATAAATCTCAATACGCCGCTGGTAGAAGTGCTGCCCAAGAACGGAACCTCGAGCAGGAACGTGAGTATTCTGCGACTCACGGACCTCACGGACAGAGTGCTTCAGAATCTAGATGATGTCGAGTTAGCATCCAAGCAGATTGACTTTGGTCGGGTCAACGACGTGATGGGTGCGGAGAGGGAGAAGTCTCTAGCGCAGCTCAAGAGCATGATTGAGGAGTAGGGCATTGTCAAACGTTGGCACTAGGACGGTATGCAAGAAGGATATGTGCGCTGGCTGTATGGCCTGCGTCGATTCATGCCGACATGGAGCGATTGCCATTGAGGATACGATTGAGGCGTATAACGCCCGTATTGATCCTACAAGGTGCGTGGGATGTGGACTGTGCGAGAAAACGTGTCCCCAGATGGTATCCCCATCTTCGTTGCGTCCTCTCGAGTGGCTACAGGGGTGGGCGAAAGATACATCGCTCAGAATGTCATCTTCGTCCGGGGGTCTGGCTACGGCCATCTCGGAGGCGTTTGTGGCGTCAAATGGATTAGTGTGTTCATGTGCACAGGAGGGCGGTGAGTTCCGGTTCCACCTCACTTCTGATGCGGATTACTTGAGGAGGGCCCAAGGCTCCAAATACGTCAAAAGCAATCCACTTGGTGCGTACCGCGAGGTTAGGGAGGCCCTGCAAGGTGGTCAAAGGGTTCTCTTTATCGGTCTTCCTTGTCAGGTTGCTGCGATGCGTAACTTCGTTGGAAGCCGTTTAGCCGATTCCCTTTACACCATCGACCTTATCTGTCATGGTTCACCGTCCCCCAAGGTCCTGAGCCGATTCTTGGAAGAGACAGGTAACAACCTGTCTAATGAGCTGATACTGGACTTTCGAAAGAAAGTCCAGTTTCAGCTCCGCTATCGCGGAGCTGAAACTGTGGGTAGGACGGGTGTCCGCGATCGCTACTCGATTGCTTTCCTCTCGGGTTTACCGTATACGGAAGGCTGCTACTCCTGCCGCTACGCCAAGGGTGATCGTGTCTCCGATATTACGCTTGGCGATTCATGGGGTAGCGAGCTTTCTGATGAGGTCGCGAACGGGATATCCCTCGCACTTGTGCAGACAGACAAGGGTCGAGAACTGTTAGAAATGACGGAACTTGAGCTTTTGCCGGTTGATCCTGGTCTAGCTGTGGCCAACAATGAACAGCTTCAACGTCCTTCGACGAAGCCTATAGAAAGAAATACCTTTATGGACGGCTTTCGTAACGGGGTACGGGTTAACCGACTCGTTCTCAGGGCGAGGCCAAAAGACTGCGCCAAGTACTTGGTCAAGGATATACTGCTTGCACTGGGTTTGCTCAGGGGTTAACACATCGAGAGCGTTTGCTTTAGGCATTAATGATAAGGTAATCCATATGTTGAGTAATTCCAAGGTGCCAAAGTGCGTCGTATTAATGGCGTCATACAACGGCATCCCATTTATTTCAGAACAAATTGACAGCATTCTCTCGCAGGCTGAAGTTGACGTACGTCTTTTTGTCCGTGATGACGGGTCATCTGATGGTACTCGTGATCTTCTGCAGCGCTATGCAGATGAGGGCAGTCTGACTTTGTTAACAGGAGAAAACCTAGGACCTGCTTTAGGGTTTTTGACGTTGTTGCGGAATGCTCCCGAAGCTGATTACTATGCGTTTTCCGACCAAGATGATATTTGGGATAGCGATAAACTGATAACTGCGATTAAACAGCTTAAGAAGCAGGAGAATTTGGCTCTTTATCATTGCAATTCAAGACTTGTAGATTCAGCTGGTAATGAGATGGGCCGGTTAACCTATGGGCAACAAAGGTGCATATCTTATCGAGATAACGACCCTCTCAACCAGCTTTGCATTGGGTCACCTATGGGATGTACGCAAGTATTTGATAGGCGTATTTGGGAAGTTGTTTGCTTGCATGAGCTGCCCCATCCCGTCATCATGCATGATAAGCTGATAGCTAATCTATGCGTGCTGCTGGGTTATCGGATTGTTTTCGATGCTTCTCCTCATATGGGATATCGCCAGCATGGTCGTAATGTGGTCGGTGTGAGTACTGATTTACCATCTAAAGTGATTGAGAAAATCAATAGTTTTTGTCATCCGCGAAAGATTACTCTTGCAAAGCAAGTTACTGGACTTCTTTCAACTTATTCCGACTGCATTCTTCCTCCAGAGCGTGCTCTTGGAGAGTTGGTATCGAAAATGGACGCTTCTTTCATGGCTAGGTGCAGGGTTTCTTTCTCTTCGAGGCTGAATTTCGGCAGTCTACAAGAGGGCCTTTTCAATAGATCTCTCCTCTTGTTTGGGAAGCGATGATATGAGTAAAAGCATCCCCAAACCGCACAATAGTGGGTACGTCCTAGCGCTTGCCTTTTGCGACTATCTCAAGGACAAGACCGGCACCCCAAAGGCTATTATGGCGAGTCAGCAGGCCATGGCGTCGCACGGCATAAGTTACGTCTATCTCCACTCGGTTAAGAAGACCCTGTTCAGGGACGACCAGATGCTATTTTGCGAATTCGGGGTTACGGTCGACGGGGTGGAGGCTGGTGTTTTCAGTATTGCCCAGGTGTGCGAGGCCCTTTGCAGCTGGCAAAAAAGCGGCTTCAGCCTTCTTGAGCTTCATATCCACCACCTTCTGTACGTGAGCCTTGAGAAAGTCTCCGAACTGCTAAAAGTTACAGGCAAAACACCGGTCAGGGCCTTTCTCCACGACTATTACCTGTGTTGTACAAGCTATAACCTCCAAAATAGGAGCGGCTTTTGTGACAGCTCAAGGCTCGGCGACGCTCCCTGCGAGAAATGCCCCCACTTCAGTAACAGCCTTCGTGTGGAGTCGAAGATCCAAGGGCTGTTTGACTCCATCAAAAATCTCCGTTTTGTTGCACCTTCGACCTATACGAAGAATCGGTTTCTCTCATTCAGGCCTCAATACGAGGGCCTTGTTGATGTAATACCGCACCAAAAGCTGCTTGGAGAGTATCTGGGCAACAGACGTCCTCTGAACGCAGGGGAGCGCATCAGGGTTGCCTTTCTGGGGATGCCGAGGAAGACAAAGGGCTGGGAGACCTGGCTTCGCCTCGTATCTGCGGTCGATGAACAAGAGTACGAGTTCTTCGTCTTCAACAGCTCGAACGATATGTATCCAGGGATGAACAAGCGGTTTGTCGAATTTGATGAGAAGCACCCAAATGCCATGACCGACTCTCTCAGGGAGTGCGAGATTGCCATCGTTGTCATGTGGCCATCTTGGCCAGAGACCTATAGCTACACCTGTATGGAATCTTACTCCGCAAACGCTTATACGATTTCGAGTGCATGTGCAGGCAATGTCGCCGACTTTGTCGTTGAGCATGGGTCCGGTTTGGTGCTGAATAACGAGGAGGAGCTAATCGGGCTGTTTAGGGATAAGAGCCGGCTTATCAGGGAGGTCAATCGTTTCAGGAGCGGAAAGCCTGGTCCGCTCGATCTTGTCGATTCAGATGAGATCGTAGACCTGCTTCCATGCTCCTCGGTAGGTCTCAACACGGGAGTTCACATGCACACGAGGCTGATTGAACGTGTGCTGCTGGAGGTACTCAATGCAAGATCATAGGCATGCGAGGCTCGTTATAAATAAAGCGGAGGAGCGGGCTGGTCGAAGAGGTCGTTGGTATCTCCCTAATAAGCAAGGCGTTCTAACCGTTTGCATGGGTGACCTGGCGGATGCGACGATCGTTATAGGTATCTTGGCGCAGGTTTTCTTCCTTGAGTACTATGGTCTGGGGCGATACCTCAACTGGGTAATTACCGGCATGATTTGCGTGAGGGCGCTCTTCTCCGGATGGAAATATAGCGGTAGAGCGCTACTACTTGGGCTGATTACCGTTGCAGGGTGGCTGTCTGGTGCCCTCTTGGGTGGCAATATGGAAACGTTTAGGGCGAATATTTTGCTGCTCCTCTACCCGTTTGTCTATACGCTTTACTTCTTTCTTTTGGTCACTAACAAGAGGGATTTTCTTCTTGGACTCTTTGATGCAGGTTTTCCGGTCTTCAACGCCATATTGCTTCTCAATATGGCGATCATGTTTATCCAGTACTCTACCCATGGGATGATCGCTGCGACAACGAACGACATCAGTTACTTCGAGGACAATATCTCCGGCCTGTTCTCTTATGCGTCCGTCCATGCGGTGGCCCTTTACACTTCATTCGTCGTGCTCTACAACTTCGTCTGGATTAGGAGGCTTCGGGGTCCTCTCTGGCCATCCCTTGCCATCGCTTACAACGTCTGCCTTATCGTCCTGTCCTTCTATCTTGCGACACTCAACGATAATAAGGCGCTCTTCATAATCCTTCCTCTCGTTTTAGTGATGTTCTGGCTTATTTCAGTCATGAGAGGAGAAGCGGATGTTTCGGGTCCCTTCTTTTGGCTTGTCGCCTTGTATTTTATCCTGACAATTGCATACGCCTTGGTGCCTGCGTTCCAGATCCTCGTGGATACGCAAGTGTTTGGTCTGTTCGATATGGTTGGCAGTTCAGCTTCCGTCGGTACTGCTGCCGACGGCAGTAACGAGAGGATTGCTATCATCGGCTTCGCTCTCTTGAGACCGGCTACATGGAGTCTCGGAGAGGGTCTTGGAGCCTCAAGCTTCTACGCGTCCGGGTTCATGTCGTTTAACCACTTTGGTCAAGCGGATATGGGGTCTTTCTTGATTCTCATGGGGGTTTGGGAGACGGCAGCGTATGTAGCGTTTTTCCACTCCGTGGTTAGTGAGTTTATGGAGCAGGAAAAAGGATCTAATGGCCGGATTGTTCGTTTGCTCCTTTTGCTAACAATTCTTATTACCTTTCTGTATACGCAGTGCTTTACAAGGGTGAACTGCTGCTTGTGCCTACTGCTGCTCTGTGGAGCGCTGGCTTGGTCGTGGAATTCCTCGGCTGCAGACTATTTGATTATTGATAGAGACGAAGAACAGGTTTGAACATGAAAATAGGCATTTCCACATTTACGCATGGGGACAACTATGGGCAGAGGCTCCAGAACCTTGCTGTCCAAGAAACTCTCAAACTCTCGGGTGCAGATGTCCTTACGTTCAGACAGAAGGACTCGAGATCTGCCAAATACAAGCTCAAGTCTTTGGCTTCGCTCATTCCAAAGGGGCTTGCCGTTGCCCACATCCAGAGGCATCGTTCGTTTGAGGATTTCAATTCCCGTAACATTTCCTTTAGCCGGGAGGTTATATCTGATTCCAACCCTCCACGTGACATTAAATCCTATGACTTTTTCGTTGCTGGGAGCGACCAAGTTTGGTCTCCGTATTCCCCTGACGCTAACTCCACTATGTTTCTCACGTTTTCGCCAAGAGAAAAGCGCATTGCTTTTTCGCCAAGCTTGGCAGCTCCGACGATTCCCGAGGAGAAGCGTGAGCTGTTCCACGGCTATTTCGACGGGTTTGATAGGCTGTCCGTTCGTGAGCAGAAGAGCGCCGAGCTTATAAACAGTCTGTACGGCTTAAAGGCCGAGGTGTTGATTGACCCAACACTGATGTTTGACGGCTCCTGGTGGGAAAGGTATGAAAAAGAGCCGCACTGCGGGCTTCCAAATGATTATGTATTGACGTACTTCCTCGGGAGTGCAGCTTACGAAGAGAGGGTTGCCGAAATCTGTGATTCACTTAGCTGCAAGAGGGTCGATTTACTAGGGGATGCGCGCTACTACGCCCTCGGGCCTTCAGAGTTCCTCTATGCCGTCCGTCACGCAAAGCTTGTAGCGACAGATTCATATCACGGATCAATTTTCTCGATCTTGTTCGGGAAGCCGCTGATTTATTGCCCTCGTGAGTCCACTGGTCCAGACATGAGCAGCCGATTCGACACGCTAGCCAGCGAGCTGGGTGTTTCTTTCGTTGAGCGGTCAATTCTTTCCGTATGTAATTCGGAACTGCTCGAGAGTGACTATTCAAAGGCGTATGACAGGTTGGTAGCTCAGAGGAAGATCGTTGTTGAATTCCTCGATAGATGTGGATTGAGCATTCCCTCGGAGGCCGCCCGTGGCTAGCCAGCGTAAGGCGGGCGCCCTCCTCGGCTACGCCAACATCCTCGCAAAGAACCTCGTCAACCTCGTCTACACGCCGATGCTACTGTCCTACGTGGGGCAGGCGGACTACGGCGTCTTCCAGAGCTCGAACTCCTTTGTCTTCTCGCTGACGCTTCTGTCCTTCGGCTTCTCCGAGGCCTACGTGCGCTTCTACACGCAGACGGTGGCGCACGGCGGCGAGCGCGACATCCGGCACCTGAACGGCATGTACCTCACGCTTTACGTCGCCGTCACAGCCGCGGCGGTCGCCCTCGGCATGGGCTTCTCCGCAAACGCCGGCGCGGTGTTCTCGGCCGGGTTCACCGAGGCGCAGGTCTCGCTCGCCCGGGAGCTGCTCGCCATCATGACGCTCAACGTCGCCTCGACGTTGTTCACCGTCGTGTTCAATTCCTACATCACGGCGCACGAGCGCTTCGTCTACCAGCAGACCAGGCAGCTCGTCACCACGCTTGCGACGCCGCTGTGCGCCTGGGCCCTGCTGGCCGCCGGTATGGGGCCCGTGGGCGTTGCCCTAGCACAGCTCGCGGTGAACCTCGTCCTGCTTGCCCTCAACGCGCGCTACGCCATCGTCGTGCTGGGCATGCGCTTCGAGCTCAGGGGCGCCGACTGGGGCGTCATGCGCGGCATCGCCGCCTTCAGTGCCTGGATCTTCGGTAACCAGGTCTGCGATATGGTCAATCAGAGCGTGCCCAACATCATGCTGGGGGCCATCTCGGGCGCGACTGCGGTATCTCTGTTCGCGGTGGCCGTGAACATCCGCCAGGTCTTCTACTCGCTCTCCACCACGATGTCGAACGTCTTCATTCCGAAGGTCAACCGCATCGTCGCCACCTCGGACGACAACGCCGAGCTCACTCGCCTTATGACGCGCGTGGGCCGCTACCAGATGGTACTGTTTTGCTGGGTGTACGGAGGTTTCGCTATTCTCGGGAAGTTTTTCGTGACGAGGTGGGCGGGCCCGGGCTTCGCCGAGGCCTACTGGCTCGTGCTCGCCATGACGCTACCCGTCATGGTGCCCCTCTGTCAGAACGTCGGCATCGAGATCCAGAGGGCCAAGAACATGCACCACGCCAGGAGTCTCGTCTACCTTGCGATGGCGGTCGGGAACGTTGCCTTCACCGCCGCGGCCGCCCCGGCGCTGGGGCCGTGGGCCCCCGCGATCGCCTATGTCGTCAGCATCGTGCTCGGCAACGGACTGTGGATGAACTGGTACTACCAGAAGCGGGTCGGTCTCGACATGCTCTTTTTCTGGAAGCGGAACCTGCCGGTGCTGCTCGCCTGGGCTGCCGTCACCGTCGCCTGCCTCGCTGGCACGGCGGTCCTGCCCGTCAACGGATGGCCCGCGTTCCTCGAGTGGGGCGCCGTTTACAGCGTGCTTTTCGCCATAGCCCTTTGGCTCGCCGTCCTAACGAAGGACGAACGTATCGCGGTCGTCTCTCGTCTCCCGTTCCTTAGATAGGGTCCATCATGAATGATTCCGAGAAATCCCCGAGGGTCGTCTCGCTTGGCGACCGTTGCTGCGGCTGCGGCGCGTGCGCTGCCCGCTGCCCCAAGTCATGCATCTCCATGGAACCCGATGATTGTGGCTTCCTACACCCCACCGTCGACGCCTCCGGGTGCGTAGGCTGCGGGGCGTGCGACGCCGTATGCCCGGCGCTCAACGCCCCTGGGGAGGACGGGTGCGAGTTCGCCCTCTGGGCGAAGGCTCATGACGTCGGCTTGCTCGATAGATCGTCGTCGGGCGGCGTGTTCGGTCTACTCGCCGCTGACGCTCTCTCGCGCGGCGGTGTTGTGGCGGGCGCCGCGTGGACGGACGGTTGCCGCGAGCTTCGTCACGTGCTCGTGGAGGACAGGCCGGCGCTCGGCGCCGTTATGCGCTCGAAATACGTTCAGAGCGCGGTTGGCCGCGGCGTCTTCGAGGGCGTCCGCGCTGCCCTGCGTGAAGGCAGGCCGGCGCTCTTTGCCGGTACTGCATGCCAGGTGGCTGGCATGCGCTCATACCTGGGGAAACTCGCCGACTCTGACCTCTTCCTCGGCGTCGACGTCATCTGCCACGGTGTTCCGTCTCCAGAGCTCTGGTCGCGCTGGGTCGACTACCGTGGTGAGGCCTTCGGGTCGGACGTCTGCGACGTCAATATGCGGAGTAAGACAACCGGATGGTTGTCTTACTCCGCTATGTACAAGCACATAGCGGAGAAAGACAACACCGGGGACACCGAGTCCCAGATATTCGGCAAAGACTGGTACATGAAAGCGTTTCTGGCCAATGCGAGCCTTCGTTCGTCCTGTCTGGCATGTCCAGCAAAGCGCTCCAGCGGCGCCGATATCACGCTCGGTGATTTCTGGGGGTTCCAGAATACCCATCCCGAGGTCGACAACTCCAAGGGCGTATCTGCCGTCCTATGCAATACCGAGAAGGGCGTGCGGGCATTCGAGGCTATTTCTGGGCTTACTGCAAACGGTCCGGCGACGCTTGATGGGGTAATCGCGGGCAACCCTAGCCTCGTCCATTCTGTCACGCCTTATCCAAAGCGCGACGAGTTTTTGAACGACGTGTCTGCCGGGCTTTCCATCCCAGATCTCATGGACAAGTGGGATTTCCGTCCCACTCTCTGGCAGCGTGTCCGCGGCAAGCTTGGTGGTATTAAACGACGACTAAAGAGACTCGTTGGAAGGAGAGCCTAGATGGCCAAGGATCGCTACCTTCAAGCTCTTCGTGGGCTTGCGATTTCCGCAGTGGTGCTTATCCACTGTCTTCCTCAATGTGCCGCGTCGGTCGCCATTCGCCCATTCCTCAACTTTTCTGTTGCGTTGTTCTTGTTTTTATCCGGTGTTCTTACCGACGAGCGCAAATTTAATGCGGGGGGGGGTCTTCGACGCCGCATTAGCAAGGTTGCCGGACCTTATGCGTTCTGGAGCGTTATCTATCTTGCGGCGTTTCCCCGCCCTTCATGGGCGTCTGGGTTTCTGGCGTTCGCCGTGGGCTCCGTATCGGCTCAGATGTACTATCTATTGGTCTATTCACAGCTTGTGCTGCTTACTCCGGTACTGTTCAGGCTCCTTTCACGGTATAGGTTCTTTGTCTATTGTGTGACACCGGCTTGCTTGCTTCTAAGGGAGCTCGCTGCCGTTGCCGGTATCGCATTGCCTCTAATACAGGTTTTCTGCCCCATGTGGCTCATCTTTTATGTTTTCGGTCTCGACTGGAGGCGTTGGGCTGCGCTCATTGAAGGACGAACCACTCAGCTTGTTGCAGTGCTCTTTATATTTTTAATAATTCAGGAGGTCGCAGGCTTCTGGTGGTATTTGACTGGCGATTTCAATATGGCCACAACTCAGCTTAAGCTCGGTTCTGCCGCGACCTCTTTAGCTGTGATCGCGCTTCTTATGGCGGTTCCGGGATCATTCAAGTCGCGATTATCTTCTACTTTGCTTGTTGACCTTGGGAACGCCTCTTTTGGAATCTACCTCTGCCATATACTTGTTCTCAAGGCCGTTTGGAAACTGCTTGGATTATTCGTCATTCCACTTGGTGTTTCGACATTTGCTGTTTGGGCGCTAACTCTTGCCGGATCTTATTCGCTTGTATCACTTTGCGGTCGTTATTTGCCCGAACGAATTCACATCATTGTGGGATTATAAATTGATTTTCGATACTGGCGCTTTTCATAGCGTTGAAGCAAAGTGAGTCCATTACCAACATTTGGCACGCGATCATCGGTGAAGATACCGGACTTCCTGTTTTCGAACGAGAAGATGACTTTTTACTCAAAATGGCTGATTGGATTAACCAACCTGAAATAACCGGAATCAATCTCCCTTGGTCGAGCATTGAAAAATGGAAGGGGCAATTCAGGTAGCCATATTCCGCAGTCATTACCTTGCCTATTTCGTTAAGAATGAGGGGGTTTAGCAAAATAGGATACCCAAGTCTTATTTATCACTCGATCTAAAGCGCATTCGATTGTAGAGGACAGATTAAATGAAAGGCATCATCCTCGCGGGCGGGTCCGGCACGCGACTGTACCCGCTCACTCTCGTGACCTCCAAGCAGCTGCTGCCGGTCTACGACAAGCCCATGATCTACTACCCGCTGTCCACCCTCATGCTGGCGGGCATCCGGGACATCCTGGTCATCTCCACGCCGACGGACCTCCCCAACTTCGAGCGCCTGCTCGGTGACGGCTCGCGCTACGGCGTGAACCTGTCCTACGCCGAGCAGCCGAGCCCGGACGGCCTGGCCCAGGCCTTCACCATCGGCGAGGATTTCATCGCCGGCGAGCCGTGCGCCCTCGTGCTCGGCGACAACATCTTCTACGGCAACGGCCTGTCGCGCCACCTGACGCGCGCCGTCCAGAACGCCGAGTCGGGCCGCGCCACGGTCTTCGGCTACCACGTGGACGACCCCGAGCGCTTCGGCGTCGTGGAGTTCGATGGGCAGGGCCGTGCCGTCTCCATCGAGGAGAAGCCCGCCGAGCCCAAGAGCTCCTACGCCGTCACCGGCCTGTACTTCTACCCGGGCGACGTGGCCGCCAAGGCGCACGAGGTGAGGCCCTCCGCGCGCGGCGAGCTGGAGATCACCACGCTCAACCAGATGTACCTGGAGGAGGGGACGCTCTCCGTCGTGACCCTCGGCCGCGGCTACGCGTGGCTGGACACCGGCACCATGGAGAGCCTGCACGAGGCCGCGGAGTTCGTCCGCGCCGTGGAGCACTCCCAGGACCTGCCGGTCTCGGTCCCCGAGGAGATCGCCTGGGAGAACGGCTGGATCGACACCGCGGAGCTTGAGGAGGCCGCGAAGGCCTACGGCAAGTCGGTCTACGGCCAGCACCTCAAGAAGGTCGCCGCCGGCGAGATCGTCAACAGCCCGCGCGAGTACTAGGAGAAACCCCTCATGTCTGAGATTTTTGAACCTAAAAACATCATCGTCACGGGCGGCTGCGGCTTCATCGGCAGCAACTTCGTGCACTACATCGTGAACAACCATCCCGACGTCCACGTGACCGTCCTGGACAAGCTGACCTACGCCGGCAACCCCGAGAACATCGCCGGGCTGCCCGCCGACCGCGTGGAGCTCGTGGTGGGCGACATCTGCGACGCGGAGCTGCTCGACAAGCTGGTGCCGGGCCACGACGCGATCGTCCACTACGCCGCCGAGTCCCACAACGACAACTCCATCGCCGAACCCGAGCCGTTCCTGCGCACTAACGTGGAGGGCACCTTCCGCCTGCTGGAGGCCGTGAGGAGGCACGGCGTCCGCTACCACCACGTCTCCACCGACGAGGTCTACGGCGACCTGGCG
>URIA01000018.1 GCA_900547765.1 uncultured Collinsella sp. | reverse complement strand
CAACGATATGGCACCGTGGGGACACATGTATGTCAATCCTGGTCTAACAGAGCCTTATTTAATCCCCGTCCCAGAGAAATCAATTAGCGGGCAGAAGGGCAAGAGTAGTCAAAAAAGCCCCGTCCCAAATTAGCTACCACTTGCACCGATTATTCGCCCGGGTTGATGTTCGCGTAGAACTCCGCCCCATCATCGAGCCGCAGGATGCCCACGCGACCGAACTCGGAGCCGGTGGCGGCGGCGCAGTCGATGTCGATGCGATCGGGCACGCCGGCGGTATCCTCGCCACCCAGGCGCACAATCTGCCCGCGGCCCGACTCCTCATCGAGCCCCGCCAGGCCGCCAACCTCGCAATAGCGCCCAAGCGACACCGTGGGCGTGTGGCCGCTCACCACGACCGGGCCCTCGCCCTCGGCAGAAAGCAGTCCCGTCGGCGCATCCCAATAGCCGTGACGAATCCACAGCAGGTCATCGGACGACTGCACGGCGAGCATTTGCCGCAGCAGCTCGCTATCGGCATCGACCGCTCCCCTGCCGTCACCGCAATCGACACCATGCTCAAGCAAAAACGCGCGCGCCGCCTCGGTCTGGATGCCGGCATGCACCAGCAGGTACGGGCGCTCCTCGGTCTCGGCCACCGCGTAGAGCGGCAGCGCGGCCATCCATCGCACGAGCTCCTCGTATGCCTCAAATTCCATGTCGTTGAGCTGCTCGCTCGTCGTCCAGCCACCGTTGATATCCCAAGTCTCGGCATCGAGCGGGTCCTGGCCAATGATGGCATCGAGCATGATCTGCTCGTGATTGCCCTTGAGCACGTGGGCGTTGGGCAGCGAGCGCACGAGCTTAATAACGCCGACCGGATCGGGCCCGCGATCGATCATGTCGCCCAGCACGTACAGCGTGTCGTCGGACGTCAACGAGATCTTAGACAGGGCCTCGTCAAGCGCACGCACGTGCCCGTGAGCATCAGATGTCACATAGATCGCCATGGTACGCCTCTCCTTGCATTGCGGTCTAAGCCCGGCGCCGCAACTAAAACTTCAAGTTGAACTTAAACGTTACCCATTGTACTCCGTTGCAATAAAGCTGGAAAGGGTTTCCGAGCAGAGGCAAAGACGGCAGCCGTCTATGACGATATCGCGCACGCCCGCAATCCAACCCCATAAACCCACCATCTTTGGGTACAAATAACCGCAGACAACTGACCGTGCCACGCCAACCACCCAGGAGCGGACACCATCCATGAACCAGATCCTTCTTTTTATCGGCCTCGTTATTATTCTGTGCCTGACCATCAAACCCGTCGGCAAAAAGCTCCCCTTCCCCACCCTGCTCATCTTTATCGCGCTCGGCATGCTGTTGGGCGTCAACGGCCCGGCGCACATCGACTTTAGCGACTACGCACTCACCGAAACCGTCTGCAGCACGGCGCTGCTGTTCATCATGTTCTACGGCGGCTTTAACACCAATATCGACCGCGCCAAGCCCGTCGCTGCGCCGGCGGTGCTGCTGAGCACGCTCGGCGTCGTCATCACCGCAGGCATCACCGGCGTGTTCGCCCACTTTGTGCTGGGCTTCGACTGGATCGACGGCCTGCTGTTGGGATCGGTCGTGGCATCCACCGACGCGGCCAGCGTCTTTAGCGTGCTGCGCGAGCACAACCTTTCGCTGAAGGGCGGCACCGACTCGCTGCTCGAGGTCGAATCGGGCTCCAACGACCCCGTCGCCTACATGCTCACCGCCGTGCTCGCCGCACTCGCGGCCGACGGCGACATCAACATTCCCGCACTGCTGGCCAAGCAGATTATCCTGGGCGCGGGCCTGGGCCTTGCCATCGGCTGGGCGGCGGGCCGTCTGATTGAACGCGCGCACGCAACGGCCGAGGGCGCGCAGACCATCTTCTTGTTCGCCGTGGCGATCGTCGCCTACGCGCTACCAAGCTATCTGGGCGGCAACGGCTTTTTGGCCGTATACCTGGCCGGCATTGTGCTGGGTGCGAGCGACATCACCGGCAAGGTCGAGATGGCGCACTTCTTTGACACCCTCACCGAGATGGCCGAGATGACCATCTTCTTCTTGCTCGGCCTGCTCGTAACGCCCGCACGCCTGCCGCAGATGCTGCTGCCGGGCCTGGCGCTCATGGCGTTTATGCTCTTCGTGAGCCGCCCCATCGCCGTGGGCATGCTCCTGGCGCCCTTTAAGACCAACCCCCGCCAGGTCGCGCTCGTAAGCTGGGCGGGTCTGCGCGGCGCGGCTTCGGTCGTGTTTAGCCTCTTTGCCGTCGTGGCCGGCGTTCCCGGTGGCCACGACCTGTTTGACCTGGTGTTTGTGATTGCCGTGTCGAGCATTGTGGTTCAGGGCTCGCTGCTGCCGGCAGTGGCGAAGAGGCTCGACATGATCGATGCGGAAGGCGATGTGCGCCGCACCTTTAACGACTACCGCGACGAGGACGGCATGTCGTTCGTTAAGCTCAAGGTGGGCGCTGGCCATCCGTTTGCCGGGCGCTCGCTCGCCGATATTGGCAGCGCGACGGACATGCTCGTGGTCTTGGTGCTGCGCGACGGGGCGCACCCGGTACTGCCCAACGGCGATACCGTCATCGAGGAAGGCGACCTGTTGGTGATGGCCGCGCCGACGTTTGAAGAGCGTGCCGAGGTTACGCTGCGCGAGGTCACCGTGACGCCCCACGGTCGCCTGGCCGGCCAACGCCTGCGCGATGTGCCGCAAGGCAAGCATCCGTTTATTGTGGTGATGCTCAAACGCGACGGCCAAACCATCATCCCCGACGGCAACACCCTCATATACGCCGGCGACGAAGCCGTCATCGCCACGCTGGCATCGTAGCGGCCAGGTGGTAGCTAATTTGGGACGAAGAAATCAAACGCCTAGAGAACCTCATGCCTTCGCTCGCAGATTTGGATTTGCCCGAGGAGTAAAGCACCCCTCCCCCATGTAACCATCCTGTAAATCATAGCGGCGCACTCGAGTTTTACCGTGATGCGGTCGCACCTAGCGCTGCACTGTGCTAAAGTATCCCGAACGTTCAAACGACTACGAGGGGGACCTAGAAGATGGCACGTGCGCACAACTTCTCAGCTGGCCCGGCCGCGCTGCCCACCAGCGTGCTCGCCGAGATCGCCGACGAGATGATGGACTACCGCAGCTGCGGCATGTCCGTGCTCGAGATGAGCCATCGATCTAGTATGTACCAGCAGATCATCGACGACGCCGAGGCAACTCTGCGCCGCCTGCTGAGCATCCCCGACAACTACCGTGTCCTGTTTTTGCAGGGCGGCGCCACGCTACAGTTTGCGGGCATCCCCATGAACCTCATGCGCCGCGGCCGCGCCGGCTACGTCGTGACCGGCAACTTTGCCAACAAGGCGTACAAGGAGGCCGCCAAGTACGGCGAGGCCGTGCTGCTCGCGAGCTCCGAGGACACCAATTTCGACCGCATTCCCAACATGGCCGACATCAACGCGCGCATTGCCGCCGAGGCCGCGGGCGACGGGCTCGACTACGTCTACATCTGCCAGAACAACACCATCTTTGGCACCATGTACCACGAGCTACCCGATTGCGGAGACGTGCCGCTGGTCGCAGATGTCTCGAGCTGCTTTTTGTCGCAACCGCTCGACGTCGAGCGCTACGGGCTCATCTACGCCGGCGCGCAGAAAAACGCCGGCGCCGCGGGCGTCACCGTGGTTATCGTGCGCGATGACCTGATCGCCGACGGTCCGGCCTTTGCGCAGACGCCGCAGTACCTGGACCTTAAGACCCAGGCCGCCAAAGGCTCCATGCTCAACACGCCCAACACCTTTGGCATCTACGTATGCGGCAAGGTGTTCCGTTGGGTTGAGCAGACCGGCGGACTTGCCGCCATGGCCGAGCACAACTGGGCCAAGGCCAACCTGCTCTATAACCTGCTCGAGCACAGCGTGCTGTTCCATGGCACCACACAGGCCGACAGCCGCTCCATCGCCAACGTCACGTTCCGTACCGGCGATGCCGACCTCGACGCCGCCTTTGTCGCAGGCGCGGCCGAGCACCAGATTCAAAACGTCAAGGGTCATCGCCTGGTGGGTGGCATGCGCGCCAGCGTCTACAACGCCGTAACCATGGAAGACGCGCAGGCACTGGCCTCGTACATGAAGGACTTCGAAGCGCAGCATAGTTTGAGTCCGCGATCTAACTAGCCCGCAACGCGCGGGCTGACCAGCCACCTCAGACCACCCTGTTTAGATCAAAACCTGCTAAGGAGTTTTTCCATGCGTAAGATTAAGACCATCGACGACATCACCAAAGACGGCAAAGTCGAGTTTGGCGAGGGCTACGAGTTTGTGGGCACCGCCGAGGAGGCCGACGCCATCCTGATGCGCTCCACCGACCTGCACGGCTACGAGCTGCCCGAGGGCATCCGTGCCATCGCCCGCTGCGGCGCCGGCGTCAACAACATCCCCGTCGAGGAGTACGCCAAGAAGGGCGTCGTCGTCTTTAACTCCCCCGGTGCCAACAGCAACGCCGTCAAGGAGCTCGTCCTGGGCATGCTGGTGCTCTCGAGCCGCGGCGTGGTGCAGTCGATGAACTGGGTGCGCGACAACGCCGACGATCCCGAGATTCAGGTCGATGCCGAGAAGGCCAAGAAGGCCTTTGTGGGCCGCGAGCTCAAGGGCAAGCGCATCGGCGTCATCGGCCTGGGCAACGTGGGCTCCAAGGTCGCCAACGCCTGCGTCGACCTGGGCATGGATGTCTACGGCTACGACCCGTTCATTTCCGTCGAGCACGCATGGGTGCTGAGTCGCGAGGTGCAGCGCGTGGGCACGCTCGAGGACCTCTGCCGCGGCTGCGACTACCTCACCGTGCACGTGCCCAGCAAGGCCGATACCATCGGCATGATCAGCACCGAGCAGATTGACCTGCTGGCCCCGGACGCCGTGCTCATCAACTACGCGCGCGAGACCATCATTGACGAGGACGCCGTCGACGCTGCCCTGCGCGAGGGCAAGCTCAGCTGGTTTAGCTGCGACTTTGCCACGCCCAAGACCGTCAAGATGCCCAACACGTTTATCACCACGCATTCGGGCGCCGGCACCGGCGAGGCCGAGGCCAACTGCGCCGACATGGCCATCAGCGAGCTCAAGGATTACCTGGAAAACGGCAACATCGCGCACAGCGTCAACTACCCCGCCTGCAGCATGGGCAAGGCGCGCGCCGCAAGCCGCATTGCCTGCCTGCATGCCAACGTGCCCAACATGATCGGCCAGATCACGGCCATTCTCGCCAAGGACAACGCCAACGTGCAGCGCATGACCAACGAGTCCGCTGGCGAGAACGCCTACACCATGTTCGACACCGATGAGCACCTGGACGGCAGCACGATCGAGGCACTTAAGCAAATTCCGTCGATGTATCGTGTGCGCGTGATTAAATAGCGCCGGCGCCAATCCTGCCAGACAGACCACGAAGCCCATTCGGCCCCCGTTTTCACGAAACGGGGGCCGATTTTGTTGCTCCGGACGACTTTAAAATGATACCCAGAACAAGTTTTTTCAGATAATCGATAGTGAGGCTCAAGTCGCTAAGCACACCCGCTTTGATAAACAGCTTTATCAGGGACTTTAGTAGGTAAAAATCGATCTCTATGTGCCGAATGTAAGTTGACTGTCCATTTTCCGAAACAACTTATTCTAGATAGCATTTTTAAGGCCCCTCCAAGGCGAAATATAAGTCTTTTTGTGACCAAAACTCTAGTCCGCGCGACCGTTTTCCACCCGCGCGGCTACATTCCTGCCCAATCGATAAAAATCTCCTCACGAAGCCGCCGTTCGAGCTCCTGCTGTCGCGGCGTCTTGTCTTTCAGCGGCACATCGAGATAGGCCATGATGAGCTCCATCACCACGCGGAAGGCATCGGAGTCGGCCAGCTGACCATAGGTCATCAGAATGACGGGATATCCCATCGCTTGCAGCGCCGTCGTTCGATCGGAGTCCGAAATCTTGGATTCTATGGATCCGTGAATGGCTTTACCTTGGCATTCAACCAGACACTCTCTGCTGCCGTCCTTATTTGCCAGCAGGATATCGGCATAGCGCCTATCAAGCCCCGAAATCAGGCGGGCGCTGCGCGTCATACGAATCTCAACGTTATTGGTAAGGCTCAGCCCTTCGCCGCCGCGCAACCTCGTAAGGCCAAACAGCATCGAAGCCTGGACCTCGAGCGGCGATGCTGCCACCCCCGTAATGCATTTCGCGGCACGCGTGAACGATTTAGCGCCGCGGAGCCCCGGGATCTTATCGACGTACTCGGTAAGTTCAGAGAGCTCAATCAAGGGAGGTCGTTTCCACAAGTCTGTTGGATTCCCCGAGGTATCCTTTACGTTTTCCCAGCCCGACCGTGCGTCACCCCACCGGCCCCCGTATGCCTGCTCAAGTGCCGACTTTACCTGAGGCGCAATCTTGCACACGGCAAAGGTGCCGCACATCTCATACATGCACATGATCAGACGCTCGTTTGAGACCGAGGAAGCCAGGGTCAGCAGGGTAAAGAGCGGGGACGCGACATCGAGGCCAAACTCTGTCTGTCGCATGGAATCAAACGGCCTCTCCCCGTTCCAAACATGCCTGACAATGCGATCGCCCTTACGTCCGCAGCTGCCCTGCGCCAACACGTGTAACGGGGTGCCCAGGAAATGCTTGACGAGCGGGTGCTCACTAAGATGCTCCCTGCGCGGATCGTCTACAGAATCAGGCAGGTCCGGCATTATTGCCAAGACCTGTGGGGGTATCCGGTGATACCGAAAGGCAGATATGTCGCACAGCATGTCGTCCATGAAGGGTACGTACCCACCGCGTCGTTTGTAAACCCGCCTGGACGGCAAACGCGCTGGCTCGGCCTGCGAACGGTAAATACCGCTGCGCGCACGCCGCGGATCTCTCAAGAGGCTTACAATCGGTTTGGAAAGCAGACTGATTGTGAGGTTGCATATGGTTGATGAGGACTTTGCCTGGCGGCTTGCGCAGGAGCTCGTGCGGATCGACAGCTCAGACCCGGGCGCGTATGAGGATGAAATTGAGCGGTATATCAAAGCGCTGGTTGAGGCTCAGCTGGAGCGGTTGAGTCATCCGGTGCTTCATGCCGTGCAGGTTGAGGAACTCGACGTGCTGCCCGGGCGCCGCAACCTTAAAGTCACCGTGCCGGGCCAAAGCGACGAGCCGCGGCTGATCTATATCTGCCACATGGATACCGTCACCTTGGGCGATGGCTGGGACGCAGACATCGCACCGCTTGGGGCGGTTGTGCGCGACGATAAACTCTATGGCCGCGGTGCCTGCGATATGAAGGGTGGCCTGGCCTGCGCCATTGCCGCACTGGTCCATACGCTCGAGCGCGTGGCGGCGGATGGCGCGCTGCCACGCCGCGGCTTTTCGCTCATCTGCTCGGTCGACGAGGAAGACTTCATGCGCGGCTCAGAGGCCGCGATCAATGCCGGCTGGGTCGGCTCGCGCGAATGGGTGCTGGACACCGAACCCACCGACGGACAGATCCAGGTGGCGCACAAGGGGCGTACGTGGTTCGAGATCGAGATGGCCGGCGTCACGGCTCATGCAAGCCAGCCTTGGAAGGGCGCCGACGCCGTCGCCGCCATAGCCGAGGTCGTGTGCTCGCTTCGTCGCACGTTTGCGACGCTGCCTTTACATGAGGAGCTGGGGCCATCGACCATCACGTTTGGACAGATCGAGGGTGGCTACCGTCCCTATGTCGTGCCCGACCACGCTAAGGTCTGGGTCGATATGCGCCTGACCCCGCCGACTGATACGGCCGCCGCGACGCGCATGGTAGAGCAGGCCATTGTCGCTGCCGAAGCCGCGGTCCCCGGCTGCCATGGAAGCTATACCGTGACAGGCGACCGCCCCGCCATCGAGCGCGATCCAGCCTCTCCCCTTCTAGCTGCACTCAAGCGCGCCGCCGATGGCGTGACGGACGCGGACACGACCGTCGGCTTCTTTACCGGCTACACCGATACCGCCGTCATTGCCGGCAAGACAGGCAACCGCAATTGTATGAGCTACGGCCCCGGCTCGTTGGCGCTCGCACACAAGCCCGACGAGTATGTGCCCCATGCCGATATCGTTCGCTGCCAAAACGTGCTCATCGCGCTTGCCGATAACACGCTCTGGGACGCAAGCGGCCAAGTTGGGGCATAATAAGCCGCGAACAAACCGACTCGCGCGTTAGGACCGCCCATGAAAGCACTTCCGTTTCCCTGCATCCGCCCGGCTCAGGACCGTGTGCTCGAGGCGCTGCCTGCGATGGGCGGTATCCTGAGCGGCAACGACGCCCTGCGCGGCGCCATTGCTGACGGCCTAATGCTCAAGGATCCAGGCGCGGCGTATTACGTGTACGAATGCTCGGGCGAGCCGGGACGTGTGACGGGTGTCGTGGCGATCTGCCCGACGAGTGTAGTTGCGGGCGACAAGGGCGATGCCAGCGCCGACGTGGCCGCCGCCGCGCGCGCGATCGCCGAGCTCAAGGTGCAGCCGCGCCCCGTGTCGCTCGCCTACGAGGCCTCGCCCGTCATGGATATCATCCTGGGCGCTGCCAAAGAGGGCGCCTCGCTCTACGCCGTCACCGATCCTGCGGGCATTACGCACCACGTGTGGGAGGTCAAGCGCGAGGACGCCGTCGGGGCCATCCGCGCTATGCTCGACCAAGCACCGGAGCCGGCACTGACCGACGACCCCACCTACGCTGCCGCTCTGACCGGGGCGTCGCAGCTGCTGGCCGATGAGGCCCGTGCCGCCGGAACGTACACCGGCAAGGAGCCGTTCAACTTTACCGTTGCCGTGCTCTTCCCCGCCGCGCAGGTCAGCGGCGCCGCGCCGCAAGTTCCGACAGGTCTGCTCACGCACCAGGTCGCGCGGTTCTAGCAAGACCAGACCGCCCAGCACAAAAATCGGCAGCTCAACAAACAGGGGGGCGGAGATGCAGCAGGTACATGCATCTCCGCCCCTTTTGCATCGAGAAGTTATGCCGGCGACCCGTGCCGCCACGCTCGCGTTATCCGCGCTGCGGACCTGCAGTAACCACAAGTGGTTCAAGACCCAGCTCGCGCGCGTAATCCTCCTGCGTAAAAATCTCAATCAGCTCAAACGTACCGGCCTCGTCGTCAAACACGAAATGTAGCACCGAGCAGTTGCCCGGCACACGATCGCGCTCGTCGGCCGCCGCACCCTTCACGTGGTCCATGAACTCCTTGATGGCCGATCCGTGGCTCACCGCGAGGACGCACTCGTGGTCCGGGCGTCGCATAAGATCGGTCAACGTCGCCACCATGCGCTCGCGCACCTGCATCTGGCCCTCGCCGCCAAATTGACGATAGAAATCGCGCCACGGGCGCTCGGGCATGAGCATCACGCGCTCGGCCTCAAAGTCGCCAAAGAACCACTCACGCAGGCCGTCCAGGCGCTCGTACGCCAAGCCCGGCCACAAGTTGGCGATAGTCTGCTCGGTGCGATGAAGCGTGGAGGTGTAGGCATGATCGGGCTCAATGCCGCGCGCACGTAAAAACATGCCGGCGCGCGCCGCCTGGTCGCAACCCAACTGCGTAAGCGGCGAATCACTCCACCCCTGAATGATACGCTTAAGGTTGAATATCGTCTGTCCATGACGGACCAGATACAGATCTTTATTCATAGGGGTCCTTTCGTTCGTTACCAACCCAAGAGCGAAAACGCCCCGTCGCAATAGCCAAAATGAAGCACGGCACCGTTGTCGGGCAGCTCTCCCCCGCCAGTCACATACTCAAGAAACTCCTGGCAGGCTGAGCCATGGGAAACCGCCAGCACGCAGTCGTGCTGCGGCCTGGCCATGATGCGGGACAGCGCCGCGACCATGCGCGACTGAAGCTGCACTTCCGACTCGCCGCCAAAGGCCACCGGATAATCGCCCCAGGGCTGCGGCGGCATCTCGCGATTTGATGTGCCCTCCAGCGAGCCAAAATGCCACTCACGCAGGTCATCGACCAGCTCAATGGAACGGCCCTCGCCAACGATAAGCTCGGCCGTATGCCGCGCCCGGCCCAACGGCGAGGAATACACATGATCAAAGGCCACGCCACGCGCCGCAAACGCCGTACGCGCCGTCAGCGCCTGCTCGCGCCCGCGCGCCGTAAGCGGCGAATCGTGCCAGCCCTGCAAAATGCTCTGCACATTGAGCTCAGTCTGCCCATGCCGCACCAAATACAGATCTGCCACACACCCTCCCCTCGTACCACCACAAAGGGGACAGGAGCCTTTGTGGTGATTTTGCCGCCGGATTGCACCGCAACGACGCACAACTACAGCAGCACGTCGGCAAGCGGACGCTTGGGTACGTGGTGCACCCGCGCCTCGTCGCGCCAATAATTGATGGAGCCGTCGGGGTTGGAATCGATCGCATCGATCACCTGTGTCTCGGCCGGAATGCCAAACGCCATGATCAGCTTGAGCTCATACTTGTCGTTATCGAGCCCCATGGCATCGATCGCGTGGGGCGTAAAGGCCTTGAACATGCAGGCTGCCACCTCGGGCGTGGCGCTGCGGGCGGCGAGCATCATCGTCTGTGCGGCAATGCCCGTGTCGACCTCGGTAATGGGAGCGACAGGCTTGCCCGGAACGGCGCGCTCGGCCAGAATCGCGATGTAGCCGGTCGGGCGCTCACCCTCGGCAGGACCCGGCCAGTCCTTAAGTGCGCCGGCCCATGCGAGCTCGTCAAATACACGCGCGCAATCCTCGGCACCGCTCACCACGTGAAAACGCAGACGCTGAGCATTGGCACCACACGGGGTCAGGTGCGCCAGTTCCGCCAGCTCGAGCAAAAACTCGCGCGGCACGCGCATGGACTCGTCAAAGCGACGGCACGTGCGGGCGCGACGAACCAACGCATCAAACGCTTCCAGACCGAGCTTTTCGCAACCTTGCTTTGCCATCGATTCGACACTCGACGGTGCCTCGGGAACTGCTTCGTTCATAGGGACCCCCAATACAAGCCAATTGTCCTTAGGAAAATCTAACCTAAAACGTAGGCAATAACGAACAGGGCTGCAATGTTCTACACCTGTTGAATAGAAAATCGCGACGTGGGGAACAACGGAAACAATTCGGGGCCTTTGGGTTACGTTTCGCCCTCCCCGACCCATACGTCAGCGCCCTTAGGGGATACTGGTTGTAACGATCAAGGCTTACGCCGCACGGAAAGGAGACATTATGGGCATCTTTAAGAACGATGACCAAAAATCGAGCCAGTTTGGATTTGACGAGAAAAGCATGGCAGGCAAAGCCGTCAAGGCCGTGCGCTGGATCTACGCCATCACGGGCGTCTTAGCACTCATTGCTGGTATCGCGCTGCTTTTTGCACCCGCCAAGTCCCTCGTCTTTTTGACGACCGTCCTGGGTTTTTCTTTGTAATCACTGCTGCCATCAGACTGTTCACTGCCATTTTTGAGCCGCTGCTGCCCACCGGCTGGCGCGTGACGAGCATCATCTCCAACCTACTCATTATCCTGGGCGGCGTCATAATCCTGCGCAACCAGGCCTTCTCGACCGCGACGCTCACCACGATGGTGGTTATCGTGGCCGGCTTTGGCTGGATTGTCGAAGGTGTCATGTCCATTCTGGAGTCCGAGCTTTCGTCCAACCGTGCCCTCGCCATCCTGAGCGGCGCACTTTCCATCATCGCCGGCATGTTCGTGTTTATCTATCCGCTGTGGTCGGCCAAGATGCTCGTCATCTTTAGCGGCGCCGCGCTGCTGGTGTTTGGCGTAACGCTGATTGTTCGCGCTATTCAATTTGGCAAACTGGTGCACTAGATGCCGCGAACGCTCTTTATTGATGCCGACGCCTGCCCAGTCACGCGCGAGTCAATTGACTGCGCGCGGCGGGCGGGCGTCGCCGTTGTTATCGCCGGCAACAGCACGCAAAACCTAGAACGGCACATTCGCCGCGACGACCCGCGCGATGCCGAGCACGCGCGACGCGGCTTTTGGGTCACGACGCTCGACGTGAGCGTGGGCGCCGACAGCGCCGACTTTGCCATTGTCGAACGCCTGCAGGCGGGCGACGTGGTCGTGACGCAGGACATTGGCTTGGCGAGCATGGTGCTCGGGCGCAATGCCGCCGCTATCGGTGTGCGCGGGCGCGTCTACGACAAAGCAACCATCGACATGCAGCTGTTTATTCGCCACGAGGAAAAGAAGGTGCGCCGCGCCGGCGGACGCACTCGCGGACCGGCGGCATTTACCAGCGAAGACCGCGCCCGCTTTAAACGCAACCTCACCGAGTTGCTGCACTAACCAAGGTAGGTTTTTGGGACATGTCCGGAAATCTACCTATTTGTTTTGGCGGCGGGGAATGCCCTGGTCACAGAGGTAGATCGTAAGACATGTCCCAATAATCTACTTAAAGGCCAACGGCGGAGAGGATGAGGCCCCAGCCAGCGCCGATGACGTACATCATGATCAGGAACACGGCATTTTCGCGGGCGCTGCGGTTGGTGCGGAACAGCACCAGATAACCCACGCCGGCGGAAATGAGCGTGCCGGCGAGCATCGGGGCCAGCTGCAGCGCGCCTTCCAGGTACAGTTGCGTGATGACGACGCTGGCCGAGCAGTTGGGGATCAGGCCGACGAGTGCCGAGCCCAGGACCGCAAGCGTCTCGTTGCCGCGCAGGAACTGCTCGATTGCGGACTCGCCGAACGTCTCGAGCACGGCAACCAGAATCAGCGTCACCAGGAAAATGAATACCGATACCTGCACGGTGTGGGAGATGGCGCTGCGGATAATCGACAGGACAGGCGTCCCTTCGTGGGAATGGGAGTGACCGTGACCATCATGGTGTTCATATTCGCCCTCATGACCGTGATCGTGGCCATGTCCGTGTTCGTGCTCGTCCTCGTCTTCATCACAACCGCAATGGTCGCGCTCGCACAGCTCGTGGATGTGGTCGGCGCTCACGCCCGCCTCGGCCACCTCGTCGATGATGTCACCGCCAGTGTGGTCGTCGTGCGCGCAATTCACGTGGGCCGGGTTGGCCGCGGTTCCCAGCACGGTGCGGCGAATCGCCGCATGCGCGCGAGCGTTACGACGCAGGCCGCGAATGGCGGCGTCCACGATAAAGCCCGTGACCAGCGCGATCAGTGCCTTCGAAGCCAAAAGCATCGCCATGGTCTGCACGGGCACCTGCTCGGCGAGCAACAGCGGCAGCATCTCATCGGAGGTCGAAAGGAACACCGCCACCAACGTGCCCAAGGTCACGACACGACCGGCGTACAGTGTGGCCGCCATTGCCGAAAAGCCGCACTGCGGCACCATGCCCAGCAGCGAGCCAACCACGGGACCCGTGGCGCCGGCGCGCTTGATGGCCCCGTTAACGCGGTCGCCCGCGACGTGCTCCAAGGTCTCGAGGGCCAGATACGTCACCAACAAAAACGGCACCAGCGACAGCGTGTCCTTGCCGGCGTCGAGCAAAATATCAATCAGCAAATCCATGAAGGATGGAACCTTTCGTGTCTTTCGGCAGCATTGTAAAAGTCCTAGCGGTCAACTAGGGTATTGTAGTTGTCCCGGGCGCGGTGCCAATAGTTGCCCATGGTAAACTATCATCTCGCCACAACTCAGTAACCCCGAGCCGCGCGACGCGGCCCGTCCAAGGAGCAGCCTATGAACGTTTCGCAAGCACTCGAATACGAACGCCAACCGTTTATCCCTATGTTTATCTATGGCGATCACGGCGCCATGGAGTCCGAGCGCCAGAAGGGCGAAGAGGCCCTCAAGGTGCTCGAGACCGAGTACTTTACCGCCGAGGGCGACCCCAGCTTCGACTTTGCCACCGTGCGCGACCTGGCCGACCGCAACCGCGACCTGTGCGACCAGATTGGCGAGGCACGCCTGCGCAACGTGACGCCCGCGACGCTTTCGCGCGGCCTGTCCGATGCTGACACCTGCGCCGCCATCGGCAAGATGCAAAAGCGCACTGCCGCGTCCGTTATGCGCGAAATCCGCGGCGACCGCGACGCGCTCGGCGTGGCCTACGCCCGCAAACCCATCCAGGGCACCGTGCTCGGTATCGACATCGAGACCACCGGCCGTGCACCCGAGCGCGGCTATATCATCAACGTGGGCTGGGAGATCATGGAGCTCACCAGCGACGCCGTCCCGCACGACGCCGAGGCACACTACTGCGGCCTGCCCGACATCTACCGCGGCGAGGATGTACCGCTGTCGAGTATCCACCACATCACCTGGGACGACATCGACGGCAAAACGCCCTTCCGCGAGAACAAGGAGCTGCAAAAGCAGCTGCTCAAGCTTATGAAGAAGTACCCGTACATGGCGCATAACGCCGCCTTTGAGGACAGCTGGTTCAAGATTCACCTGGACGGTTACGCCGAGGCACGCCGCGCGGGCAAGATCATTGTCATCGACTCGCGCCAGATCTGCCGCAGCCTGGACGCCGACGTGCGCTCGCTCCCCCGCGAGTCCGCCCCCGCCGCGCTCGAGAACTGGGCACGCCGTCGCGGCACCCTCGCGCCCGACGCCAACGAGCAGCATCTGGGTCTGGACGACACCGACCTCATGCTCCGCACGGTACAGGCCGAGTTCAACCTCAAGAACCTATTCGCGAAATAGCAACGCCTGCGACAAACACTGCTTGCTCACGAGCGGCCTCGCAGCGGGAAACACCGCAGCGGGGCCGCCCTACGTTCCACAGATAGATCTGCCATCACAAATTCTGAACCCTCATTTTGAACGATTTCGGCCAATTCCCGACACGTAATTCGTTGTCGGATGGCGATGCATCGATATCAAATGTGCAGCAATTGAGTTTTTATATGCTATAGCTAAGCTGCGATAACATTGATTTTAGGCGTGCCAACCCATAATTGCGTCAAGCTTTTGGACAGCATTTGGTTAGGCCCCTAAAACGACTTTCCCACTCAGCGCCATCAACACGGCATTAGCTGACACGATATATACCATGAGTATCGTATTGTCACATACCACTGCAAAAGCGGTCTACCAGGCCGCGCATTCGGCGTCTGCGAAAGACACCGAGCCCTGTAACCCTGCCGCGATTTACGGATCATGTCCCACCGGAACGCTCCTTGACGCAGCCGCAGAATGGCTCACCAAACACGATGTTTCCCTTGACGCAAATGATTGCCTCGAAGTAATGGTGTTTGATCGCAGGAATGCGCGCTATGCAATGAACTGTCAATGCCACGTTTCGTCAAAACGATTCTCGAGCTCACGCTTTATAGAGCTCAAAGATGGCATCTTCATTGTTGGCGTTGAGCTTTGCGCACTTCAGGCCGCCACCTATCTCCCTTTTCGCGAACTGGTGGAGTACTACTTTGAATTGTGCGGCGTTTACTCCCTTGGAACCGGCTCTTCCACCTCTTATAACGAGCGTTTCGCGCTCACCTCGACCGAGAGGTTGAAACAGTTCTTTAATTCCATTACCAGATGCGACGGTCTGGCCCTTGCCCGAAAGGCGATCCAATGTGTGCGCGACGGATGCCGGTCTCCTATGGAAACGGCCTTTGTCATGATGCTAACGTTGCCTAAAAGCGAAGGAGGGCTTGGTATTAAGGGAATTGAGACCGATTACGAGGTGCAGGTCACCGCTGCCGCAAAGAATCTCACGAGACGCAAAAAGTTCTTTATGGATGCGTATCTAAAGAAATCTCGCACAGACATTGAATACAACGGGTTTTATCATGACGCGGAAGAAGACCGCGCCATCGATGAGGAGCGCAAGAATGCGCTTGCGTCCATGGGATACGGAATCATCACCGTCAGTCGTTATTCCTTTATGCATGCCAGCGCTTTCGTTAGGGTCATGGAAGCGATCCAACGGAAAGAGGGCATACGTCCCTCGCGTCTGCCAAAAGACTTTCAAATCATGCAAGAGAACCTGAGACAGTTTGTGCTCAGAAGGTTTATAGAAGAGAAAAAGCGAATTCAGAAGCAGCTTCGCCAGGATTCCGAAGATCGTCAACGAATCGACCTCGAAAAAGCAACACTCGAAGGCATCACGCTGGATGACCCGACAATAAATGAAGTTCCGGCAATCGATGACATGCAGACTGTCGAATCCGACAGCCCATCATTTGCCCAAATAAGCAGCCTCGCGCCCGAGGGCAGAATCTTCGGGGCCGGAAGCTAGACCGGCTAACAAGGTGGGTACCCTAGCGATGTGCAAAATTGCGAGTATTCAGCAGGGTCGGTCCTCCAGCACCCACAAGTTAATCCAAATGAGAAACAAAAACGCTATCGAACGGGAACGTTAGGCAACATTTGAGGAAGACCTTGTCTGTTTACCGCCCTTGGATAACTCTTGAGCGGCTTTATTTGGCCTGGAATAGATTAACGGACCCCCTATAGTTGCAGAATACTCCAATTTTTGCACGGCGCGGGGGCACCCACCCCGGCATCGGCTATCAAAACCGCTCAGTCCGGAATCTCGTCCACTATTCCCCATCATTTTATGCGACGAATTACCTGTACGTCATTGACATATGAACATGCGCTCATATAATCGGAAGTAAGTTATATGAGCGCATGTTCATATGAAAGGATATTGCAATGAGCAGCCACGCTGATGAAACAAAGACTGGCATCGAGGCCACCGAGCCGATCGTCCCCACCACCTGCTCGCCCGAGGACCTTCCCGACGAGGAGCTTCTCTACGACCTTGCCGACCTGTTCAAGGTCTTCAGCGACACCACGCGCATCAAGATTCTCTATGCCCTCATGGGCCGCGAGCTCTGCGTGGCCGACATCGCCGAGGCGACCGCAACCTCGCAGTCGGCAGTATCGCACCAGCTGCGCACGCTTAAGCAGTCGCACCTGGTCAAGTTCCGCCGCGACGGCCGCAACATTCTCTACTCGCTCGCCGACGATCACGTCTACACCATGCTTAACCAGGGCATGAGCCATATCTGCGAATAGCAATCAACCACGGTATCAGCGCGGCCGGCACCCAGACCGCTAACACAGGGAAAGGAACCCACCATGAAAAAGCAGTTCAAGCTCGACGAGATCGACTGCGCCAACTGTGCGCGCGAGCTTCAGGACGAGCTGGCCAAGCTCGAGGGCATCAAATCCGTTTCCGTCAACTTTATGACCCAGAAGTTGACGCTCGAGGCCGATGATGCCGAGTTCGACGAGGTGCTCAACCGCGTTGTAGAGTTTACGGCCGACGCCGAGCCGGACTGCGAGATCATTCTCTAGCCCAGGTTTACGCCAATCTGCAAGGCCGCGCTTGCCGCGGCCTTTGCTCGCGAAATTATATGAGCGAGTGTTCATACATTCAAATGGGAGGATACGAGTCATGGCCACCGCCGACCCCAAGAAGAAAAAGAAGAAGCGCAAGAAGAAAGAGTCCCTTGAGCATAAGCGCAACCGCATCCTGGTAGCACTGGGCATTTTTGCCGTGGTGTACGCCCTCGATGAGCTCGGCACCCTCACCGCCGCATTCGGCACCCCGGGCGACATCTACGCCAGCTTTGTGCTGTTCCTCGTGCCGTTTTTGATTGCCGGCTACGACGTACTGCAAAAGGCATTCAATAACATCCGCCGCGGCAAGGCCTTCGACGAGAGCTTCCTCATGGCCGTCGCGACCATCGGCGCGTTTGCCATGGTGCTCTTCCCCGACACCGACCCGCACATGGCCGAAGGCGCCGCTGTCATGCTGTTCTACCAGGTCGGCGAGTTGTTCCAGGCATACGCCGTGGGCAAGAGCCGCAAGTCGATCAGTGCCATGATGGACATCGCGCCCGACTACGCTAACGTCGAGCAGCCCGACGGCACACTCGAGCAGGTCTTCCCCGATGACATCGCGGTCGGCACCGTGATCGTGGTCAAGCCCGGCGAGCGCGTGCCTATCGACGGCGTCATCGTCGAGGGCGAAACCCAGCTCGACACCGCCGCCCTTACCGGTGAGTCGGTCCCCCGCCCGGCCAAAACCGGAGACGATATCATCAGCGGCTGCATCAACATGACGGGGCTCATCCACGTGCGCACCACCAAGCCCTTTGGCGAGTCCACCGTCGCACGCGTCCTGGAGCTCGTGGAAAATGCCAGCGAAAAGAAGGCGCGCACTGAGAACTTTATCACGCGCTTCGCCCGCGTCTACACGCCCGCCGTCACCGGCGCTGCCGCGGTACTCGCGCTCGGCGGCGGCTTGGTCACCGGCGCCTGGTCCGACTGGATCCTGCGCGGCCTGACCTTCCTGGTCGTCAGCTGCCCGTGCGCGCTCGTGATTAGCGTCCCGCTCAGCTTCTTTGGCGGCATTGGCGGCGCATCCAAGCTGGGCGTCCTCATCAAGGGCTCCAACTACCTCGAGACGCTCGCCGATGTGGACACCGTCGTCTTTGACAAGACCGGCACGCTCACCAACGGCACGTTTTCGGTCGTGGCGGTACACCCCGAGGCTGGCTACACCGAGCAGTCGCTGCTTGAAGTCGCAGCTCTTGCGGAGTCGTTCTCCGATCACCCCATCGCGCAGTCCGTGCGTGTCGCCTACCAGGGCGAGGTCGACCCCAAGCGCGTTAGCAACTCCGCCAACGACGCGGGCCACGGCGTGACGGCAACCATCGACGGCAAGCACGTCGTCGTTGGCAACGCAAAAATGCTCGCCGCGACCGGAGTCGAAGCGCCCGATTGCGAGGTCGTCGGTACGATCCTTCACGTGCTGGTCGATGGCATCTATGCCGGCCACATTGTAATTGCCGACACCGTCAAGGCCGATGCCGAGCAGACGATCAGCGACCTGCACGCCGCCGGCGTCAAGCGCACCGTCATGCTCACGGGCGACCGCGAGGAGGTTGCGGCGTCTGTGGCCAAGCAACTCAGTCTCGACGAGTTCCACGCGCAGCTGCTGCCGGGCGATAAGGTCGAGCGTGTTGAGGCGTTGCTCGCGGCCGAAAGCGGCAAGGGCAAGCTCGCCTTTGTCGGCGACGGTATCAACGACGCACCTGTGCTTACGCGCGCCGATGTGGGCATTGCCATGGGCGCTATGGGTTCCGACGCTGCGATCGAGGCCGCCGATGTCGTGCTCATGGACGACAAGCCGTCCAACATTTCCCGCGCGATCCGCGTGGCACGCAAGACCATGACGATCGTCTGGCAGAACATCATCTTTGCGTTGGGCGTTAAGCTGCTGATTCTTGTGCTGGCAGCGCTGGGCATCGCCAACATGTGGCTTGCCGTGTTCGGCGACGTAGGCGTGGCGATCATCGCCATCCTGAATGCCATGCGCGCGATGGGTGTCAAGAACCTGTAGCGTTCGTGGGCTGTCCGGCCGGGACCGGGCTTGGTTTTGAAAACGTCCTCGCGCATGAGGCCCGTCTTTCCTGCTCCTGCGGAGCAACGGAAAGGCGGGCCTCGCGCTGTGGAATGTTTTCAAAACCAAGCCCGGCCCCGGCCTGCGGTGACGTAGCTGGCAGTTCTTGGGCATCGCTTGCTGGCGGGGTTCCTTTGCTGAAATGGACTTGGCCGAAAGGGCCGCTGGTCCCGGTCGCTGGTTCGCGCTTTGCGCGAACTCCGCGCTACTGGGGGTTCGTTAGGATTCCGCCGCTTGGCCCGTCGCCTCGCCCCGGTTCAGCATCGCCCTCAGTTTCTCGAAGCTTTCCTCGCTTAGGCAGTGCTCCATGTGGCAGCCCTCTTGCGACGCGACCTCAGCCGAAACACCCGCATCCTCTAGCAGCCCCACGAAAAAGCAGTGACGCTCCCACATTTGGCGAGCGACCTCCAGACCACGCTCCGTCAGATGAACGTCGCGCTTGCCCATTTCGACATAGCCGCTGTTCTCCAGCGTCGCCATGGCTTTAGAGACGCTCGCCTTGGTCACACCCAGGTATTCGGCGACGTCGATCGAGCGCACGATGCCCTGACGTTCCGACAGAACGTAGATCGATTCGAGATAGTCTTCTCCAGATTCACGCAGGGCCATGGGCCGCCTTTCGCGATGATTGCTAGTTAGCCTTTGGATACTTTTCACAGCTTACTTTACCGCAAAAGTTGCCCATGTCTTACTACTTTGCCTAAAAGTTAGCCGTGTTTCACAAAACGTGCGGGACGAAAACAAAATGGGGACGCCCCGCAAGGAGTGTCCCCAGGTGCCGGCAGAAAAGGAGCGTCCCAAAGTGCCGAGCCGCAGCTATAACAGGCCAAAGTGCTTTGCGGCGTTGTAGATCCCATCGTCGTCCACGGCGGTCGTCACGTAGGTCGCCGCAGCTTTCACCGTGTCCTGCGCGTTGCCCATGGCCACACTTGTGCCCACGGCCGAGAACATCGACAGGTCGTTCTCGCCGTCGCCAAAGGCAATCGCTTCACTCGCGTCGATGCCCAGGCGCTCCAGCGTCGCCGCCACACCCAGGTCCTTGCCGCCGTTGGCCGGAATAATGTCGCAGAACAGGTCGCACCAGCGCGTGGTGAGCGAATGCGACACGGCATCGGTCACGATATGCTCGTCAACTGGGTCAACAAAGGCACAGAACTGATAGACCGGCGCGTCAAAGGCATGCTCAAACGGCTCCTCGTGGTAGACGATTCCCGCGTTGCTGCCAGCCGTCACCACGCGCTCGGACAGGCGGTTCACAAACGAGTTCTCGCCCTGCATGCACAGTGAGTCGTAGCGCCCCTGCGCCACCTGGTCCACAATCACCGCAACGTCGTCCGGATCGATCGGGCAGCTGCGGTAGACGCCCTTGGCATCAAAACAGTGCTGGCCCGAAAGCGTAATGTACGCATCCCAGCCCAGGTCGAACAGCCAGTCCGGCATCTGGTAGGTCGGACGGCCCGTGGCGATCACGCACGCAATCCCCTGCTCGCGAAAGCTGTCGAGCACCTGCTGCGCCGACGCCGGAATCCGGTGGGTCTTAAAGCTCAGCAGCGTACCGTCGATATCGAAAAACGCGGCTTTGATCATTCTCGCCTACTCCTCGCCCTCGAGCTTTTCGCTCGCCTCGAGCCACGCCATCTCCAGCTCGTCCATGGCGGCGTGAGCCTCGTCGATCTTTGCCTGCTGCTCGCCGAGCGCCGTGTAGTTGGTGGGATCGACCTGGGCCATGGCGGCCTCGGCCTCCTCCACGCGGGCGCGCTGCGTCTCCATCTTGCGCTCGAGCGAGCTCACCTCGCGGCGGAGCTTCTGACGCTCGGCGTTGGAAAGGCCGTTGGGCTGACCGCTCGACTTGGGCTTGTCGGCAGCAGCCGCCGCACCGGTGTCGAACGTGCCGGTCTTAGCGCTCGGCGCGCCCACGGGCTCGCCCTCGGCGGTAGCGTTGCACAGGCGCAGGTACTGGTCCACGCCGCCGGGCATATGCGTCAGATGGCCATCGAGCAGTGCCCACTGTTGGTCGGTCACGCGCTCCATCAAAAAGCGATCGTGTGTCACCAGGATCAGCGTGCCGGGCCAGCCGTCCAGCAGGTCCTCGACAATCGCGAGCATGTCGGTATCCAGGTCGTTGCCCGGCTCGTCCAGGATGAGCACGTTGGGCTCGTCCAGAATC
Organism: uncultured Collinsella sp.; assembly: GCA_900547765.1. Taxonomy (GTDB): domain Bacteria; phylum Actinomycetota; class Coriobacteriia; order Coriobacteriales; family Coriobacteriaceae; genus Collinsella. Next base: position 15,599 of record URIA01000018.1, on the reverse strand, counting down.
GTCAGCAACAGCGACAGGCGACGGCGCTGGCCGCCCGAAAGATCGCCGATGCGGCTCCAGAGCTGCTGCGTCGTAAAGCCCAGACGCTCGCAGAGCTTCTCGGGCGAAGTCTCCTTGCCGTCGATGACGTAGTACTTCTTATAGTTGCCGAGCACCTCGCGGATCGTGTCGCCCATGTAGGGTTCGAGCTCCTCGAGCTGCTGCGACAGCACGCCAAAGCGCACTGTCTGGCCAATCTTCACGCGGCCGCGCGTGGGTTCAATCTTGCCCTGGATCACGTCGAGCAGCGTCGACTTGCCGGCACCGTTCTCGCCCAGCAGGCCATAGCGGTCGCCCGCACCAATGAGCCAGGTCACGTCAGAGAGCACCTGCTTGGGCACGCCATCGGTATCCGCATAGCCGGCGTCCACGTCGACCACATCGATAACCTGCTTGCCCAAGCGGCTCACGGCCAAGCGCTTGAGCTCCAGCTCGTCACGCACGGGCGGCACGTCGGCGATCAGCTCACGAGCGGCATCCACGCGAAACTTGGGCTTGGTGGAACGAGCCTGGGCACCGCGGCTCAGCCACGCGAGCTCCTTGCGCGCCATGTTGCGACGGCGCTCCTCGGTAACCGCGGCCATGCGGTCGCGCTCTACGCGCTGCAGGATGTAGGCCGAATAGCCGCCCTCGAAGGGATCGACCTGGCCGTCGTGGACCTCCCACATGCTGGTGCAGACCTCGTCCAGGAACCAGCGGTCGTGCGTGACCACGAGCATGGCGCCCTGACCGCGCTGCCAGCGGGCCTTAAGGTGACGCGCGAGCCAGTTGATGGTGCGCATGTCCAGGTGGTTGGTGGGCTCGTCGAGCATGAGCACGTCGTAGTCACCAATCAGCAGGCGCGCGAGGTCCACGCGACGGCGCTGGCCGCCCGAAAGCTCGCCAACCGTGCCCTCCCAGGGCACATCGCTAATAAGACCGGCGAGAATCTGGCGCGTGCGGGGGCTCGACGCCCACTCGTACTCAGGCGTGTCGCCCACAACGGCATGATGCACGGTATCGGTGTCGACAAGCTGGTCCTTTTGGCCGAGCAGACCAATCGTGGTGCCGCGACGGTGCGTCACGCGGCCGTCGTCGGGCTCCAGCGTGCCGGCGAGCACGCTCAGCAGCGTCGACTTGCCGTCGCCGTTTTTGCCGACAATACCAATGCGGTCGCCCTCGCCCACGCCGAGCGTCACGCTATCGAAAATATGCTTGGTGGGAAACTCTAGGCTGACGGAATCGCATCCCAAAAGAATCGCCATATGCCCTGCTCCTTCGTAGAAATTCAACGTTGTCCATGATAGCAGCGAGCCCCACCCCAAACCACCACGAAGGCGCCTGTCCCCTTTGTGGTGGTCGTTTCGGTCGCAGAGCAAAAGGCGGGCCATCTCCCACAAGAGATGGCCCGCCTCTCCAATCAGTCCCGCGGCAACCGTGGCCGCCGCGGGCCTCAAGCATGTCCCGGACTAGGAGAACATGCCGGTGAGGTAATCATTCAGCCGCTTGTCCTTGGGCCGTTGGAAAATCTCGTCAGTCTCGTCGTATTCGACCATATCGCCCATGTAGAAGAACGCCGTGCGGTTGGACACACGCGATGCCTGCTCCATGTTGTGCGTCACGATGACGATGGCGCGCTCGGCCACAATCGACGACATGAGGTCCTCGATCGCCAGCGTCGAGATGGGATCGAGCGCCGAGCAGGGCTCGTCGAACAGAATCACGTCGGGGTTGAGCGCCAGCGTGCGCGCGATGCACAGGCGCTGCTGCTGACCACCCGAAAGCGCATAGGCGCTCTTGTCGAGCTTGTCCTTGACCTCGTCCCACAGCGCCGCGCCGCGCAGACTCTCCTCGACCATGCGGTCGAGTTCGTCGCGGTCGGTGATGCCGTGGCGCCTAGGCGCAAACGTGATGTTGTCGCGAATGGACTTGCGAAACGGGTTGGGCTGCTGGAACACCATGCCAATGGAGCGACGCAACTCGTAGGTGTTCTCGGTCTTGGTGTTCACGTTGCGCCCGCGATAGTTGATCTCGCCCTCCACGCGACAGCCGCGAATCTCGCGATTCATAAGGTTGAGGCTACGCAAGAAGGTCGACTTACCGCAGCCCGAAGGCCCGATGAGCGCCGTGATCTCGCCCTTGTGAAAGTCGAGCGACGTGTCGTGCAGGGCATGGTGGTCGCCATAGTACACGTTGACGTCCTTGGTGGAGAGCACGACCTCGTCGCTCACGGCCTTGCCGCTCACGCGCACGCGCTTCTCGCTCTCCCCCACACTCGATAGAAAGTCCTGGGTGTCGGACGCGGCCGCTTCGGTTGCGGGCGTTGCATTTATCTCGCTCATTCGGCCGTCATCTTCCTTGCCAGTTGCTTGCCCACAATGCGGGCGATTACGTTAAACAGCAGCACGCAAATCATCAGCAGCGCCGCGGTGCCCCAGACGATCTGCTGGGCCTCGGGGCTGCCTTCGCCATAGATCTTGTAGATGTGCACGGCGAGCGACTCGCCGGGGCGGAACACGTTCCAGGCGCAGGTGGGGCTCGACAGGTTAAAGCTCAAGAAGTTCAGGCGAACCGGCGAGCTCATGCCCGAGGTAAAGAGCAGTGCTGCGGCCTCGCCAAACACACGGCCGGCCGAAAGCACGATGCCCGTCACGATAGCGGGCATGGCCTCGGGGATCAGGATGTGCAGCGTGGCCTCCCAGCGAGTGAGGCCCATGGCCAGGCACGCATCGCGCTGGGCCTGCGGCACGTCCTCGAGCGCCTGCTGGATCACGCGCACCAGGATGGGGATGTTGAACATGGTGAGCGCGACGGCGCCGGAGATGATGGAGTACTTCCAGCCCAGCTGCACCGAGAACACCAGAAAGCCGAACATGCCGACGACGATGGAAGGCAGCGAGGACAGCGTCTCGATGGCGGTAGAGGCGATGTCGCGGATAGGGCCGTTCGGCGCGTACTCAACCAGGAAGACCGCTCCGCCTAGGCTGATGGGCACCGAGATGATCAGAGTGATCAGCAGCAGGTAGAACGAGTCGAACAGCTGGTAGAGCACGCCGCCCTGCGTTCCGTTGGCGCGCGACGGCTCTGTGAGAAAGCCCGGCTGGAACAGCGTCGAGATGCCCTCGAACAGGATGTAAGCCACCATGGAGATGACGATGAGCATGACGATGGCAGCGATTGCCGTCAGCACGCCCGTGGCGATGCGGTCCTGTTTTTGGACGCGCCCGAGTCTCGCCTCGTCGATATGGATGTGCGTGCTAGCCACGAGCCTTCGCCCCCTTGCGGCCAATGAGGTGGATGATCAGGATGAAGATGAGGCTCATGCCCATCAGCAGCAGGCCGAGCGCCCACAGGACATCGTCCTGGGCCGAGCCCTCGGCATAGACCGCCATGGACGTGGTGAGCGTGGTGGTGATGGTGGACGCCGGCGACAGCAGCGACGTCGGCATGGCCTCGATGCCGCCGATAACCATGCGCACGGCGAGCGTCTCGCCAAAGGCGCGGGTCATGCCAAGGATGACCGCAGTCATGAGCGATGGCATGGCGGACTTGAGCACCACGTGCCAGATGGTCTGCCAGCGGGTGTAGCCCAGCGCGAGCGAACCCTGACGGTAGCTATCGGGCACGGCACGCAGGCCATCGACCGAAAGCGTAGTCATAGTCGGCAGGATCATGACGGCTAGCACGATGGCGCCGGGCAAGATGCCCAGACCCGTGCTCACATGGAAAACGCTCTTCATAAGGCCGACAACCACGTGAAAGCCGATCAAGCCAAAGACGACCGAGGGAATGCCGGTCAAAAGCTCAATAAGCGGCTGAAAGATCTTGGAGCCAAACTTAGGCTGGATCTCGACCGCAAAGATGGCAGAGCCGATGGCGATGGGCAGTGCGATAAGCGTGGAGAGCACCATGACCGCAAACGAGGTGACGATCAGGGGCAGGGCGCCGGTGTAGGGCAGGCCGCTTTCGGCTGTGTTGGCCAGGTCCCACTTGGTGCCGGTGAAGAACTCGACGACCGAGACGCCGTCCTTGATAAAAGCCGAGAGGCCCTTTTGGGCGACCATAAAGATGAGCGCGGCAACGACAAGCGTCACGAGCGCAACGCACGCGCCCGTGACGCCCAGGCCCACGTTCTCAAGGTCGCGCTTTGGCAGCTGTTTTGCCATTGCAAACCTTTCCGGGGCGATTACTTATTTAGCGGAGACCTTGCCGCTGGCGTCCTTGACGACCTTCATGGCAGAGACGGGGATGAAGCCCTGCTCCTCGACGAGCTTGCCCTGGACGTCGTCGGAGAGCATAAACTCCAGGAAGGCCTTGGTGGCCTCGTCGGCGTCCTTGGAGCAGTACATGTGCTCGGTCGCCCAGATCTTGAAGGAGTCGTCGGTGACGTTCTTGCTCTTGGGCTCGACGCCCTCGACCTTGATGGCGTTGAACTTGGAGTCATCGAAGTGCGAGAAGTCGAGGTAGGAGATGGCGTTGTCGGTACTGCCCATCTGAGTCTGGACATCGCCGGACTTGTCGAGCTCGGCGTCGCCCTTAAAGTCGACGGTCTCGTCGCCAAAAACGGCGGCCTCGAAGGTGGCACGGGTGCCGGAGCCAGCCTTGCGGTTGAGAACGACGATCTTGACGTCGTCGCCGCCGACCTCCTTCCAGTTGGTGATCTGGCCGGAGAAGATACCCTTGAGCTGCTCGAGGGACAGGTCGTCGACCGTCACGTTCTTGGAGACGACGGGACCCATGCCAACGACGGCGACCTCGTGGTCGACGAGATTCTTGACCTGGTCGGCCTCGAGCTTGGTCTCGGCGAAGACGTCGGAGTTACCGATGGTGACGGTGCCAGCGGCGACAGCGGTCAGACCCTTGCCCGAACCGTTGCCCGAGCCGGAGATGGAGACGTCGGGGTTGGCATCCATGAACTTCTCGGCAGCAGCCTCGACGAGAGCCTGGAACGAGGAGGCACCGTCGTAGGTCACCTCGCCGGAGACGGACTCGGCAGCGGCGGCGCTACCCTTGTCGGCGGCACCGGAGGCACCTGAGCCGCCGCACCCAACGAGACCGAGACCGACGATGCTGGCAAGACCACCAGCGAGGCCGAGGAACTGACGACGAGAATAAGCCTGATCGAGCATGATCTTCCTTTCATACATGCGACTCGCGGGCACCCTGCCCGCTTTGCTGTTTGGAAAGATACGGCCTCGATCGGGCGACGACCGCCTTATCTGCGGTTTCTTACGGCCATTTGATAGACCCTTACCGCAAGCGCGGCCCAGCCTTTACAAACGGATAACAATCCAGCGCCGAACATGGCGCACCTTTTACACCAATAAAAACAAAGTTGCGGTGAAACAGTTCCTGCTTGGCCATCAAATGGCCCATTCTAGGAACTATTCCACCGCAACTTAGATTGGGAAACCGCGAAACCCTAAAGCTCTAATTCATTCAAACGGAGGATCGCAACAATATAGATCTTGAGTGCTTGCTTGAGCTGCTCTTCGTTGGCGCACTCGTTGGGACCGTGCATCTGGCCGCCCCATGTGGGCAGCTCCAGGCCGGTCTCCTCGGGGCCAAACGACACGGCGCGGGCAAAGTTGCGCGCGTACGTGCCGCCGCCCATGGCAAAAGGCTCGGCGTGCTTGCCCGTAAACTCGTTATAGGTATTGATAAGCGCCTTCACGGCCGGATCGTCGGCAGACACCGAGAACGGCACCTTTGCATGACCCAGGCGACACGTCACGTCAAAGCGCCCCACGAGCGGCTCGAGCTGCTCGCGGATGGTATCGGCGCTCGTGCTATCAGGGAAACGCACGTCGATGACCTGCTCGATATGGCCATCCACCACGCGGATGACGCCGGGGTTGCAGGTGAGCGGGCCAAACGCCGGGCTCGTCGCGTCGATACCCAGGCCGCGACCATAGGCGTCCGCATGCACAAAGGCCAAAAACTTGACAAACTCGTGCTCGGCAGGCGTCAGCAGGCGCTCGCCGCGGGCACCAAACGCGTCCTCGGCCTCGCGCAGATACGACACGATCAGGCCGACGGCATTGATCGTCCCCTCGGGCATCGAGGCGTGACCGCCAATACCGTGGGCGAAAATCTGCACATGACCATTGTCGAGAGCCGTGATCTCCAGGCGGTCAGCATTCTCGACCGGCGCCGGCAGCTCATCGGCGGCAATCGCGAGCTCGCAGATGGACTGCGACGGAATGGCATTGCTCGCCTCGGCGCCGCTCCACGACACGATGCGCCCGCCGTCGATCTTGGGACTCACGAACGTCGCCCCAAACTGGCCCTTCTCGGCATTGCAGACCGGGAACTCGGCATCGGGCGTAAACAAAAAGTCGGGGTCTGCGTGGTTCTCCAGATAATGGTGAACGTCGGACATGCCCACTTCCTCATCGCAGCCCAGCAGCGCGCGGAAGGTGTAGCGCGGAACAATGCCGTGCTTGAACAGGTACGCGCCGGCATAAAGCGACAGCACTGCCGGCCCCTTGTCGTCGATCACGCCGCGACCGAGCAACCAGCCCTCGCGACGCTCCATCGCGAACGGATCGGTGTTCCAGCCAGGGCCGGCGGGAACCACGTCCACGTGGCAGATAGTCGCGAGCTGCTTGTCGCCGCGGCCCGGGATATCGGCGATTCCCACATAGCCCTCGTCGTCGCTCGTCTGATAGCCGAGCTTCTGCGCGATGCCGAGCGCGCAATCGAGCGCGTCACGGACCGGGCGGCCAAACGGCGCGCCGGGCTCCGCATCGGCAGAAACTGCCACGGAAGGATAACTCACCAGCTGCTCGATATCAGCGACGACATCCTCCCAGACCTCGTCGACATACTCAGCGACGCTCTGCTCCACCTGATTCATGGACGACCTCCTCACCAATGAGTGACGGGTACGCCCGCCCCTCACATTACGTCTATTAGATAGCGAAAAGTTTAGCAAGCTCGGCCACCGAGTGCACCACTGCATCGGCACCCGCCGCCTCGTGCTCGCCCGGCGCTGCCGCGCCCGAATAGATGCCGATGCACGGCACGCCCATCGCGTGTGCGCCCTCCACATCGTTAAAGCGATCGCCGATCATCACGGCATCGCCCGCCGTCGCGCCGAGCGCCGCCAGGGCATCGCGAACCGAATCGGCCTTGGTCTCGCGTCCCTGCGGCGGATTCATGCCAACCACCGCCTCAAACTGCGAAAGCCCCAGCTCGCCCACCATGTCAATGCACTTTGCCTCCATGCGCGACGTCGCCACGACCAAGCGATGCCCCTGCGCGACAAGGCCATCGAGCAGCTCGGGGATTCCATCGAACACGGGATACTCTTCCGGTCCCAGCTCATCAAAAAAGGCACGGTACTCATCAGCCACCACAAGCGACTCCTCGCGGGAGAAGCCATAAAAGTCGTGAAAGCTCTTCCACAGGGGCGGCCCGATCATGCGGCGCAGGTCACCCATCTGCGCCTCCGAAAACCCGCGCGCGGCCAACGTCTTGCGCGTCGAGCTCATCACCGCCCGGCCCGTATCGGCCACCGTGCCGTCAAAATCGAACAGCACAACCGGCCGCCTGTATATCTCCAACGCCTCCATCGGCATTCCTCTTCCCCAGTTGATGATTTCCACACCGACACTTCAAACTGTTGACTATTCAACAATTGAACCTAGAAATGTGGAACGACTCCACTATACTTGTCGCACTTTGCTCTCAGAAGGCGGCGCGCAAGCGCCCCAATGAAAGGTGCAATTATGTCTTTTGCCATCATAACCGACTCCACGTCGGACATCTCCCCCGCCCGTGCTCAAGAGCTTGGCATTTACGTCATTCCACTGCATGTGATTATCGAGGGCGAGGACCTGCTCGACCAGGTACAGATCACCGCCGAGGAGTACGTTGCCCGCATGGCCGGCTCCGAGCAGCTGCCGCACACCTCGCAGCCGAGTGCCGGCGAGTTCAAGGCACTCTTTGACCGCGTACGCACCGACGGCCACGATAGCGCCATCTTTATCTCGCTGTGCAGCGAGTGGTCCGCCTGCTATTCCAACGCATGCCTGGTCGCCGAGACCCACGAGCTCGACGTGCGCTGCATCGATTCGCGCACCGGCTCGGGTGCCGAGGGCCTGCTGGTGGAGTACGCGCTCGCCATGCGCGAGGACGGCCGCAGCCTGGACGAGACCGAGGCACAGATCCGCGCGACCCTGCCCGACGCGCACCTGCTGCTGATTCCCCGCACGCTCGAGAACCTCGTTAAGAACGGCCGCGCGCCCAAGCTCGCCGGCCAGCTCACGCAGATGCTCAATATTCGCCTGGCCGTTTCGCCGGAGTGGCAGTCGGGCGAGATCAAGGCCATCAAGAAGGGCCGCGGCGCCAAGCGCATCGTCGCCAACACCATGGCAGACTGCCTCGCGTTTTTGGCCGAGCATCCGGGCTCCAGCGTGCGCGTGCTCACGACCGGTGCCGCCGAGGAGCAGGAGCTTGTCGACGAGGCACTCGCAGGCCAGGACTACGTAGACGCCGGCACCGGCCCCATCGGCTGCACCATCGCCACCCATGTAGGCGTCGACGCCATCGCCATCAGCTACTGCCCCCGCTACCAACCTGCCAATTAGGGCTACCCATACCACTTGCGGTGAAATAGGGACTGTTTTTGGCTTATCAGCCGCAAATCAATCCCTATTCCACCGCAACTTAGAAGCAGTTCATTTGGGACGGGGCTAAAAAGACTGGTATCAAACGTTTCAGACCAGTCTTTTAGCCCCGTCCCATTTTACCTACCCTACATCAGCCCGCTCAGGGCGATGTCGACGGCTTCGTTGAGGTCGTCGGTGATGTGGACAAGGTCTGGATCGAGTGGGCTGATCATGCCGGCATCCATCACCGGGCCGTTGAGCCAGTCGAACAGGCCCCTCGCGGTACCCACTGGACAAAAAATGGCAAATATGAGTACCGCCACCAAATTAGTAGCAGCAAAATCTCGCCGGAATTGATCATTTCGATCAATTCCACGTCTTGCCAAGGCTCAAAATTCCGTGTTTAGTGGGTTAGATATATAGAATAATGTGGAATTGGTATTCTATTCTTACCAAATGTTATGAGACTACATTAACAACAGTACTCATATTTGACGTTATTTGACCACGGAGTCATTCGAGGACCCCTCCCCACGCCGCCAACACGCCCCATAGCCGCCAAAACACCTTTAACAATAGCCGCCGCACGTTTTGGCACCGGCTAATTGCCACTCACGGATCGGTACCCCACTATTACCGAACCAAAATCGAAGTCGCGCATCTCATAAAGCTGAAATGACGTACCCTCATCCCAATGAACGCTGACAAGAATGGCATTCAAATGAGCAACGCCGTGCATCAATACGCCCTTTTCGGGAACGCCTTATTCAAACTCAATAAAACGGTTGTCCACGCTTCAGATCCGCGTAAGCAGATCGTAATCTGTAGCAACGGTCCAGACATCCGTTACGCAACACTCGAAGAATGGGACAAAGCCGGCAAATCTTTCGGCGAACGTGCACAGACCGAGGGCATCGTTACCAGCGCGAGCCCAGCGCGCGACAAACTCGAGCTCTTTCGCAATCTTTTTACCGGCCGCAAAGATGTGCACGCTCACGGGTATCGCAGAAAAGACGGGGGCATCGGCTATACACCCGCCTGCGCAAATGAGTGGAAGTCAGGCATTTGCCCCAAAGCAAACCATCACAGAATTAAATGCGCTGAATGTCGCAGCCGCACATTCCTTGAGCTGAACGATGCCGCCATTATCGCCCATTTCAAAGGCAGCGACGACAGGCTCCGGGACGTCATAGGTCAATATGTTCTCGACAAAGACTGCAACACAAATGTCCTTGTCATTGATTTTGACAAAGCCGATTGGAAAGAAGCGACAAACGCTATCAGGCTTGTCGTAAAAAACCATGGAATTAACGCTGCGGTCGAGCGATCAAGGTCAGGCAACGGCGCGCATATCTGGTTTTTCTTCCTAGAACCTATAAACGCAAAGACAGCACGAGATTTCGGTAGCTGCCTTATCGCCGAAGCAGCGGCACTCAACAAGACAATCACCTTCGAAGCCTTTGACCGAATGATACCCGCGCAGTCCACCATTCCTGAAGGCGGCTTTGGAAATCTCATTGCGCTGCCCTTTCAGGGAAAAGCGCAGCGGGAAGGAAACAGCGTATTTGTTGACGAACGATTCGAGCCCTTTCCCGACCAATGGCTTTACCTTTCGCAAATCCAACTAATCTCGCGTGCGACGGTGGATCGTCTGATCGAGGACACCAAAAGCAAACCGCTTGGAATAGCAACAGCTGCAGCGACAAACAAAACCAGGCGCAATGTCCAAAAGCCACGAAAGCGGCTCCCGCTCACGCCACGAGACTTCCCCTCGAACCTGCCCGTCACACAAGCCGATATGCTCTACATCCCCGAAAAGTCTCTGAGCCCGGCAGCTCAAATGGAAATCCGCAGGCTTGCGACATTTGCCAACCCGGAGTTCTTCCGTGCGCAATCTATGCATCAATCAGTATTCGGCAAACCGCGACTCATAGACCTCAGCGAACTTAGAGATGGCCGCGTCGCGATTCCCAGAGGCTGCAAAGCCCAACTTGAGCAGCTGATTCAAGAAGCCCACGTTACTGCCCATTATTCAGACGAACGTAGCACGGGCAATCCAATTGAGATGGCATTCAAAGGGACCCTTCATCCCGAACAGCAAATTGCCGCCGACCAGATGCTTGAATACGAAGACGGAATCATGTCTGCGCCAACGGGCTTCGGTAAAACCGTCATCGGAGCTTATCTTATTGCCGCCGTTGGTCTTCCGGCGCTCGTCATTGTTCCAAAGACCGCGCTCATAGCCCAATGGAAATCGCAGCTCGAACGATTTCTCGACATTACGGACACCAGAGAGCCGGTCCGAACGCCAAAAGGACGAATCAGCAAAAAGCAACCTCCCCTTATTGGACAAATCGGAGGGGGCAAAACCGCCGTCAGCGGCCTTATCGACGTCGCTTCCTTTCAGTCGCTATCTGGCAAAGACTCCCAAACCGGGGAGCCGATAGTTAAGAACCTTGTTCGTAATTACGGCCTCATTATCTGCGACGAATGCCACCATGCTGCCGCGCCACAGCTCGAGCTCGTCCTCAAGTCCGCTCCAGCCAAATATATATATGGCCTCTCCGCGACACCCGAGCGCTCCGACGGACTCACGCGGGCGCTCTCGATGCTCTGCGGCCCGCTTCGCTATGTCATCGATCCAAAAACGCAGGCAATTCAGCAGGGCATCCAGCGCATCGTTCGACCGAGATTTACCGGCATTCGGCTATCCGCCTACGAGCCGGATGCAAGCTTCAATCAGATTCTCGATATGCTGTGTGCACATGCGGCAAGAAACGAATTGATTGTCGATGACGCCCTCGAAGCAGCGTCAAACGGTCGACATCCGCTCATACTATCCAAAAGGAAAAAGCATGCTGAGGAACTGTTCAGGTTGCTTAATGATCGCAGACACGAGCCCATACTCTTAACCGGAGAAATCGGCGCCAAAGAAAGAAAAGCGATACTGAACAGTCTTCCCGGCTTTGAGCATGAACATCGAATCATCGTCGCCACCGAAAGCCTTCTGAGCGAGGGCTTCGATCTGTCCTACCTTGACACCCTTTTCATTGCCACGCCGATATCTTGGGACGGCAGCGTAACGCAGCAGGTGGGCAGACTGCATAGAAGCCACGAGGGCAAGCAACAGGTTGAGATATTCGACTACATTGACCTGTCGATACCCATGCTCGCCCGCATGTACCAGAAAAGACTCAAGACGTACGCCAAGTTGGGGTACGAAATTTATTCAGCAGAGGACAGCGAGCAACCCGATTACAACATTCTCATAGAGCCGGCAAACGCTATTGAGGCATTAATTAAAGACATCACCGGTGCCACAAAGAGTGCCTTCATAGCCGCATCCTACGCATCCGCCGCATGCCTCACGAAACTCACCACCACACTCGCAGGCGCAGCCGCCCGTGGGATTACCCTTGAGGTTTATGTTGCCTCACCTCCGCGCGATGACGCGAAAGCGATTTTTGCCGAGATGAACGTCGACTATTCCGTCAAGGCCAAAGGGCGGCTGTGCGCGGCCGTGATTGACGAGGAAACTGTCTGGTACGGGACTATCCCGCTGCTGGCATTCCCCAAGAAAGAAGACCGCAGCATCCGTTTCAAAAGCAACGAAGTCGCCGCTGAGTTTTTGAGCGAAATCCAGCAATGAGGAGAACCGGGGGCCACAGCAGCGAACGGGGCGCGCCTATCAGTTGCGGTGAAATAGGGACTGTTTTTGGCCAATCGACCGCAAATCAGTCCCTATTCCACCGCAACTTGGAAATCGGCGATCAGCCCAGCGGACCCTGAAACAGTTCCTCATGCGAGCCCATTCTCACCAGCCTAATCACTGGGTTAGTCTTATGGGGAAGATAAAGAACGACCACATCGACCAAGCCATCGGATAGGTGGAAATCGATGTGGCCGTTGTAGTTTCCGCCCGGGTTTGAGAGCTCGTGGGCGCCATACTCCGCCGGAAGTGACCCATGAGCCACAAGCTCTGCAACCGCCGCTTTAAACTCACTTTTTAGCTGCGGATGCATGCGCATCGTTCGTTTGTAGTCCACCTTAAATTGAGCCTCGACTTTAATCTCGAACATCGCTATTCCTCATCGAGGAATGACATAAGCTCATCAGCGTTATTGAATGACAGGCTATCGTCCGGCAAAATCCCCAGCTCATGAGCCTCGGCGATCACCATGGCGCGCCTCGTCACCTCGTTGGGCACCTCCGCCCTTCCTACAATCTCAAAAGGAATCTTTCGCTGATTTACCAGCTGCCGAACGGCAAGATTGAGATAGGAATTGAGGCTGAGGCCGACCGAATCCAAGAACTCAGTCGCCTGCTCCTTGAGCCCCTCTTCGAGGCGAACCGTCGTAGGCTTAACTGTTGCTGTAGACATTTGCGACCTCCTCGCCCTCGTCTTTTACACCAGTATACCCAATACGCATGGCAATCTGATGTTAGATAACATCAGATTGCCATGCGTATTCATGTCGCGTGGGCACGATTGATCTACATCAGCCCGCTGAGCGCAATGTCAACGGCCTCGTTGAGGTCGTCGGTAATGTGTACCAGATCCGGATCGAGCGGGCTAATCATACCGGTGCTCATCACCGGGCCGTTGAGCCAGTCGAACAGGCCCTGCCAGTACTCTGTGCCCACCAAAACGAGCGGCATGCGCTTGACCTTGTGCGTCTGCACCAGCGTGAGAACCTCGAACATCTCGTCGAGCGTGCCAAAGCCGCCGGGAAATACGATGGCGCCCGAGCTGTACTTAACGAACATGGTTTTGCGCACAAAGAAGTAGCGGAAGTCCATGCCGAGGTTCACGTATTTATTGAGCCCCTGCTCGTGCGGCAATTCAATGCCTAGGCCAACTGACTTGCCGTTGACACTCGCCGCTCCCCTGTTGGCCGCTTCCATGATGCCGGGGCCGCCACCGGTGATGACCGCCACGCCACGTTGCGCGATCTTGCGCCCGACGGTACGCGCCGCCTTGTAGAGCGGATCGGTCTTGGGCGTGCGGGCGCTACCGAAGATGGTCACCGCAGGTCCAAGCTCGGCAAGCGCGCCAAAACCATCGACAAACTCTGCCTGAATGCGCAGCACGCGCCACGGGTCGGCATGCAGCCAGTCGGTCGAGTCCTCGGGCGCCAGCAGGTTGGCGTAGGTGTTGTCCTTAGGAATCATGGGGCCGCGCATGACCACGGGGCCGCGGCGGTACGTCTCGTCGTAGACAGGCTCGCCCTCGACGTTCTCATTCTTAATCATGGGTACTCCTATCGAGAAAAAGAAAAACGGGCGGGGTCGACGCTGTGCGCCAAACACCCGCCCGAACATCAACTATTCGGTATGGTACCCACGATGCATCAAGTGCTTGCAAGCTATCGGTCATCGGTCGCGCAAGCGGTGTTAGCAAACGTGATGACCGGCCGGCGCTCGCCCCTTGCCGTTGCCCGCGCTCTGCAAGCGCCCGTGCTGCTCTTAGTAATCCACCGCCGCAGGGCTGTTCATCCAGTCGCTCACGAACGCGCCGTAGCGGCCCTCGATAATGGCCTGGCGGGCCCGCTGCATAAGGTTGAGCAGGTAGTAGATGTTGTGCATCGAAAGCAGAATGCCGCCGAGCATCTCCTTCTGCGTGACCATGTGACGGATGAGCGCACGGCTGTAACCGCCCGTGCACACCGGGCAGGTGCAGGTGGGATCGATGGGACCGTCGTCGTGCGCAAAGCGAGCGTTGCGGAAGTTGAGGCGACCCTCGCTGGAGAATGCCGTGCCCATACGGCCGGTGCGCGTCGGCAGCACGCAGTCAAACATGTCGATGCCCACGCCAACGCCGCGCACGAGCGTGGTCGGGTTGCCGACACCCATCAGGTAGCGCGGCTTATGCTTGGGCATGTACTCGCTCACGAGCGGCGCCAGGGTCTCGAACATGGTCTCGTGATCCTCGCCCACCGAATAGCCACCGATACCATAGCCCGGGAAGTCGCCGCACTCCTCCAGATGGCGCAGCGAACGCAGGCGCAGATCCAGGTGCATGCCGCCCTGAACGATGCCAAAGAGCGCCTGGTCATCGCGGGTATGCGCCTTATAGCAGCGCTCGGCCCACATGCTCGACAGCTCAACGGCGCGCTCAACGTAGGCGCGCGTGGCGGGATAGCCCGGGCACTGGTCGAGCTGCATGCAGATATCGGAGCCGAGTTTCATGGCGATTTCCATGTTGTCCTCGGGCGTCCAAAACACGTGGCGGCCGTCGTAATCGTTGACGATAAAGCGCACGCCCTCATCGGTGAGCTTGACGGCATCGTTGTGGCTGAAGACCTGGAAACCGCCCGAGTCGGTGAGGATGGGGCCGTGCCAGTTCATGAACTTGTGCAGGCCGCCCAGCTCGGCGATGGTATCCTCGCCGGGACGCATGGACAGATGATAGGTATTGGCGAGCACGATCTGGGCGCCGAGCTTCTTGACAGTCTCGGTAGGAATGCCCTTGACGTTTGCCTTGGTGCCCACGGGCATAAAGATCGGCGTCTCGATGTCGCCGTGCGGGGTGTGCAGTACGCCGGCGCGCGCATGCGTCGTCGGATCCTCGGCGATCAGATCGAATTTAAAAAGGCTCTGGTCCATAAACTGGAACTCCTTGGTTGCGGTTCATACGCAACCCATTATACGGGCAACCCGCAAAGAGCACCGACTCGACAGAAACTGGTGCATTAAACGACCAGTCGTTGGGGACGTTCTTAAACGACTAGTCGTCGGGGACAATCTTCAGCGCCATCTTGCAAAGGAATGTCCCGATCTGCCGACACTTAGGGACTGTCCCCAAGTGCCGGCAAGAGCGTCCCTTTCGACTAGTCATTTAAGAACATCCCCAACGACTACATCTGGGATCATTTTCAACAGCCACAGCAACGCCGATGTTTTGGCAACGACAGCGAAAACCCGCCAGAGCGAGCAAGGTGCCTTGAAACGAGGCGGCATTGACCT
>URIA01000017.1 GCA_900547765.1 uncultured Collinsella sp. | reverse complement strand
TTGTCGCAGCCCCGACCCGCGGTCACGAGCGGGGGCTCCTGTCGTTTCCGTGCCCTCGGATTGGGTCATAGTGTCTGTCCGTCCTCTGCCTGCGGCGTTGCCTTGCTCCGGATGCGGTAGGGTAGTCATTGGGGACGTTCTTAAATGACTAGTCGAAAGGGACGCTCTTGCACAAAATCTTCCGGCCCTCGACCGGCACGTCCTTTACTTTACTGAGATAAAGTGAACGTACAGATTCGTAACCCGCTCGCAACCGTTCTATGGCACGATATTGAACGAATGTATGCTATGCGCCCAAATCTTTTGGGCAGAGTGGGAGACAGTATGGTCAAGCTGTACGAGGACGGCATCTACCTGCGCGGCGGCAGCGAGGTCGTGCCTGCGGCCGAGGCTGCCGAGCGCGGCATTACGAAGACGCCCGAGGATGCCAAGCGCGGAACCATCGCGTATTCGATCCTCCAGGCACACAATACGTCCGGCGACCCCGAGGCACTCAAGATTCGCTTCGACGCCATGGCGAGCCACGACATCACCTTTGTCGGCATCATCCAAACGGCGCGTGCCTCGGGCATGGAGCAGTTCCCGCTGCCCTACGTGCTCACCAACTGCCATAACTCGCTGTGCGCCGTGGGCGGCACCATCAACGAGGACGACCACGTCTTTGGCCTCTCTGCGGCCAAGAAGTACGGCGGCATCTTCGTTCCGCCGCATATCGCCGTCATCCACTCCTTTATGCGTGAGAACTTTGCCGGTTGCGGCAAGATGATCCTGGGTTCCGACTCGCACACCCGCTACGGCGCCCTAGGCACCATGGCCGTGGGTGAGGGCGGCGGCGAGCTGGCCAAGCAGTTGCTGCGCGACACCTACGATGTCGCCTATCCCGGCGTCGTTGCCATCTACCTCACGGGTGCCCCGCGCCCCGGCGTCGGCCCGCACGACGTGGCGCTCGCCATCATCCGCGCCGTCTTTGCCAAGGGCTACGTTAAGAACAAGGTCATGGAGTTCGTGGGCCCCGGCATCTCGAGCATGACGACCGACTACCGCAACGGCGTCGACGTCATGACCACCGAGACCACCTGCCTTTCCTCAATCTGGGCAACCGACGAGGACACGCACGCGTTTTTGACCATGCACAGCCGCGGCGACGACTACCGCGAGCTCAAGCCCGCCGATGTCGCCTACTACGACGGCTGCGTCGAGGTCGACTTGTCGAGCATCAAGCCCATGATCGCGCTGCCGTTCCATCCTTCCAACGGCTTTGAGATCGACGAGCTCAACGAGAACCTCGAGGACATCCTGCACGAGGTCGAGCTCGAGGCCGCCAAGATCGGCGAGGGCAAGACGCACTTTAGCCTGCTCGACAAGATCGTCGACGGTAAGCTGCACGTGCAGCAGGGCGTTATCGCCGGCTGCTCGGGCGGCAACTACGACTCCGTGGTCCAGGCTGCCCGCGTGCTCAAGGGCGCCAACACCGGCTGCGGCGAGTTCTCGCTGTCGGTCTATCCCACGAGCCAGCCCGTGGCGCTCGAGCTCACGCGTCGTGGCTACATCTACGACCTTATGGAGGCCGGTGCGATCGTGCGCACGGCGTTCTGCGGCCCGTGCTTTGGCGCCGGCGATACGCCCGCCAACAACGGCCTGTCCATCCGCCACACCACGCGCAATTTCCCCAACCGCGAGGGTTCCAAGCCGGGTAATGGCCAGCTGAGCGCCGTGGCCCTGATGGACGCCCGCTCCATTGCGGCGACGGCTGCCAACGGCGGCGTCCTGACGCCGGCGACCGACCTGCCCGAGGAGACTTGGGACGAGGCCTGCGAGTACACCTTTGACGACGCGCCGTACAAAAAGCGCGTGTACTGGGGCTTTGGCAAGGCGGAGCCGGCCGACGAGCTGGTCGAAGGCCCCAACATTAAGCCGTGGCCCGCGATGGAGCCCCTCGGCGACGACATCCTGCTCAAGGTGTGCTCCAAGATCATGGACCCGGTCACCACGACCGACGAGCTCATTCCCTCGGGCGAGACGAGCTCCTTTCGCTCCAACCCGTTGGGCCTGGCCGAGTTTACGCTGAGCCGTCGCGATCCGGCCTACGTGGGCCGCTCCAAGGAGGTCGACGCCGTGGAGAAGCGTCGCGTGGCCGGCGAGGCCGCGGGCGACCTGGCGGCACTCGATGCCGAGCTTGCCGGTGTGTTTGAGGCACTGGCCGGCGTGGGTGTCGCGGCCGATGCCAAGGCGACCGAGTATGGCTCCATGCTCTATGCCAAGAAGCCCGGTGACGGTTCCGCCCGCGAGCAGGCCGCGAGCTGCCAGCGCGTAATTGGCGGCCTGGCCAACATCGTCCACGAGTACGCCACCAAGCGCTATCGCTCCAACGTCATGAACTGGGGCATGGTGCCCTTCCAGATGGAGGCCGAGCCCAACTTTGAGGTGGGCGACTACGTATTTGTGCCGGGTATCCGTGCCGCGCTCGATGGCGACCTCAAGAACATCGCCGCCTACGTGGTGCGTGCCGATGGTGCGGTCGAGCAGATTGAGCTCTATATTGCCGATATGACGGCAGAGGAGCGCGCCATCGTCAAGGCCGGCTGCCTGATCAACTACAACAAGTTCAAGGCCGCTGCCGAGTAACGCACTTAATTGTCCGCCCGGGGCTTACCCTTTCCCGCCCGCTCACGCGCTTCGCGAGGGTCGCGTTCGGGAAAGGGTAAGCCCCGGGCTACATTTCTGCGTTCTCGTTGGGTCTTGAGGGGCGCTAAAATCGAGGTTGCAACTCTCCTCTATGGGGGAGTGCGCCTTTGTTCATATGCTATCTATAATTGACAGTATGAAGTTGGCGCTTTAAAGTGAGCTCAAGACACTCTCGTTTGTGGAGTTGAAGATGAAGCGTTGCACTTCTGTTTTGTTGCTGTTGGTGGCTTGCGTCGTCGCTGCTGCGGGCGTGGTCCTTTTTGGCTCGCTTATCTTCTATGGGCCGAGTGGGGTTGAGCAGACGGTCGAGATGGCGTCCCTTGTTGCATCGATGCCCGGGCAAATGATTTCGGACGTTACAAAGCCCGATGAGATAACGCTCGATATCGAGGAAACGCCGGGCATTCTAAGCATAAGCAACTACCCCATGATTGAACTTGGCTCGTCTCGCTATACCAAGGACGAGAAGTTGTCCCGACAGGCGCTGGGCTTGCTAAACGGTCGTTCGTTCAAACGCTGGGACGGTTGGGATGCCTATGAGCGCCGACGTGGTTTTGTGAACGGTGGCTACCATACAACGCTGAAGCTGTATTCATCTGATGGCAAACTGATGCGTACCGTTAACTACAATCCGGAATACGCAAAAGCCGGAGGTGGGGACGGCGTCTATATCCAAGATGGCGGCGTGACCTACATTCTTGAAGGCGACCAGCAGCAGGTGATCGATTTTTTGGATCGTTGCGAGATGGATGCGTACGACCAGACCTGCCTGCCCGACCCGCAAACTGCGCGCGATAGTGGGTCTGCTCGTACATGGCTGTTCGAGGATGAGATGCCCTGGAACGCCGAATCGGGAAGCACGGGCTCGGCAAAAGAGTAGAGAACGCGACCACCACAAAGGTGTCCCTTTGTGGTGGTTTTCTGTCTGTCTCGATCTGTAACAGGTAGACCCCTATTTGCCGAGTAGTTGTTACAGATTGAGACAAACGGGCACCGCTGAACATTTCATCTCAATCTGTAACATCTGGGGTCAAAAACGGCCGCTAGATGTTACAGATCGAGATGTTGAGCGCCGGAGCCGAAAACCACCACAAAGAGGACAGACACCTTTGTGGTGGTTTCGGCTATGACGGCCAACATTGTTGCGCTCATTGAGTACAACAATGAATGTCTCTACAGGATTTCATCTGGGGTGGCGGGTTTGGTTGTTTTGGGGATGCCGAGTTTGGACGACGCGAAATCGTCAACATTGTCCTTAATTCCGTCTTTGGTGTAGACGGTGACCATATAGGTGCTGTGTCCGAATTCGCTCTTGTCGCGTGTTGCCCAGGCCTGCCAGTAGGCGGCCCCACTTCGCCCTTCGATTTTTCCGACACGGCGGAGTTCTGTTCGCTTTAATTTCTGGTTGCTATAGATGGTTCGACCGTCCTCCTCGGTGAGCCCGCACTGTCCAAGCATCTTGTCGAGGACTTGGTTCATGTGGCGCTCATCGGTGTTTGGTGCGTAGTCGTAGGCGAGGGTGATGGAGTCGAGTGGCTGGTCGTCGATCAGATAGTTTAGCGCCTGAGGTTCAAGGCAGAAATGGGGGGAGCATCCGTCGATCTGACCGAGCAGTGGCAACTTTGACTGCCAAAATCCGGTGGGAATTCTATCTTCGTAAAACACGCCGCGGCAGATAAAGGAGAGCGAGGTGGCACGCGAGCCGGCGTCGACCATCCCGCACAAATCGAAGGGCGAGGCGATACCGAGGGAAAAGGGCGTGATGACGATAAGGAAGAGCATCACGATGGGTACGGAGAGAATGGCGATGACGTTGCGACCGGTGGAATGAGACGGCTTCATATGATCTCCCCGAGACAAAAAGCTGTTGAGGATAGATAGAAATAGATAAATTCAGATAACAAATTAAGTTTAATCTCATGGCGTGAGATGGTCGACCGTTAGCGTCGAAACCCACCACAAAGGCGTCTGTCTCCTTTGTGGTGGTGGGGAGTGGACGGCTTCTTTTGGTGATAGTGTTGGCTGGCGGTATCATTGGTGCAGGTGGCGAAGGTTTGCATTGTGGGGTGTTTTGCCGTGAGCCGTTTTGCCCGTATTGGATTGATTGTCTTGGCGCTTGCGATCGCTGTGGTTGGCGCGGGCGCTGTCGGTATGGCATTTCTACCTGCTGCGGTGACGGAGCCGGTGGTCAAGCCTGTGACTCAATCTGTCGAACTTCTGACCGGCGACGACAAGCCTGAGACCATTACCGTTGATTTTGATGAGCAACCGGCTGCGCTGGGCATTAGTAATTATCCACTTATTCAGCTTGGGGCTATGCGCTATACCACGGATTCTAGTCTGATCGACAGGGCGTCCGAGCTGCTCAAGGGCAAAACCTTTAAGCGCTGGTATGGATATGCATCCTATCGGGCAAAAGCGAACGACATGGTTGGCGGATGCCGCTCGTCCATCGAGTTGGACACCGCGAATGGCACTAAATTATGTGATGTTTCGTACGATCCTGGCTACGAGGGCAATGAGGGGCCGGGTATCTACATCTTGGACGGCGATGTCGCCTATGTCATGGAGGGCAACCAGACCGAGCTCAACGATTTTATGGGTCAGTGCATTCAGGATGCCTATGAACAGACCTGCTTGCCCGACCCGCAGGCTGCACGCGATAGTGGGTCTGCCCGTACATGGTTGTTCGAGGATGAGATGTCCTGGAACGCCGAATCGGGAAGCACGGGTTCGGCGAAGGAGTAGAGACCGCGACCACCACAAAGGTGCCTGTCCTCTTTGTGGTGGTTTTCGGTCTGTCTTGATCTGTAACATCTTGGCCGCTAAAAGTGGGCCTGGTGTTACAGATTTAGATTTTCGATTCAGGTGTCTTCGTTCGTCTCGATTTGTAACAGTTAGACCCTAATTTGCCGAGTAGATGTTACAGATTGAGACAAACGGGCGCCGCTGGTCATTTCATCTTGATTTGTAACATCTGGAGCCATAAACAGCCGCTAGATGTTACAGATTGAGATAGTAAGGGGACGAGGCCGTAGCGGGTGAGCGCGCCTGCTCCCTATCTCTCAATCACTCAGAAAATCTTATATATAGAGACTTAGATTTGTGTATAAGATCGCGCAAAGCTGGCAACAATACTTCTCGAACAACGTGAAGCCGCCCCGTAGGGCGGCCACCCCAAGAGAGGTGATTCCATGAGAATCGATAAGCTAGCGATGACGTCGCGTGAGGCGCTGCAGACCGCCATGAGCACGGCTGCCGATGCGCAGGCCGGCGCGGTGGAGCCGATTCACCTGCTGTCCGCCCTGCTCGGTGCCGGCGAGCGCAATATCTCCGTGATCATCGAGCGCATCGGTGCCGACCCGGCTCAGCTTGCGCGCTCCACACAGGATGCCATCGACCACGCGCCCAAGGTTTCGGGCGAGGGCCAGCAGATGGGCCTGTCCAATGAGCTCGTCCGCGTTATCGAGAAGGCCGAAAAGAAGGCCACCAAGATGGGCGACAGCTTTGTGGTGACCGAGCATTTGCTGATGGCGCTTGCCGAGGACAAGGGCGAGGCTGGTCGTGTGCTGCGCGACGCCGGCGTTACCAAGGAGCGCATCGAGCAGGTCTATGAGGAGCTGCGTGGCGATGACCGCGTGACGTCTGCCGAGGACAAGACCCAGTTTGAGGCGCTGGAGCAGTATGGCCGCAACATCTGCGACCTGGCCCGCGCCGGCAAGCTCGACCCGGTCATCGGCCGTACCGACGAGATCCGTCGTACTATTCAGGTCCTGTCCCGCCGCACCAAGAACAACCCCGTGCTCATCGGCGAGCCGGGCGTCGGCAAGACGGCCATCGTCGAGGGCATCGCCCAGCGTATCGTGGCCGGCGACGTGCCGAGCACCCTGCGCGACCGCGACCTCATCGAGCTCGACATGAGCGCGCTGGTCGCCGGCGCCAAGTACCGCGGCGAGTTCGAGGACCGCTTGAAGGCCGTGCTCAAGGAAGTCCAAAAGTCCGAAGGCAAGGTCATCCTGTTCATCGATGAGCTCCACACCATCGTGGGCGCGGGTGCCACCGAGGGCTCCATGGACGCCGGCAACATCCTGAAGCCGGCGCTCGCCCGTGGCGACTTGCACGCAATCGGCGCGACTACGCTCGACGAGTATCGCAAGTACATCGAGAAGGACGCGGCACTCGCCCGTCGTTTCCAGACCGTGATGGTCTCCGAGCCCACCGTCGAGGACACCATCTCGATCCTGCGTGGCCTCAAGGAGAAGTACGAGATCTTCCACGGCGTGCATATCACCGATAGCGCGCTCGTGGCAGCTGCCGACCTCTCCGATCGCTACATCGCCGACCGCTTCCTGCCCGACAAGGCCATCGACCTGGTCGATGAGGCGGCAAGCCGCCTGCGCATGGAGCTCGACAGCATGCCGGTCGAGATCGATGCCACCACGCGTCAGCTCACCCAGCTGCAGATCGAGGAGCAGGCGCTCATGAAGGAGACCGACGACGCCTCCAAGGAGCGTCTGGAGGCCCTGCGCCAAGAGATTGCCGAGGTCCAAGAAAAGCTCAACGTGCAAAAGGCCGGCTGGCTCAACCAGAAGAACGCCATCGACCACGTGCAGGAGCTCAAGGGACAGCTCGACGAGGCCAAGAGCGAAGAGGAGCGTGCGACGCGCAACGGCGACCTGGGCCGTGCGTCCGAGCTGCGCTACTCCGTGATTCCGGGCCTGCAGCAGCAGATTCAGGATTCCGAGGCTGCGCTCGAGGCGCAAAAGCAGCAGGACGGCGAGGGCCTCAACGAGCAGGTGACCTCCGATGAGATCGCTGAGGTCGTGAGCGCTTGGACCGGCGTGCCCGTCTCCAAGATGATGCAGGGCGAGCTCGACAAGCTGAAGGGCTTGGAGGGCGAGCTGCATAAGCGCGTCATCGGCCAGGACGAGGCGGTCTCCGCTGTCGCCGCGGCCGTGCGTCGCAGCCGTGCGGGCCTCTCCGATCCGGACAAGCCCATCGGCAGCTTCTTCTTCCTGGGCCCCACCGGCGTGGGCAAGACCGAGCTCGCCAAGGCGCTTGCCGAGTGCCTGTTCGATGACGAGCGTGCGCTCGTGCGTATCGACATGTCCGAGTACATGGAAAAGTTCAGCGTCCAACGTCTGATCGGTGCGCCTCCGGGATACGTGGGTTACGACGAGGGTGGTCAGCTCACCGAGGCTGTGCGCCGTCGTCCGTACTCCGTGATCTTGCTCGACGAGATGGAGAAGGCTCATCCGGATGTCTTCAACGTGCTGCTGCAGGTGCTCGACGACGGCCGTCTGACCGATGGCCAGGGTCGCCAGGTGTCCTTCAAGAACACGATCATCATCATGACGTCTAACGTGGGCTCCAAGGCCATCGCCGATCTGTCCGGTAAGGACGAGGAGGAGATGCGCCATCAGGTCGACGCCGCCATGGCTCAGACCTTCCGCCCCGAGTTCCTCAACCGTATCGACGATATCGTGGTGTTCCATCCGCTCGGCATGGCGCAGATCGAGAAGATCGTCGACATCCAGCTTGCCGACGTCCGCGCGCGTCTGGCCAAGGAGCGCATGACGCTTGCCATCACCCCGGCGGCCAAGCAGATGCTCGCCGTGGGTGGCCTGGACCCCGTGTTCGGTGCCCGTCCGCTCAAGCGCCTGGTCCAGCGCGAGGTCGTGGACGCCATCGCCGCCGCCATCATCGACGGTACGGTGCGCGAGGGCGATCAGGTGGCGGTCGATGCCGACAAGGACGGCGGCTTTACCGTCGTGTGCGACAACACGCCGTCTGCTACCTACGAGGTCCCCGACGCCGAGTAGATTTATGGGACATGCCTTAAAATCTGCCAGCCGTCTCTAAACGCCAAGGGCGGCGGATCCAATTGGGTCCGCCGCCCTTTTTCGTGCGACAATCGATAATGTTGAACACGATTGCATGGCAAGGAGATATGCAGATGATAGACAAGAACAAGACGAATGCGCCGGTCGCCAACGCCGCGCCGGCCGCACCCAAGCCTGCACCCAAGCCTGTGCCCAAGCCGCGCGACCCCTACATCCGTGCCGAGAACGAGGATGACGACGGCTACGATCCTTATAGCGATCGTCGCCCCGAGCGCGAGCCCCTCTTCGAAGCCGACCCCTGGCGTTAAGTAGCTCATTTGGGACGGGGCTTTTTTAGCTACTTTGTTTTCGGCTAGAGGCGTTCATGCCTGCCCCCCTCGGCCGCTCGATATCCTCCGGGAGGGGCCACTAATAGAAAACTTGCTTATCAATTAATCAAGATACGCATAATCTTGCTCTCTAATTAATCAAGAATCGCTATAATTTTGATTAGCTAGAGAGCAAGATTGGAGAATCATGGCATTCAACGACTTGATCGCCCAGAAAATAAAGGACTTTGAACAGCAGGGGGTTCCGCAGGTCTTTGAGCGAGACCTTGATCTAGGAAACCCACAGGAGCCAAAGCGCGACAACATCGTAAATGTGATTGTGGGGGCCCGCCGTTGTGGAAAGACGTATCGCCTGTATCAGGAGATGCGGCGGCTTCAGAGCCGGGGCGTCGAGCTTGGCCGGATGCTTTACTTCAATTTTGAGGATGAGCGCTTGCGCCCGTATGAGCCATCGCTGCTGGCGGACGTGCTCGACACGTTCTATGCGCTGTATCCTGCTGCTCGAACCGAGGGCGCTTACATTTTCTTTGACGAGATCCAGGAAATTCCCGAATGGGGTGCGTTTCTGCGGCGTGTAGTCGATACGGAGAAAGCGACCGTCTATGTGACGGGATCTTCTTCTAAGATGCTGTCCTCAGAACTTAAGAGCGAGTTCAGGGGTCGTTCTCTTGTGCGAGAGCTTTTTCCGTTGAGTTTTTCGGAATACGTTCGATATAAGACGGGGAGCGTTCCCGAGCCAGATGCGACCTTTTCCCCGAGCGATGCAGCGCTGCTTCGACATCATCTGATCGGGTATCTTGAACAAGGGGGATTCATCGCGACACTTGAGCAGACGCCTACAGACGCGATTCAGCTGCTACAGGAATATGCTTCGCGAACGGTCGCCATGGACGTCGTTGAACGGTACGACGTCAAGAACCCTCGCCTGGCATCGCTGTTCTTGACGCGGTGTATGGCATCTTCGGGACGAGAGCTGTCAGTGAACAAAGTGTACAACGAGTTCAAGAGCAGACAGATACCCGTCAGCCGTAATTCGCTCAGCGATTTACTTGAGTATTATGAGGACGCCTACCTGTTATTTTCTGTGCCGGAGTTCACGCGTTCACTGGCAAATAACATGCGGTCTGCGTCTAAGGTCTACGCTGTCGACCCTGCGATGTTTGGAGCATTCTCTCCCGCATCGGCATTGGACCAGGGCCAGAGGCTCGAGACCGCAGTGTTCAATGCGCTAAGAAGAAGGACTCCCGCGGTGAGGACCGGCTCGGTCTGCCGCCTGCTAATCAAAGAGAAGAGCAAAAGCCATGAGGTGGACTTTGTGGCTGGGGACGCGCTTCTCATGCGGGCTTATAGCCTGATTCAGGTGAGTGCGGATATGGCAAGTGAGAAAACGCGCGAGCGCGAAATTGCCGCGCTTGATGCCTCGATGGCCCAGTTCGATCTTGGCGAGTCGGCAATCGTTACCATGGATGAACAGACCGATATTCCATGCGAGCACGGTGTGGTACACGTTATGCCCGCATGGAAGTGGCTCCTTGCCTAATCATCTATGGACCTGTGGGGTCAGGACCTCCTGGCTCCTTCATCGCAGTTGGGGAGCACCTTGCTGCGCCAGGCTAGTCCTGGGCTTTGATGCTCGGCAGCAGGATTTGCGCGAGGTAGTCGGTCTCGAGTTTGGTCGCGGCGTCT
This sequence comes from uncultured Collinsella sp., assembly GCA_900547765.1. Taxonomy (GTDB): domain Bacteria; phylum Actinomycetota; class Coriobacteriia; order Coriobacteriales; family Coriobacteriaceae; genus Collinsella. The sequence goes on along the minus strand of URIA01000017.1, from coordinate 27,211 downwards.
GCGTTGCCGTCTTTGCCAACCAGGTCGTTCTTGATCTGACTATAGGTGTAGCGGTTGCCGGTCGTCAGCTCGACAAGCTCAATGGCCGTGTCCATGGGGTAGGTCGACACGGGATTCTGGGTGCGCCCGTTGATAGTCTGGGGCACCACGTACGGATAGACGGGGCCGCTGGCATAGACGGTATAACCGTTACCCAGGCTGACCGTGCCCAAAACCGTATCGCCGTCATCGGGCGTAAAGGTCTCGCCATCGCGCACGGCGACGAGCGTCACGAGCGGCGTATTGGCGTCGTCGCCCAGATGGATGCATAGCGTGCTGCCGTTTTGCCAAGTTGCGATCTTACCGTACCACTCGACGGGAATATCGAGCCGGTAGAGGTCGGTTGCCTTGTGGCGAGCGTCAGCGTCACGGGATGCCTGTGCCTTTTGCGCGCTCACGGCATTGACGGCGGCGTCGCGCCGCGCGGTTGCTGCCTGCTGGAGCACTTTGGCAGCTGCGGCGGAGTTCGCACCGCCCTCCTCGGCATACTTGGCGGCGGCATCGATCTGGTCGTCAGTCACCGTGTCGGCCGAAGGCACCTTGAGCTTAAAGGTGGCCTGGGCACTTAAATCCTGTCCATCGCTCTTAACGGTGACCTGCGTCTTGGTGGTCGGGACGGTATAGATGGTGCCGTCGGCCGCGATGGGGGAGGCAGCGATGGAGAGCGTGTAATCGCCGGGCAGCAGTTTGATGCCGCAGCCGTGCTCGTCAACATAGAGCGTTTCGCTCACGGAGGAGCCATCAGCGTCCTGACCGCTTACCTGTACGGGAATCTTGGAGCCGGTGGAACAGTCGAGGCCCGCGGCATGCACGCCAATCTGCACCGACATCATCGTGTGGGCATTGGCGGCGACAGCTGCAGCCTGCTCTTGCTGATATCCGTTCCAGGCAGCATAGCCTGCACCGCCGGCGACGAGCGCGACGGCCACGACACCGGCGACCATCAGATTGCGGCGCTTGGGCGACATCTTGCGATGGCGGACCTCGGCTTCGTGTGCCGAGGGAACGGACGGCAGGGGAATATCGCCCATGGCGATGGTCTCATCCACGGCTGGTGCGGAACCCAGGCCAGGAAGCTCGCGAGTCAGCGAATCCTCGGCCGGTAAGCTGTCGAGCAAGACGGTTTCCTCGCCCGTGTCGGATTCGGGCTGGTCGTCGGCCTCGCTATCGTCCTCTTCGGCTTCGTCAGGAGCGTCTTTGGCGTCGCCGCCTTCGTCCTCAGTGTCTTCGTGCACCTCGTCTTGCGCGTCGACGACCGAATCGCTAAACGAGAGCTCGTCTAGCGCGATCCGGTCAAGGCTCTCCAGGGCTTCGGCACATGCTTCCGCATCCTGGGCCGCATCCTCGCGGCCATACGTCTCATCGCTCATATATCCCCCAATGCAATATCGGCTCAACACTGTACCCAAAAATGGAGCCATATAAAGCGCATACGAAATATAAGATCCGATTTAACCTGAGCGCATCGTTCGGCCGCATCCTCGCGGCAGCAAAAGGCCCCCGGAACGCGGACGAATCACATTCCGGGGGTTCTGCAATGCGTTGAGTTGCGCGGAGCCGGCTATGCTGCTTCACATTCAAGCGGCGTTTGCGCCGGGCATGTTACTCGGCGTGCGCGTAATCAACCTTGGCACGGCGAGCGGTGGCCTTCTCCCAATCGCTGGTGCCCTCAAAGACATCCTGCTTGTAGGGATTGCGGCCGAGCTTCTTGGCGCGGTAGGCGATGTAGATGATCGCGGCGACGTTGGCGACCAGTGCGGCGATCGAGACCGCGGTAGCGGCGCCGGGGTCGAGCGTGGAGTGGGTCACAAAGATGGACTCCTCCTGGAAGTACGGGAACACCTGGGCAAACATGCACCAAATGGCCAGCGTAAAGGCGCGGTTCTGGATCCAGCCGCCCTTGTTCCAGATAAAGGCGGCGACGGTGGGCGCCAGCAGCAGCGCAAAGCCGCAGAACCAGGAGTGGGTGGGCAGGCAGTTGTAGGTGTAGCAGAAGTTCCAGATGTCGTAGGCGATGATGTAGACCCAGGTCATGTCGGGCCACAGCATGTCGGTCTTGTCCTCGGAGGCGTAGACGCTCCACCAACCGGTCATGCAGAAGATGTTGATGATACCGGCGATGCCGTTGAACACGTTGTTCCAGCCGGCCAACTGCGTAGCACCTTCGGAGGTGACCCAGGTGGACTCGCCCAGGACAAAGAAGTGATAGGCGCTCTCGAAGTCGGACACGACGGCGATCATGATGTTGATGGCGACGATCACAAACGGCCACGCGCGGAACCAGTGCGCCTTGCCGATCTTGCCCCACTGATACTTAATGGCGATGAAGCCCCAGCAACCGGCCAACGCCGCGTAGACCTTGGCGTAGTGGAACCAGCTGTTCTGGTACACATGGGTGGGGTTGGTGAGCGCCCACTCGGCACCCTGCGAAACGCCGACGGCGATGGCGACGCAGTAGATGGTCATGGCCAGCGGAGCCGCGCCAAAGATGATGGCCGCGCCGAGCTTGGTGCGGCGGCCGACCTCGTTGAGCACGATCAGGCCGATAAAGACCATGGCCCAGCCGGCCCAGTGGATAAGGGTATCGCTACCCCAAACATCGAACAGCATGCTGCTCTCCTTTCACAAGCCCGCGGCCCCTCTTCCGATCGCGGGCAGTTTGGCCAAATGTCGTCAGTTCTGGGGCTTGCGCTCCGGATACTTGGCGGTATAGCCCTCGATGTGGAGTGTCGAGGCGATGATTTCCTTGACCGTCTCGTCGGGCACATCGGGGTGCGTGCGGATATACATCAACAACCCCATGATGAGGGTGTAGAACGTCTCGTAGACATGGTCGATGCGTAGCTCATGATGGGCGACAAAATCCACCACGGTGGTGTCGCAGATATACTGTGCCACGCGTTGGACCACGTTGTGTAAAAAGCCGCCGTAGAGCGCGCCGCTGCTTGAAGTGAGCGTACTCGGCAGCTCGTGGCCGCTGGCGACCAGACGCTTAAAGAGCGGGGCGACGGTGTCGAGCGCGCCCTCGATATCACCGACGGTGCGGCCGGCGTTCCACTGCTCGAGCTCGGAGATAAAACCGTCGATCGCCTCGTCCATAACAGCGGTGACGGCGGCGTCCATATCGGCAAAGTAGTGGTAGAACAATGAGCGCGTACAGCCGGCTCGCTTGGTCACGGCCGATACCGATAGGTGGGACACGCCCAGCTCGGAGCTTACGGTGCGCACGGCATCGAGGATCTCGCGACGGCGTTCGTCGCCCGTCAGGCGCTTTGCCGCGCTATCGGATGCGGGGACGGCATCGACCACAGAGGTATCTGCTGTGTTGTTGCCCATGTTTTGCCGCCTTTCATCCTCTTTTGCCTGACCGTTCGCCTAACAGTCTTGAATATTGTTGACGGTTCGTCAATACTATTTTTGACACAATGTCAACAATGGCGGGTGAACGGCATGGGGGCATGCCTGGCCTGCAAAAAAAGAGGGGCGCCGCGGTCTCGCCGGGCTGTGGCAAGAGAAGGGACAACCATGATTCTCAACGGACCGGGGATTAGCTACACCGAGCCCGATATCGGCGCGGAGTTCGTGCCGCCGCTGCCGGAGCATCCGCGCGAGGCCATCGTCAAACTGTGCGAGCATTGCACCAACCGCCTGCTGCATCGCGACGAGCTGCTGGGCTACGAGTACTGGTCGTTTGCCGAGGCCGCAACCGACGAGCAGGCCGAAGTGCTCTGCAAGATGAAGATGCGTCGTCCCTATACGCTGCCCGAGATGGTCAAGCTCACCGGCATGCCCGAGGCCGATATCGAGAAGATGCTCGACGACATGAGCTACACGGGTCTGCTCGAGTACAACTGGGAAAACCCCGAGCGCGCCAAGCAGTGGGTACTGCCCATGCTGGTGCCGGGTTCCGCCGAGTTCCTCAACATGCGCGTGAGCCAGCTCGAGGAGCATCCGGTCTATGCCAAGTTCTTTGAGCAGGCGTCCAAGGGGCCGCTGTCCCGCGCCACGCCGATGGTGCCGCCCGGAGGCGCCGGTATCGGCATGCACGTCATTCCGGTCGAGAAGGCCATTGATGCCGCAAGCACCTCGGTGCCTATTGAGCATATCGAGCATTGGCTCGACAAATACGAGGGTAAGTATGCCGCCAGCACCTGCAGCTGCCGCGCGAGCCGTCGCGTGATGGGCGAGGGCTGCGCCGATGACCCGGCCGACTGGTGCATTGCCGTGGGCGATATGGCCGACTACGTGGTCGAGACCGATCGTGGCCATTACGTGACCCGCGACGAGGTTTACGACATCTTGCGCCAGGCCGAGGACAACGGCTTTGTGCACCAGATCACCAACATTGACGGCGAGAACAAAATCTTCGCCATCTGCAACTGCAACGTCAACGTGTGCTACGCCCTGCGCACCTCGCAGCTGTTCAACACGCCCAACCTGTCGCGCTCGGCCTATGTCGCCAAGGTCGAGAAGGACAAGTGCGTGGCCTGCGGTCGCTGCGTTGAGGTGTGCCCGGCCGGCGCCGCCAAGCTGGGCCAGAAGCTCTGCAGCAAAAAGTCCGGCGGACAGGTGCCCGAGTATCCGCGCCAGGAGCTGCCCGATGCCACCAAGTGGGACCACACCAAGTGGTCGCCCAACTACCGCAACGACAACCGCATCGAGACGCATGAGTCCGGCACCGCTCCCTGCAAGACGGCCTGCCCCGCGCACGTTGCCGTTCAGGGCTATTTGAAGCTCGCGGCTCAGGGTCGCTATGACGAGGCCCTAGCACTCATTAAGCGCGAGAACCCGCTGCCCGCTATCTGCGGCCGTGTGTGCAACCGCCGCTGCGAGGACGCCTGCACCCGTGGTCGCGTGGACGAGGCCGTGGCCATCGACGAGGTCAAGAAGTTTATCGCCCAGCGCGATCTGGACGCCGCGACCCGCTATGTCCCACCTGTGGTGACCCCGACGCGTGCCGGCGGCTTCGACCAGAAGATCGCCATCATCGGCGCCGGTCCGGCCGGTCTGTCCTGCGCTTTCTACCTGGCCGAGAAGGGCTACAAACCCGTCGTGTTCGAGAAGAACGAGCGCCCGGGCGGCATGCTCACCTATGGCATTCCCAGCTTTAAGCTGCAGAAAGACGTTATCGAGGCTGAGGTCGAGATCATTCGCCTGATGGGCGCCGAGTTCCGCTATGGCGTGGAGGTCGGCCGTGACGTGACGCTCGATGAGCTGCGCGAGCAGGGCTTTAAGGCCTTCTACGTTGCCATTGGCTGCCAGGGCGGCCGCCTTGCCGGTATTCCGGGCGAGGATGCCGAGGATGTGACCGTGGCCGTAGACTTCCTTCGCGAGGTTAACAGCGGCAAGATCGATACCCTGTCCGGCCGCACCATTGTGGTGGGCGGCGGCAACGTGGCCATCGACGTTGCCCGCAACGCCTGCCGTCTGGGTTCCGAGCACGTTGAGATGTTCTGCCTGGAGAGTGAGGCCCAGATGCCCGCCAGCGAGGAAGAGCGTCGCGAGGCCATCGAGGACGGCGCGCACATCAGCTGCGGTTGGGGCCCCAAGGAGGTTCACCTGGACGAGGCCGGTCATGTGCGCGGCATCACCTTCAAGCGCTGCACGCGTGTCTTTGACGACGAGGGCCGTTTTGCGCCCGAGTACGACGGGAACGACCTGCGCCGTGTCGATGCCGACCGTGTCGTCATGTCGATTGGCCAGTCCATTGTGTGGGGCGACCTGCTGGCTGGCTCCAAGGTGGAGCTTGGCCGTGGCCAGGGTGCCCTTGCCGATCCCCAGACCTACCAGACCGCCGAACCCGACATCTTTGTGGGTGGTGACGTCTACACTGGTCCCAGCTTTGCCATTGACGCTATCGCCGCCGGTCACGAGGCCGCCGTGTCCATCCATCGCTTTGTGCAGCCGGGGTCCACGCTCACCATCGGCCGCAACCAGCGCCGCTACACCGCGCTCGACCGCGACGATGTCGTGATCGAGAGCTACGACAACGCGAGCCGCGAGGTTGCCCACGTGGACCGCGAGCGCGAGAAGGCCGCGCCGTTTAGCGAGTACGTCGAGACCTTTACCGAAGAGCAGGTGCGCGCCGAGACCGCCCGCTGCCTTGGCTGCGGCGCCTCGATCGTCGACCCCAACAAGTGCATCGGCTGCGGCCTGTGCACCACCAAGTGCGCGTTTGACGCCATCCATCTGGATCGCGACCGCCCCGAGTGCTCAACGATGGTCAAATACGAGCAAAAGCTCCCCAGCCTGGGCAAGTATGCTTTAAAGCGCGCCATCAAGATTAAGTTCGGTCGAAAATAGGTAACCATGGCGGGTAAGGGGACGGCGCAGACTAGATTTCGCCGTCCCCTTGTTTTGAGTTTGCATCGAATCAACCTCTGCAGAAAGGGTTTCGCCTTGCATGAATTGGGGATCGTTTACCACATCATTCGCGATGTTGAGAACGTGGCGCGCGTCAATGGCGTGCGTCGCGTTTCGAGCGTGACGTTGCTGTTGGGCGAGGTCTCGGGCGTCATTCCCGACTTGCTGCTCGACGCTTGGCGCTGGGCAGCGGATAAAAAGCCTATCACCGAGGGCTCGGAGCTTATCGTGGAGCCCGTTGAGGCCGTGACACATTGCGAGGCGTGCGGCCGCGACTACGCGACGGTCGAGCACGGCAAGACCTGTCCCCATTGCGGTAGCGGCGAGACCTATTTGCTGCAGGGCCAAGAGGTAATGATCAAACAGATCGAGACTCCCGACGAGGACCCGGCAGACGCTGCTCCTGACGGCCTCTCCGACGCACCCGATGCCGTCGACGCCGCCAACCCACTCCACATCGCCTAACATCCAATGACTGCATGGGCTAGAGTTCTAAACATATTTGCTTCGGTTAGTCAAGTCATGTCTGTTTAAACAAAATGGCGGCACGCAGGCGCATTGGGATCCACCTAAAAGCGGTTTTAACGAACAGTGCGCCTGTATATGTCTTTGGAAACAATCGGCAGATCACGTTTTATCAGGCAATGAGCTGTAAACCAGCAATGTAATCAATTTATAACAAACTTAGACGTTTAAACAAATAATCCAACCTTTTGCGAATTTAGCTATAATTCCACAATCCAAACAGGTATACTCCTTTCATGTCGTGTAGGAAGTACGTAGACAAAAAGGAGGTTATGTGATGGTAAGTATTGTTCTTGCTAGCCACGGGGACTTGGCAGCTGGAATCAAGCAGACGGGCTCGATGGTCTTTGGCGATCAGCCGTCTGTTGCCGTGGTCTCGCTCGAGCCGAGCATGGGCCCCGACGATTTCCGCGCCAAGGTCGAGGAAGCAGTCGCTTCCTTCGAGGACCAGGAGCAGGTGCTCTTCCTCGTTGATCTGTGGGGCGGCACGCCGTTCAACCAGATCAGCGGGCTCATCGAGGGCCACGATTCCTGGGCTATCGTCACCGGTGTCAACCTGCCTATGCTCATCGAGGCATATTCGCAGCGCTTTGACGCAAAGAACACTGCACATGCGATCGCAAAACATCTCGTGACTGAGGCTAAGGCTGGCGTGCGCGTCAAGCCCGAGTCTCTGGAGCCCGAGGAGAAGAAGCCGGCTGCGGCCGCCGCTGCTCCTGCAGGCGCCATCCCTCCGGGAACGGTCATCGGCGACGGGCACATCAAGATTGCCCACGTCCGTATCGACACCCGTCTGCTTCATGGTCAGGTGGCCACCACGTGGACCAAGCAGATCAACCCCAACCGCATCATCGTGGTTTCCGACGGCGTTGCTCACGACGAGCTTCGCAAGACCATGATCGAGCAGGCTGCCCCTCCGGGAGTCCATGCCAACGTCGTGCCCATCAAGAAGATGGCCGAGGTCGTCAAGGACACGCGCTTTGGTGACACCAAGGCCATGCTGCTCTTTGAGAACCCGCAGGATCTGCTCAAGGCCATCGAGGCCGGCGTCGACATCAAGGAAGTCAACATCGGTTCCATGGCTCACTCCAAGGGCAAGGTCGTCGTCACCAACGCCGTCGCTATGGGCGATGACGACGTCAAGACTCTCGAGGCCCTCAAGGCCAAGGGCGTCAAGTTCGAGGTCCGCAAGGTTCCTTCGGATTCCTCCGAGGATCTCGACGCCATGTTGAAGAAAGCTAAGGCCGAACTGGCCGCTCAAGCATAGTAAAGGAGGGTCCGATACATGTCTGCAATCACTATTCTGCTTGTTGCTATTGTCGCGTTGCTTGCCGGTATGGAAGGCATTCTGGATGAGTTCCAGTTCCATCAGCCGCTCGTGGCATGCACGCTTATCGGTCTCGTAACCGGTCACCTTCAGGAGGGCATCCTCCTGGGCGGTTCGCTCCAGATGATGGCCCTTGGCTGGGCTAACGTTGGCGCCGCTGTCGCGCCTGACGCCGCTCTGGCCTCGGTCGCTTCTTCGATCATCATGGTGCTCGCCCTCAACGGTGGCGCCACCGACTCGGCCAAGGCTGTTACCGCCGCCATCGCCGTCGCCGTTCCGCTGTCGGTCGCTGGCCTGTTCCTGACCATGATCTGCCGTACCCTGGCTACCGCTATCGCTCACGCCATGGACGGTTGCGCCGAGAAGGGCGACTTCGCCGGCATCGAGCGCTGGCAGTATGCTGCCATCCTCATGCAGGGCCTTCGTATCGCCATCCCGGCAGTACTTCTGTGCATCATCCCCGCCGAGGCTGTTACCAACGCGCTTAACGCTATGCCCGACTGGCTGTCCGGCGGCATGGCTGTCGGCGGCGGCATGGTCGCTTCCGTCGGTTACGCCATGGTCATCAACATGATGGCCACCAAGGAGACCTGGCCGTTCTTCATCCTCGGCTTTGTCCTTGCTGCCATCCCTCAGCTCACGCTGATCGCCCTTGGCCTCATCGGCATCTCCCTTGCCCTCATCTACCTTGGCCTTAAGGATCTGGCCAAGCAGGGTGGCGGCATGGGCGGTGGCTCCGGCGACCCGCTCGGCGACATTCTGAACGATTACGAGTAGGAGGGGAGTGATACATATGGCAGAGAACAAGATTCAGCTCACCAAGGCTGACCGCAAGAAGGTTTGCTTCCGTCATCAGTTCCTTCAGGGCTCGTGGAACTACGAGCGTATGCAGAACGGCGGCTGGTGCTTCGCAATGATCCCTGCGATCAAGAAGCTCTACACCAGCAAGGATGACCAGATTGCCGCTCTTAAGCGCCACCTGGAGTTCTATAACACCCACCCTTATGTTTCCGCCCCCGTCATTGGCGTTACCCTCGCTCTCGAGGAGGAGCGCGCCAACGGTGCTCCGATTGACGACGTCGCCATTCAGGGCGTCAAGGTCGGTATGATGGGCCCGCTCGCCGGCGTCGGCGACCCCGCCTTCTGGTTCACACTTCGCCCGATTCTGGGCGCTCTGGGCGCTTCCCTGGCCCTGTCCGGCAGCATCGCCGGTCCGCTGCTGTTCTTCTTCGCGTGGAACATCATCCGTTACGCCTTCCTGTGGTACACGCAGGAGTTTGGCTACAAGGTCGGCTCCTCCATCGCCAAGGACCTCTCCGGCGGTCTGATGGGCAAGGTCACCGAGGGCGCTTCCATCCTGGGTATGTTCATCATCGGCGCCCTGGTCGAGCGCTGGGTGTCCATCTCCTTCACCCCGGTCGTCTCCAAGGTCACGCAGTCTGCTGGCGCCTTTATCGACTGGGCTAATCTGCCCTCCGGTTCTGAGGGTGTCAAGGAAGCACTGACGATGTATAACTCCATCGGTGCTAACGCCCTTGATCAGGTGAAGGTCACCACGCTTCAGGCTAACCTCGATCAGCTCATCCCCGGCCTTGCCGCCGTGTGCCTGACCCTGCTGGTCTGCAAGCTCCTCAAGAAGAAGGTCAGCCCGATCGTCATCATCCTGGCTCTCTTCGCCATCGGCATCATCGGTCGCGTCTGCGGCTTCATGTAAGCACGTTTCGGCTTAAGACCGAGAATTGCTAGGCAAGGGCTTTTGAGCCATTGAAACGGACCGCACCCGGTGGGTACACTGGATGCGGTCCGATTGTTTTATTTGGAGGGCGAGGCGCGCATGGCGCAATCTCAGAACAGCACGGTCGATCTGGCAACGCCGGCAACCTGCCTGATGGGGCTTACCAGTCACGGTAACGTAATGGTGGGCAATAAGGCGTTTGAGTACTATAACGAGCGCAATCCCGAGGATTTTATTCAGATCCCGTGGGATGAGGTCGACTATATTGCCGCCGAGGTTTTGCGCGGCACCAAGAAGATCACGCGTTTTGCGATCTTCACCAAGGACAACGGTCACTTTACGTTTTCGACGCGCGACGACAAAGAGACGCTTCGCGCGGTGCGCAAGTACGTTGACGAGGACAAGCTCGTGCGTTCGCCCGACTTTATCGACGTAACCACCAAGGGCGCCAAGAGCATTCCTTCCGTCATCAAAGGCCTCTTCCACAAAGGCAACTAGTCATTAAAGAGCGCCCCCCAAGTGGGACGCAGTTTCCCATGGGGCTCGATCGGGAAAGTGCATCCCAGTTCGAGCGCCGATTCCGGGATGTAGTTTCCGGAACGGGGTCGTTTGGGAAACTGTGTCCCGTTTCGAGCCGAAATTCTGGGACACAGTTTCCAGCGAGGTCCCATTGGGAAAGTTTGACCCAGAATTTGCCTGGATAGTGGGACACACTTTCCGGAGGGCTGTTCCACCGCAACTTCGAAGAGTAGCTATACGCTGTATTACAACGGCGTAAATCTGCTACACTAGTACAACATGCCTCCGTAGCTCAGGGGATAGAGCACCGCTCTCCTAAAGCGGGTGTCGACGGTTCGAATCCGCCCGGGGGCACCAGAGGAATATCGAGCCCGGTACCGCTATGGTGCCGGGCTCTTCTGGTTTAAGGCATGCCGTAGTATTCGCTGCTTCAGATAAAGAAAGCGCCCGCTTGCTGGGGGAGCAAGCGGGCGCCTGTGAGCGAATATGTTTGCGGCGAAAGCCGCGATGAGCGGTGGGGTGGCGACTAGTTGGTCGTACCGGAATCGTCGCCCGTGCCCGAGCCCGAGCCCGAGCCCGAACCAGAAAGTGCGACCGTCAGCGTAATCGTGCTGTCGGTGGACTGCTTGCCGGTGGGGGAGACGCCGGTAACGGTGGCGTTCTCGTTGCCGCTCACGGGGTTGCCGTTCTGGTCGCAGAAGCCAATGTTGTAGAAACCGGCGTTGTTGAGCGCGGTGACGGCGGCGGAGATGCTCTTGCCGTACAGGTTGCCCGGGACGCTGGCCTTGCCGGACTTCTTGGCGATGACGACGGTGATCGTGGCGCCGGGCTTTTGCTTGCCGCTGGGGTTCCAGCTGATCACGGTGCCCTCGGTAACCGAGTCGTTCTCCTGATAGCTCACATCGACGCCAAAGCCCGCCATATCGAGGGCGTTGCGCGCCTGAGCCTCGGTCATGTCGGTCAGATCAGGTACCGAGGTAGTATCAGGGCCGCTGGAGACCTTGTACGAGATGGTCGTGCCCTTCTCGACCTCCTTGCCGGCGTCAGTGCCCTGCTCAAAGACCTGGCCCTCTTCGGCCTCGTTGGCCTCCTCGGTAGCGCTGCCCTTCAGGCCCACGCTTGCCAGCGCGGCCTCGGCCTGGTCCTTGGTCAGGCCGACGAGCTGCGGGACCTCAACCTTATCGGAGGGCTTGGGGCCCTTGGAGATCACCAGGTTCACCCTCGTGCCCTTGGCCTTCTTGGTGTTGCCGTTGGGTGTCTGCTCGGCGACCTTACCCTCGTCGACGTCGTCGTTGTAGCTCTGATCGACGGTGCCAACCTCGAGGCCGGCCTCCTTGATCAGCTCCACGGCAGTCTGCTGGTCCTTGCCCAGTACGTCGGGCACCGTGACCTGCTCGCCTCCAAAGAGTCCCGTGGCAAAGGCCACCACGATACCGATGACGGCAACGGCGGCAACCACGGCGGCGATGATTTTGTTCTTGTTAGACTTGGGTTTCTCGACCTCGTAGGAACCCGTGGAGCCCGAAACGGCGCTACGGGCGTTGTTCTGGCCGCTCACACCCGAGACGGGACGAACCATGGCGCGCGTCTGGTCGGAAAGCTCGCGGGTCTTGGTTGCGCCGAGCTCGCTGGGGGCACCAATGATGCGCGTGGGCTCGGAAATGTTGACGGCGCGCCCGGACAGGTAGCTGTTGAGCACCTGACGCAGCTCGTCGGCCGTCTGGAAGCGATTCGCCGGGTCCTTTTCCATGCACTTGAGGATGATGCGCTCAAGATCGGCGTCGACGCCGGAGTTAATCTGGCTCGGCGGGATGGGCAGCTCGTTGACCTGCTTGAGTGCGACCGAGATGGCGTCGTCGCCGTCAAAGGGCACGCGGCCGGTGGCGCACTCGTACATGACGACACCCAGCGAGTAGATATCCGAGGTGGGGCCGAGGTCCTGGCCGCGGGTCTGCTCGGGGCTGACGTAATGGGCGGTGCCCAGCACGTTGTTGTCTTGCGTGAGGTGGCTATTCTTGGCGCGCGCGATGCCAAAATCCATCACCTTGATGTTGCCGTCGGGCAGCACCATGATGTTTTGCGGCTTGATGTCGCGGTGGATGATCTCGTGCTTGTGTGCGACCGAAAGCGCGGAGCTGATCTGCGAGCCGATCTGCGCGACCTTTTTGGGGTCGAGGGCGCCATGGCTCTTGATGCCGCTCTTGAGGTCGGTACCGCGCAGATACTCCATGACGATGTAATAGGTGTCGCCGTCCTTGCCCCAATCGTAGACGCCTACGATATAGGGGGAGGAGAGGCCGGCTGCTGCCTGGGCCTCCTGCTTAAAGCGCGCGGCGAAGGTGGCGTCGCCAGCGTACTGCGGCAGCATGATCTTGACGGCTACCGTGCGGTCGAGGACCTGATCCTGCGCACGGTAGACGGTCGCCATGCCGCCTGTCCCCACCTTATCCTTGAGGAGGTATCTTCCCCCGAGGACCCTCTGTTCCATTCCTGCTCCTAACATAACTATTCGCTCAACGATGTGTGTAGTACCTACTGTGTGGCCGCTGGGGCCATGTGGCGCATTGCCGCTAGCCCTTAGGCCGCGGCGCGCCCCGGGTGTCCGATTCGATCACGGGCATCACGCTCCCTGGGCGGCGAGTGCCGCGGTCAGGACGATGCCGGCGATCTTGGCCGCCTTGACGTCGTGTTGGTCGTAATCCTCCAAGGCCACCGAGATGGCGACCGTGGGTGAATCGTAAGGTGCAAAGCCGATAAACATCGAGTTGACGTTGGTGCCTCCGGTCTCGGCCGAGCCGGTCTTGCCGGCAACCTTGACGCCCGGAATCTGGGCATCGGTGCCGGTGCCGGACTGGACGACGGCGAGCATGGCCTGCTTGACCTGGTCGGCCGTGGCGGAGCTGACGGCCTGGCCCAGCGAGCGGGACTGCGTGGTCTTGACCACGGTTCCGTCCGGTGCGAGCACCTGTGAAACAAAGAACGGGTCCATGACCACACCGCTGTTGGCGATGGCGGCGGCGATCACGGCATTTTGCATGACCGTGGTCTGCGGGCCGGGCGTGTGATCCATGCCGACAGGCTGGCCGGCGCCTGCCCAAGCGGTCTCCCACTCGGTCATGAGCGATGGGTCGGCCATGATGGAGGCCGTGGAGGTCAGGTCCTGGCCGAGCTTCTGGCCGTAGCCAAAGGCGTTGGCAAACTGCACGAGCGTGTTTGCGCCCACTTCGTTGGCCACCTGGCCAAAGACGACGTTGGAGGACACGGCAAACGCCTGCTGGAGGCTGATGGTGCCGTAGCTCTCGTTGGCGTCGTTGGTGACCGGCGCGTTGCCGATGTCCATGGAGCCGGGCGCTTGGTAGGTGCTGGTAAGGCTGGCGGTACCGGTCTCGAGTGCCGCGGAAAGCGTAACGACCTTAAACGTTGAGCCCGGCGTGTACAGCGCGTCCATGGCGCGATTGTACATGGAGCCGTCCTCGCCGCCGCCCGTCTGCAGCAGGGCATCGATGTTGGTGTTGTCGTAGGTGGGCGAGCTGGCACATGCGAGCACCGCGCCGGTACGCGGGTCGATGACCACTACAGCGCCCTTAAAGCCCTTGAGCGCCTGCTCGGCAGCCGTCTGGATGCGCGAGTCGATGGTGAGCTTGGCGGTGTTGCCCGGCTGGGTCTGGCCCGCGAGCGACGCGATGGCGTTGTTCCAGCTGGAGTAATCCTTAGAGCCGGTGAGCGTGTCGTTCATGACGCTCTCGATGGCGGTGGTGCCATACTGCTGGCTCACATAGCCAACCACGTGCGCTGCCAGGTTACCGTTGGGGTAGGAGCGTACGTAGGTGCCGTCCTCCTGCTGCAGCGACTCGGCCAGCGTCACGCCGTCGGACGTGATGATGGAACCGCGCTGGATGTACTTGGAGCGGGCGATGGTGTGGTTGTTGGTCGGCATGTCCTGATAGTCCTTGGCCTTGATGACCTGGACATAGGTGAGGTTGCCGATAAGGATGGCGAACAGCGCCGTAAAGGCGAGCACCGCACGGGTTAGACGGTTGGCGAGCGCAACGCGGCCGAGCACACCGGATTCAGGCGTGTCGAGCAGGCGACGGCGCATGCGTGAGCCGACGGAATGGCTGCCGCTGCCGTAGGAAGACGAGGTGGCAAAGCGCGTGCCCGTCGGGGCGGCGGCAGATGCGACCTGATCATCGGTGATGGCGGCCATGGTGCCGGTGCCGGTAAGCTCGGCCTCGCGTCCGGTCGCCTCGTCACCGGCGCGCAGCAGGAGCGCGACGATGATAAAGCTCGCCAGCAGAGAGGAGCCGCCCTGGCTCATAAAGGGCAGGGTGACGCCGGTCAGCGGGATCAGGCGGGTTACGCCGCCAACGATCAAGAAGGCCTGGAAGCCGATGGCGGCCGTAAGGCCTGTGGCACTAAAGGCGGCGAGGTCGGATTTAGCGCGGGCAGCCGTGGTGAGGCCGCGAACGGCAAAGAGCATAAACAGGATGAGCACGGCGCCGCCGCCCAAAAGGCCCATCTCCTCGCCGATAGCCGAGAAGATAAAGTCGGACTCGACGACAGGGATGTTGTTGGCCATGCCGTTGCCGATGCCAACACCGACCAGACCGCCATCGGCAAGCGAGAAGAGCGACTGGACGATCTGGTAGCCCTGGCCCTGGGCGTCCTTAAACGGATCGACCCAAACTTGGAAGCGCACCTGAACGTGCGACAGGAACTTGTAGGCGCCCACGGCCCCAACGGCCAGCAGCGCAAGGCCGATAACGACATACGAAAAGCGCCCCGTGGCAACGTAGAGCATCAGCAAGAAGATAGTGTAGAACAGCACGGCCGAACCCAGGTCGCGTTCGAAGACGACGACGAGCAGGCACACACCCCACACGGCAAACAGCGGCAGCAGCAGTCGCAGGCGAGGGATCTTAAAGCCCAGGATCTTGCGGTTGGAGATGGAGAGCAGCTCGCGGTTCTCGGCCAGGTACCCGGCCAGGAACAGCACGATAAAGACCTTGGCGAACTCGCCAGGCTGGATGGTAAAGCCCGCGATGCGAATCCACAGCTTGGAGCCCGAGATCGTGGTGCCGATAAAGATGGGCAGCATCAGCAGGATGATGCCGATAATGCCAAAGGTGTACTTGTAGCGCATGACCACGTCGAGGTTTTTGACCAGTGCGAGCGTTCCCACCATGAGCGCCACCGAGACAAACAGGATGATGAGCTGTGAGATCGCGAGAGCGGGTGCGAGACGCGTCACGAACGTGATGCCGATGCCCGAAAGCACAAAGACAATGGGCAGGATGGCGGGGTCGGCACCGGGCGCCAAGATGCGCACGGCAATGTGGGCCGCGGCAAAGGCGGCAAAGAGGCCGATCGGTACGGCGAGCGTCTCAAAGGAGATGGCAGCGCCCGCGGTGAGCACGTACATCGCATACAGCAGGATGACGGGGAACGCCGAGGCGATGAGCAAGAGCAGCTCGGTGTTGCGGCGACTCATAAGCGGCACTCCCTTTCTAATTCTTATCGGAGGCTTCGGCCTCGGCGGACTGTTCGGCGGTTTTCTCGGAATCTGATTCGGAGGTCGATCCCTGATTGGTGTTGTCGCGAATCGTTTGCGCGTCGATCACCTGGCGGGTCTGCTCTTCATCGATCTGGTGGCGGTACTTGGATATCGTGTCCTGCGCATCGTCGACACTTGCTTGCGGAATGCCCGCCTTGAGGCGGTTTTGCGTGTCTTCGGGCAGGTCGGACAGCTTAATGCTGGTTTCGCTTTCGAGCCAGTGGAGCTTGAGTCCGAGCGGCTTGCCGGGCAGGCCGCGCCAGACGGCGACATTGCCCTGGTAGGTACCCAGGTAGTACGAGCCGGTGACACCCGTGTAGGCCCAGATGCCAGCTGCCAGCACAAAGACGAGGGCCAGGATGGCGGCGATAGTAATGTTGCGGCGACGCACGCGCTGCGCCTCGCGCATAACGCCATCGTCAACCAGGTCAACGACTACTACGGTCACGTTGTCGTGGCCGCCGGCGGCAAGCGCCGCGTCCACTAGATTGTCGACGCAGATTTGCGCGGTTGAGGACTGCGTGGCGATGTTCTCGATATCGCTATCGGGAATCATGCTCGAAAGGCCGTCGGAGCACAGGATCAGGCGGTCGCCTTCCTCGATATGCAGAGTGAAGTGGTCGGCATACATGGCAGGGTCCGAGCCCAGCGCACGGGTGATGACCGAACGGTTGGGGTGGACGCGAGCCTCGTCTGCCGTAATCTCGCCGGCGTCCACGAGCTCCTCCACGTAGGAGTGGTCGCGGGTCACGCGGATGAGCGTGCCCTCGTGGAGCAGGTAGGCGCGAGAGTCACCCACGTGGGCGATGGCGAGCGTGTCGTTTTCGATATAGGCGCAAGTGGCTGTGCAGCCCATGCCGGGCTTGCCCAGGCCGTTCAGGGCCGCCTCGATTACGGCGGCGTTGGCTGCCTCGACGGCTGCGGCCAGGCGTGCTGCGTCGGCGGACTGCGGGGCCGTCTTGGCAATAGTCTCGACGGCGATGGAAGAGGCTACCTCGCCGGCGGCGTGACCACCCATGCCGTCGCATACGCAAAAGAGCGGCGACTGCACCAGGTAGGAATCCTCATTGTGCGGGCGCACACAGCCAACGTCGGAGCGGGCGCCCCACATGAGTTGTGTGGTGGTGCCGGCATCATAGGTCGAGTCGGTCTCGATGCGTTCCTCGGTCAGGGGCTCAAAGCTCATGGTCGAGCCGGGGTCTTTGAGCTTGGCCTCAACGGCGGCAACGTCGATCTCGGCTGTGTCACCGGGAGAGACGGTGTCGGTCTCGGCGTTTGATTCGGAATCGCCGGTGTCCGGGGAGCCGGGCTCCTCGGACGCGCGGGCGGTCGACTCGTCGTCTTGCGGGCTGACGTCTATAGGCTCGGGCGCCGGCGTAGACGCGGGCGCAACCTTGGATGCCGGGGCTATGGGAAACGCCGGCGCGGCGGGCTCGGGTGCCGCAAACACCGCAGCGCTCTCGTTGATTGCCGCGGCGACGGGCTCTGCAAAGTGAGCCGGCGCCGGGGTTGCTTCGGGTGCTGTGGGCTGTTCCGCAGCATGTGCGCCGATGGGCGCCGCTGCGGCATCCTCTTCGTCCTCGTTATCGGCGAGATCCGAAATATCATGCGTTACATGCGAAAGAGGCAGGGAGAACACGGTGTCCTCGGGTTCCACGGGTGCGGAGCCCGCTGGAGCGGCGTGGGCCGGCGCAGCTGTGGCGGCGGCCGGTGCCTCGGTCATAGTTGCGGACTTGTTCTCCTCGTCGATCATCGACGGTTCACCTTCATGACCACGTCGCCAATCTGGACTTCGTCGCCTTCGCGCAGCGTCGCGGGCTCCACCAGCTGGCGGCCGTTGACGAGCGTGCCGTTAAGCGAGTTGAGGTCTTCGATGATGAGCGCCGGGCCCTGCAGCGAAAAGCGCGCATGCGAGGCCGAGACGAACGGTTCGTTGATGCAGATGTCCGAAGATGGCGAGCGACCGACGATGACGGGGCCGAGCATGTCTACGTGGATGCCGCGGATACCGCGCGGACCCTTGTCCACATCGATCGTCCAAATGGCCGAGTCGCGGCGCTGTCCGCGCACAAGTCCCACGCCGGTCTTCATGACGGCGAACAGGAAGATATAGAGCAGGGCGACCAGGACGATGCGGCCTGCAAAAAGGACGATATCGATGTTCATAAGCGACTATCCCCTAAATTCAAAGGTGCTCAGGCCAAACGTCAGCAGATCGCCGTTGCGCAGCGGGCAGCGCGTAATGCGGCGGTTGTTGACGAGCGTGCCGTTGGTGGAATTGAGGTCCTCGATCGACCAATCCGAGCCCGTAAAGGTGAGCTGGGCGTGGCGGCGCGACACGTTGGGGTCGCGCAGGGCAATGTCGGAAACTGAGCGCTCGCGACCGATGGTCACCTGTGCGGAGGTGATGCTATGGCTCTCGCCGCTCACGACGTCGACGAGCTGGGCGAGCGGGCGCTGCGGGGCGCGAGTACTCGCCATGTTGGAGGCGATGCCGGCTGCGGCGCCTAGGCCCACGGCGGCACCGGTCGCGGCGGCTCCGCCCATGCCGGCAAGCGCGTCGCGCGAGACGGTCTGCGGCACCGGGATGGGTGCGGCGGCGGGGTCGGGGACGCTAGGCGCGAAGGGGTCTGCCACGGCAAGCGGGTCGGGAGCGGCGGCGCGAGGCGTCGGCTGTTGCTGGGGCATGGCGGCGGGGCGCTGCTGCTGCGGGGCAGCAAACTGCTGCTGGCCGGCGCGCGGGGCGCTGGCGGCACGGCTTGCCGCGGAGTTGTTCTGGCCCAGGCCGTTCTGATAGGCGCGCTCTTCTTCGTACAGGCGGCCGAGCGTGGGGGCATCGACGTTCTCGGCAAAGACCGAGAACTTGCCGGCGCGCAGCTGCGGATCGATCATAAAGCGCACGAGGGGCTCGCCGACAAAGACATAGCGGCGCTTTTCGGCCTGCGCCTTCACAAACTCGCGGACCTCGCGCGAAAGCTCGGGGTAGAACGGGGCGAGCATGGGATCGTCGTCGGCGGCGATCAGGATGGTATAGAGTGCCGGCGCCGTGTTGACGCCGTTGATCACCAGAGTCTGATCCTCCATGTCGCGAGCGGCCTGCTTGGCAAGCTTCTTAAAGGAGAACGGGGCACGGGTGGCACCGAAGATGCCGGCCACGTGGTCCTCGAAGATGTTCAGGAAGTTCACGAAAGTTCACTCTCCGTATAGGTTCTTTGGTATCCGAGCGAATATAGGCATATCCCAACGATTATAGAGGATAGGATTCCCGCAACCGCCGCCTTGGCGACGACCGCGGCTGCAAGGCTGGCAATTTCCATATGGTGTGCAAGACAGGACGCCGCTGCGCAGCCGATGCCGGTGACAGCTATGGCGGCGATTGCGGCAAGGTTTGAGCCCTGATCGGCACGCTTGGCATGGGTATTGAGCAGCGCAGATGACGCTGCGGCAGTTGCCGCGACCAGCACAAAGGCAGCCCAAAGGAGCGGGTCTCCCAGCGCTGCGGCAACGTTACCGAGCCCCAGCACGCCTCCGGCTGAAAGCGCGACCGTGGCCAGACGGGCAAAAAGCGCGCCCATGCCCGTTGCCGCGGCGGCGCTTGCCGGGCCGAGCCAAAATGACGCGACGCCGGCGGCGACCCCAGCTGCCAGGAAGGTATTGCCGGTCAGACAGCCAAGCGCGAGTGCACAGGTGAGCGCGGCGCTCGCGGCAGCCTCGGTGCGACCCCAGGCAATCCACCAACCGGACATGGCGGCGGCAAAGATCACCGCGACGGGCAACATCGACAAGATGCCCTGCGCCTGCATGGTGGCGTTGGCCATGAGCACCAAAAAGCCCACAGCCGAGATGGCCGAGCCAATCTGGGGGGCCAGGCCAGCCGCCGCTCCGATCGCGATGGCCGCAATGACCAGGCCGGGAAGCGCCGCGACCCCGGCCGTTTGCATCAGCAAAAAGCTATAGGTGCCGCACGTTAGCGCCGAGATAGTGCGCATGGTGTAGTCGCGCGCATGGCTCCAGCGCGTGCCCGCCCAGCCGAGTGCGGGGTCGACCTCGATGGCGTCGTCCTCGTAGTGCGACGGCTCGATATCGTCGAGCTCCTGCTCGTCATCCGAAAGTTCGCCAACCATTTGCTCCAGGCTGCGACGGCCCTCGCGCACGCTGCCCAGACCGGCAAGGAGCTGGTCGCAAAATGCCTCGATGCTGTTGGGGCGGTCCTGCGGCATGGGGGAGAGCGCGCTCATGAGCGCGGCCTCGGCTCCCGGGGGGAAGTGTGGTATCAGCTCGCTGGGATAGGTGGCGCCGCCGATGATGCCGCCGAGCGAGCCGGCGGGCGTGGCCGCCATAAAGGGAGCGCTGCCGCACAGGCCCTCGTAGATCACACAGGCGAGGGCAAAGACATCGGCGCGCTCGTCGACCGTGCCGGTCTCGATATCGAGCTGCTCGGGCGGCATGTAGCCGATGGTGCCGCCGCGCGAGCCGCCAAAGCCGCCGGCAGACGACAGCCGCGCCATGCCAAAGTCGGTGAGCTTTACATTGCCCGAATGGTCGATAAGCACATTGGCGGGCTTTATGTCCAGATGAAGCACGCCGTTTGCATGGGCAAAGGTGAGTGCCTGACCCAGCGCGTCGGCAATGGCCGCGGCCTCGTCAAAGGTGAGCGAGTGGCCGTCCACGCGATGCAAAAACTCGGCCAACGACATGCCGTCGACATACTCCATGACCAGGTAGGCATAGGCGGTGTCGTGCGTAAAGTCGATAACCTGCACGATATTGGGATGTTGAAGCATGGCGGCGGTATGCGCCTCGCGCAGCACGTCCATGATGTCGCTGGCGGGCATGCCGGCGCCGTTGATAAGGGGAATGCGCTTAATGGCCACGCGACGGCGCAGATGCGTGTCGCGGCAAATCTCGATGGAGCCAAAACCGCCGGTCGCAAGCGTCTCGAGCGGCTGGTACCGCTTGAGCAGCTCGCGAGAGCTAGTGCCCTCCAAGGGAACGTCCGGCGAGAACCGGGCGGTATGTTGCGAGAAAAGCGGCATGGCCAACCCTCGTGCGTTTAAAGTTCGTTTGCGAGTGGCGGGCACGGGGCCGAGCCATTCGCGGTGGCATAGATGCTGCTAGTGTAGCACGCGCAGGTGGGCGACATTCAATTTAAGCTCCGTCTGGGGTCTGGACCTTGCGTCCGGCCTAGCGCTTCTTCTTGTTCTTCTTCTGCTTGCGCTGCTTGCCCTTGGTCTCCTGGGGCTTGTCGCCCTGCTTGGCCTCGGCGGCGGCCTTCTCGGCCTTCATTTTCTTCTTCTTGGTCTCGATGCGGAGTTTTTTGTTGATGCGCGCCTTAAGGAAGGGGCCGAACTGTTCGGCATCGCCACGGACGAAGGTGTCCTTGGGGATCGTCACGCCCTGGTCGGCGAACATGGCCACAAAGATGCGCTCGCCGTCGAGCACGTGGTCGAGCTTGTCAAACGGGAAGAACTGTGACTTGCCGCTCTTGCCCCAAACCATCAGGCCGTCCTCGTTGGCGGCGACGCGGCGATAGCGGCCACCCATGGACTCGTCGGCCTCGACGGCGTCGATAAAGTCGCGGGCGAGGGTGTGGTGCAGGTTTTTGCTCCACCAGGCCAAAAAAGCGCCGAACACGATCAGCACGACGCCGAACTTGATCCAGCTGCCGCCGGCCACCAACATGCCGATGCCGATGAGCGCGGCAATCGCGGCGGCGACGTACAGGGAGCCACGGCGCCTGGGCGAGGCGACCAGGCGCGCAAAGTCGGTGACCAGGTCGTTTTCGTACTGGTACTCGTTGAGGTACAGAATGCCGTCATCGGCCGCGGCCTGCTTCTCGAGCGCGACCTCGACCTGGTCGGCTGCTTCGGAGGGAACGAGGTTGCTCTCTGCGTCTGCCATGCTCTTTGGACTCCTATCGCGGCGGGCTCGCCGTACGGGTTATTATGAATGCAGTATGCCGTGCGACCGCATGGCCGTCGCGGCAACAAGACTCAGTATACCCGGGGGAGCACCCATGGAATCGTTGTACCGAAAGTATCGCCCGCTCACCTTCGACTCCGTGGTGGGCCAGCAGCATATCGTCTCGACGCTCGAGCACGCCATCACCGAGGGGCGCCTGTCCCACGCCTACCTGTTCTGCGGACCGCGCGGCACGGGCAAGACCACCATGGCGCGCATTCTGGCCAAGGCGCTGCTGTGCCGCAATGCCGAGGCGGCGCGCGCCGAGGGTGCAAGCGGCTGCATGCCCGACGGTACTTGCGAGGAGTGCGAGCTCATTGCCGAGGGTAACCACCCCGATGTCTACGAGCTCGATGCCGCAAGCCGTACCGGCGTGGACAACGTGCGCGAGGAGATCATCAACTCCGTCAACTTTGCCCCAGTGCGCGGCAAGTACAAGATTTATATCATCGACGAGGTCCACATGCTCACGACGGCGGCGTTCAACGCGCTGCTCAAGACGCTTGAGGAGCCGCCGGCACACGTGATCTTTGTGCTGTGCACCACCGACCCGCAAAAGATTCTGGAGACCATTCTCTCACGCTGCCAGCGCTTCGATTTCCACCGCATCGGCAACGAGGATATCGAGCATCGCCTGTCTTACGTGTGCGAGCAGGAGGGCTTCGATTACGACGACGAGGCACTCGCCATTGTGGCGCGCCATGCCAAGGGCGGTATGCGCGACGCGCTTTCCACGCTGGAGCAGCTGAGCGTCTTTGGCAACGGTTCTGTGCATGCGGACGACGCCCGCTCGCTTTTGGGCGAGGTTTCGGACCAGATTCTGGGCGAGTTTTCCCGCGCCATTGCCGATCGCGATGTTGCCGAGCTCTATGGACTGATCCGTGCGCAGGTCGAGGAGGGCAATGACCTGCTGGAGCTGACGCGCGACCTGGTGGCGCATGTGCGCGACGTGTACGTTGCCTGCGTTGCCGGTGCCCGTGCCGAGCTGTTTGAGGGCGGCTCCGAGCAGGCCGAGGCGCTTGCTGCCGAGGCCGCTGCCTTTGGCGAGCATCCTGCCGACCGCCTGGCCCGCGTGCTGACGGTGCTCGACGATGCCGCACTGGAGATGAGGGGCGCGAGCGACGTGCGCCTGGTGCTCGAGATTGCCTGCACGCGTCTGGCGCGTCCCGAGGCCGATTTAACGATTGAGGCATTGGCCGAGCGCGTGGCACGCCTGGAGGCCATGATTGCCAACGGCGCCGTGCCGGCGAGCGTGGCTGCTGCTCAGGCCGCCGCGCCTGCAGCATCCGTACCCGCTGCTGCCCAACAGCCGACGCTCATTTCGGGCGCTCGTGCTGCCGCTCCGGCGGCATCCGGTGCCCCCGCTGCTACGTCCGCGCGCCAGGGCGGTATGCCTTGGGACCGCGGCGCTGCTGTTCCGGCTGCCCAGCCTGCGACCAAGTCCGCGGCTCCTGCGCCGGCGCCCAGACCTGTAACGCCTGCACCTCAGCCCGTTGCGGCTCCGGCTTCCGCGCCTGCTGCATCGACCGTGTCGGTGTCCAAGCCCAACAACGCCGCCCAGGTTGCCGCCGCCGGTGCTGCCGAGACCCCCGCGGTTGAGGACGCCGGCGAGCTCCAGCGCAAATGGGCCGAGGTCGTCGAGCGCGTCAAGGCTCGTCAGGCCTCCTACGCAGGGCTTTTGCTCAACGCCCGCGCCACGGCCGACGACGGCTCCAAGCTCACGGTCTCGTTCCCCGCGGGTTCGACTTTTGCCATCAAGATGCTCGGTCGCGCCGATACGCAGTCGGTGGTCCTGCCGACGGTCTGCGCGGTCTTCGGTCGTCGTACCGTCGACTATGTCCTGGATGGGGGTGGCACGCCGGCTCCTCAACATGAGGAGCATTCTCCATCTGCACGGGCTGCGGTATCTGCGGACCCGCAACCCGTGTCCTCGGTGCTCCCTGCATCCTCGAGCGCCAGCGCGACGCAGCCAAAAGCGGCGCCGGTAGCGGCACCGACCCCGTCGGCGCCTGAACCCGCTGCGCCCAAACCGGCTGCTCCGATCCCCGCGCCCAAGTCCGCTGCCGCGCCTGCGCCCAAGTCATCCGACCTGGCCAAGGCCCCTTGGCTGCGCTCCGACAACCCTGCCGGTGCTCCTGCCACGGGCAAGCTCCCGACCGAGCCCGCGCCCCGAGCGCCCGAGCGCGCGTCCGTCCCCATGGCTCAGCCGCCTGCGCAGGCTGCGCCATGGGAATCCGAGCAGGTGCCCTACGACGATGCTATGGTCGGTGGTTTTGCTGCCGATGCCGGCGGGGACGATCTGCCCCCGTTCGACGTGCCGGGTGCGGCGTCCGCGACCAAGGCCGCTGCTGTGGCACCCGCAGCCTCTGCAAACGACGACGTCCCCGCCGCTCCCTGGGAATCCAATCCCGGTGCTGGCAGCCCCTTCGGCCATCAGGGCGCAGCCCCGAGCATCCCGCAGACCGAGGACGAGGCCAAAGCCCTCATCCGCAGCGTCTTCGGTCAGGCCACCATCTTCAAGCCGGTGGAGTAGCTGTACAGGCGGGTATACTGCTCAAGAAGAGACGTCTTTGAACGGAGCGAGCTTATGATGTGGGAATATGTCCGCCTTGAGGACGATACGCAAGTTTCGTATTCCGAAGTCCGTGAGGACAATACGGTGAAGGTCGTTGTGGAGCGCCCACGCGATTGGGGTTTTGACACGGCGGAGTGCATCTTGCCGGCGTTCAATTGGGTGTCGCACGAGGGCTTTAGCGAAGCAGACCTCAAAGAACTCGATGATTTTGTACGCAACAATGCCCCGCTCATCCTGCGTTTTGCTTACGAAGGCGGACGGGTCTATGCCTAGTCTTTTCCGACTCGGGCCGTACATCATCTTTTTCTGGACAGGGGAGAACGGCGAGCCCGTCCATGTTCATATCGCGGTCAAGCGCCCCACCGCCGAGGCGACCAAGATATGGCTTACCCGCTCCGGCGGATGCAAGCTGGCCCATAACAAGGGCGATATTCCTGCTCGGGATTTACGCGATATCATGCAGTTTGTTTCATCTAACCATGCGCTGATTTGCAAACGCTGGAAAGAAACAACCGGTGGGCTGTCGTTTTACTGTTGAGAATCGCTTGCTGGGCTTAGGACCCCTAGCCCTTTAGGGGCTCTTTATCCGGGCGCATCTGTATTTCGGACATTTGTAGTGTGGTGCCGCGTATGTCGCATTTGAGCAGACAGGTGCGTGACGGTCGGCCTAGGATGCTGAGGTCGACACGATACGTCGCATGGCTGTCCGTGTACTCGACTTGCTCGGCGTTAATGGTTGCTCCGATTGCCAAATAAACGCCTAGCTCGGCATCGACAATCTTGAAGCCCTTTATCTTGACCTTGAACTCTTGATAGAGGGACGGGCTGTTGTAGTAGACGGTTCGGGTTCCGTCGGTGCACTCATCGGTCGTCTCCCATTTGACGACGGGCTGGTCCGAGCTGGCTATCAGCAGTTCTGCTCCAAAAGCTATGGCATGGGTGATGACAACCAGCAATGCCCAGCCGACAAAGAGATAGAGAACCACATATGCAACGGGGTGTTTTGAGCGGATGTTTTGGAGCGCGTTGGGGGCATTCATGGGGCACCTCCAAATTACTATCTATGGCAATCAAATTATACCCTGCCGCCATGTGCGCCGCCTCGAGCAGCGGTTCGGCATTTAGCTATTTAGTGGCGCACATGAAATGCCGGATTCGGCTCTACTAGATTGAGTGTGCGATATTATGCAACCTTGCATAATTCGACCTTGCATAATCTTTGAGTGCGGTTTGTATTGGAGGACATGTATATCGACTGAGGTAACACGTCCGCCCCGCTCTCTCGCCGCGCGCCGTGGTACGATTTTTGAGTTTGAAAGTCCCGCCGTGCTCCGGCTGCCCTTGCAGCTCGGCGTGCGGCCGCACGTAAAGGAGCCATCATGGCCGGTATGAACATGCAGCAGATGATGAAGCAGGCTCGCAAGATGCAGGAGCAGCTTGCCGCCGCGCAGGAGAACCTCAAGTCCCAGACCGTCGACGCCTCTGCCGGCGGCGGCATGGTCAAGGTGACCGTTAACGGCGAGATGGAGCTCGTCAACCTCACCATCGATCCCGATGCGCTCGATCCCGAGGACGTCGATATGCTGCAGGATATGATCATGGCTGCCGTCAACGAGGCCGTCCGCGGCGTCAACGAGCTCGCCAACAAGCAGATGGGCGCCATCACCGGCGGCCTCAACATCCCGGGCATGCCGTTCTAAGACACGCATATATATGAGTGCCAACCACAGTCTGCAAAAACTGCTCGATGAGCTGGGCCGTCTGCCGGGCATTGGTCCCAAGTCGGCCCAGCGCATCGCCTATTACCTGTTGGAGGCCGACGCCGAGGAGGCGCGCCGCCTGGCCGAGGCCATCCTGGAGGTCAAGCAGGAGGTCCACTTTTGCAGCCGCTGCTTTAACTACGCCACGGCCGACGAGTGCTCCATCTGCCAGGACCCGATGCGCGATACCACTCGCATTTGCGTGGTGGGCGAGCCGCGCGATGTCCAGGCGATCGAGCGCACGGGCAGCTACCACGGCCTCTACCACGTATTGGGCGGCGCGATCAGTCCCATGGACAAGATTGGCCCCGAGCAGCTGCACATTCGAGAGCTGCTGGCACGCTTGGGCCACGAGGACATCCACGAGGTCATCATCGCCACCAACCCCAATATTGAGGGCGAGACCACGGCGAGCTATCTGGCCCGTACCATCAAGCCGTTGGGCGTCGAGGTGTCGCGTCTGGCAAGCGGCCTTCCCGTGGGCGGCGACTTGGAGTATGCCGACGAGCTTACGCTTGGCCGCGCCATCGAGGCCCGTCGCGCGATTTAGGTGGCGAGCCTGCTCCTGCCGTATGTTTTCCTCACAGTCGCACGGGGTAGTCATAATTTCCCCGTGCGACTGTGAGTTTGTTGTGCAACAAAGATGCTTCGTATCCGCTTATCGCATGGATGCTTCCGCTCGCATCCTTAATTTGCTCATTCGTTGCGCAACCTTTTGGGTTCGCTGATACACTCAAATATGGATTCGAATGAATGCGCCGCTCCCGAGCGGCGTGTTTTTGTTCAAGACTTTAGTCTGCTGGCCGCGCAGCGGCCAGCTTTAAACCACCCGCTACGCGGGTGGAGACAAACG
>URIA01000016.1 GCA_900547765.1 uncultured Collinsella sp. | reverse complement strand
ATCCAAGGGTTATACCCTAAGAGCAAACCACCCCTTTTAGGGGTGGTTTTGATTTAGGGATGAATTATCCCGCAGGTTGAGCATACGTCAGCGAAAACGCGGTTTGTCAAAACCGCGTAACTATTAAAGTTGACGTAAGCCCTCTTCCAGGCCGGTCTTGCTGTCGGTCTTCTCGTCGCGCATCTTGATGACGCGGGCGGGGACACCGGCCACGACGGCGCCGGCGGGGACGTCCTCTACGCACACGGCGCCGGCGGCAACGACAGCGCCCTTGCCTACGTGCACGCCCTCTAGGACCACGGCGTTGGCGCCGATCATGACATCGTCCTCGATGATGACAGGCGTGGCGCTGGCGGGCTCCACAACGCCTGCCAGTACGGTGCCGGCGCCGATGTGGCAGTTCTTGCCCACGGTGGCGCGACCGCCCAGCACGGCGCCCATATCGATCATGGAACCCTCGCCGATAACGGAGCCGATGTTGATGATGGCGCCCATCATGATGACGGCGCGATCGCCGATCTCGACGCGGTCGCGGATGATCGCGCCCGGCTCGATGCGAGCGTTGATGCCCTTAAGGTCGAGCATGGGCACGGCGGAGTTGCGGCAGTCATTCTCGACATCGTAGTAGTCGATGGAGTCGGCATTGGCATCGAGGATGGCCTTGAGCTCATCCCAGTCGCCAAAGACGGTCTTGCCGCGACGGCCGCCGTAGACATGTGCGTCGCCCCAGGCAACCTTCATGCCGGGCTTCTCGCGCACGTACAGCTTGACAGGTGTCTTTTTGGGCGCGGTGGCGATGTAGTTGATAATCTCCTGGGCATCCATCTCGGCTGCGTTACTCATATGCTGTTTCTCCTTTTCGTGAATACGGTTGATACCTGGTTAGGCAAACATGACCTGGTCGAAGGTGTAGAAGCCGGGGTCGCGGGTGACGAGCTTCTGCGCGGCTGCCAGGGCGCCGTTGACAAAGATCTGACGGCTCGTGGCGCGGTGGGTGAGCGTGACCTCCTCGTCCTGGCCAAAGAAACCCACCTCGTGCACGCCGGCGACGGTGCCGCCGCGCAGCGAGTGCATGCCGATCTCCTTGGGATCGCGCGCGCCGCACATGCCCTCGCGGCCATAGACGGGGTGGTAGCCTGCCTCGGGTTCAGCTTCGACGACGGCGTCGAGCAGTAGCTTGGCAGTGCCGCTCGGGGCGTCGACCTTTTGGTTGTGGTGCGTCTCGACGATTTCGCAGTCAAAGCCGGGCAGCTCGCGTGTAGCCTGCGCTACCAGATGGCGCAGGGCTGCGATACCGATGGAGTAATTGCCCGAGTGCATAACGCGGGTGTTCTGGCCCAGCTCACGCAGGCGGTCCATCTGCTCGGGCGTATAGCCCGTGGTGCCCGAGACCAACGCGGCGCCCGTGCGCTCGACATAGGCGACGACGGCATCGAAGGTCACGACGTTCGAGAAGTCGATGATAACGTCGGCCGCCGGGGCGCTCTCGAGCTCGGACAGATCAAAACCGATCTGGGCGACGATATCAAAAACGGGCTGACCGGCGGCATCAACGGTGCCCTCGGCGGTGGTGCGGATGAGCGAGCCCATGCGGCCCGTTCCCATAATGACGGTCTTAATCAAGCAGACCAGCTCCCTTCAGAGCATCGGTAAGTGCGGCTCGCGTGTCGTCTGCCATGGGGCACAGCGGCATACGGTAGTTTGCCTCGATCATGCCCATCTGGGCGAGCGCTTCCTTGACGGGGATGGGGTTGACCTCGCTAAAGAGGGCATTGATGAGCGGCTGGCCGGCAATCTGGATATCGCGGGCGCGCTCCACGTCACCGTCCAGATAGGCGCGGCACATGTCGTGCACGAGCTGCGGCTGAACATCGGCCCACACGCTGATGGTGCCCGAGGCGCCCAGGCTCATGAGCGGTACGGTAAGCGCGTCCTCGCCCGAGTACATGCGGAAGTCGTCTGACAGCAGGTGGGCGATCTTGGCCGCGTAGGCGACGTTGCCCGAGGCCTCCTTAATACCCATGATGTTGGGGTGCGCGGCCAGGCGTTCTACGTTGCGCTCGCTGATGCCGCAGCCACAGCGGCCGGGGATGTTGTACAGGATGCAGGGGATGTCCACGGCGTCGGCGACGGTCTTAAAATGCTGATAGATACCCTCTTCATTGGACTTGTTGTAGTAGGGGGTGATGAGCAGCAGACCGTCGGCGCCCAGGCCCTGATAGGTGAGCGACTTGGTGAGCATGGTCTGCGTGGAGTTGGAGCCCGAGCCGGCAATAACGGGGACGCGTCCTGCAACATGCTTGACCACAGCGGCGACGACGGAGTTGTCCTCGTCATCGGTCATCGTGGCACTCTCACCGGTGGTGCCCAGGGTGAGGATGGCGTCAGTGCCATTTTGCAGGTGGAAATCGATAAGGTGCTCAAGCGCGTCAAAGTCGACACTGCCGTCCTTTTTAAACGGCGTGACAAGGGCGACGATTGAGCCCTCGAGATTGCGGATATCCATGTTCTTCTCCTTCGCTTCCGCGATCTGGACGCGTTTGTTCCATTGGGCGGCGACTACTAGGCGCTCGTCCTGAGCGCGACGGCGGGCGCTTTCGGCGCGCGATTTGGCCAGCAGCTCGCGGCCGCACGGCAGCACGTCGAGCGTGGCAAAGTAATCGCCCGGGCGCTCGGCGCGGCGGATGAGGTCGGCCGCGCCATCGGGGCGCAGCAGGACCTCGGCGGAGCGCAGACGTCCGTTGTAGTTGTAGCCCATGGAGTAGCCATGCGCACCGGTATCGTGGATTACAAGCAGGTCGCCCATGTCGATATGCGGCAGCTTGCGATCGATAGCGAACTTGTCGTTGTTCTCGCATAGGTTGCCCGTGATGTCATAGGTGTTCGTGACGGGCGCTGTGGCCTTGTCGGCGCCGCCCGGCTGACCCATCACCGTAATGTGGTGGTAGGCGCCATACATGGCAGGGCGAATCAAATCGACGGCGCTTGCATCGACACCGATATAGTCCTTGTAGATCTGCTTCTCGTGGATGGCCTTGGTGACCAGGCAGCCGTAGGGGCCCAACATAAAGCGGCCCATCTCGGTGCAGATGGCCACATCGCCCATGCCGGCGGGAACCAGGATCTCGTCGTATGCCGCGTGTACTCCCTCGCCGATGGCGCGAATGTCGTTGGCCTGCTGCTCGGGCAGGTAGGGGATGCCGACGCCGCCGGACAGATTGATGAAGGCGACGTGTGCGCCGGTCTCGCGCTCCAAGCGTACGGCAAGCTCAAAGAGGATGCGCGCGAGCTTGGGGTAGTAGTCGTTGGTGACAGTGTTGCTGGCAAGGAATGCGTGGATGCCAAAGTCCTCGGCGCCCTTGGCCTTGAGCATGCGGAAGGCCTCGAAGAGCTGCTCGGTGGTCATGCCATATTTGGAGTCGCCCGGGTTGTCCATGATGCCGTTGGAGAGCTGGAACAGGCCGCCTGGATTAAAGCGGCAGCTGACCGTCTTGGGGATGGGCCCCGCAACGCGCTCAAAGAACTCGATGTGGCTGATGTCGTCAAAGTTGACGATGGCACCCAGCTTGTCGGCGAGCTCAAAGTCGGCAGCCGGCGTGTCGTTGGACGAGAACATGATGTCGTGTCCCGTGATACCCAGCGAACGGGCGATCATGAGCTCGGTATAGCTCGAGCAATCGCAGCCGCAGCCGTATTCGTTGAGAATGGAGATGAGCGCCGGGTTGGGGTTGGCCTTGACGGCAAAGTATTCCTTAAAGCCCGGGTTCCATGCAAAGGCGTCGCGCACTTCTTGCATGTTGCGGCGGATGCCCGCCTCGTCGTATAGATGAAACGGCGTGGGGAACTGCTCGACGATATGCTCGAGTGTCTCTTTGTCCACAAACGGCTGCTTGGCCGCATATGCCTCGTTGGGGGTCAATGCCATGTCCCGTAAACCTCGCTATCCAGACGGCGCCATCTGCGCATCGAATCCGCATAACGTGGACCCAATGTCCGGATAGCGCTCCCGCATTGCTGCAGACAGTCCTGTGGGTGTTTCCCACAGGCCCACCAGGTTGTTCGTGCCCGTAAAACCCAGTTCGGCGGGTTTCGCCTCCCCACGGGGTCAAAGCCTGCCGGCTCGCCCGCGGCTCTTCGTGCCCGCGCCTCTATCAAGTGGTAAAGACCCTATCACGTTGCACTTTACCAAACAAGAGTATTCGTATATAACGTTTAAAAAATGCAGGGATATGCTGGAAACATGTGCGCCACAATCCTGTATCACAATAAGTTGCAACAGATGTGCCTCACGAAGGGATCCTCTATGACCGAGCTCCAAGAACTCCGTCGCTATCGCCGCGATCTCCATCGCATTCCGGAGCTCGATTTCGATCTTCCGCAAACCATTGCCTATATCGAGGGCGTGTTGGCACCGCTCACCTGCGAAGTGACCCATCCGTGCCCCAACTGCGTCTGTGCTTTCTTCGACGCCGGCGTTGATGCCGCGCATGCCACGGCGATTCGCGCCGATATGGATGCGCTGCCCATCGCGGAGGCGACGGGAGCGGCCTTTGCCTCGACCCATCCCGGCAAGATGCACGCTTGCGGACATGACGGACATATGGCCATGGCGCTTGCCGCCGCGACGTATGTCGACCGTACGATTCGCGAACAGCCGGGCGCCATTAGGCGCAACGTTCTCTTTGTGTTCCAGCCGGCCGAGGAAACGACCGGTGGTGCCAAGACGGTATGCGAGAGTGGTGTGTTCGAGCGCTATGGGGCCGACCGCATTTTTGGCTTCCATGTGTGGCCCGATCTGCCTGCCGGCACGTTGGCGAGTTGTTCCGGTCCGCTGCTGGCGCGTTCGAGCGAGACGCATATCCATATTCACGGTACGAGCATCCACATCGCTAAGACCTATGGTGTGCCGGTTGGGGAGTCGCACGATGCCGCGTTGGCGGCAGCGAAGTTTTTGGTTGCCGAGCGCGAGCTGATGGACGAGCTGGGCACCGACGAGCCCTGTATCGGTAAGTTTGGTCTGCTGCAGGCCGGTGCCGTCTGCAACGCGGTGGCGGGGGAGGCCCATGTTGCCGGCAGCCTACGTGTGTTTACGGACGACATGTTCGACCGTGCGCGCGAAGGCGTACGCCGTGTGCTCGACGAGGCGTGCACCGCAACGGGCTGCACGTATGATCTTGACTTTGCCGAGGGCTATCCACCGGTCGATAACGACCCTGAGTTGTTTGCCCGAATCGCGCCCGCTCTGCCCGAATTGCAGCTCGTGGACGAGCCGCTGCTAATCGCCGAGGATTTCGCGTTCTATCAGCGCCATCTGCCGGGCGTGTTTTTCCTGCTGGGCACGGGTATGCCAGAGGACCAAGACAACCCGAGTGATTCGGATGGCTGCCCCGCCTATGCCACGAGCGCCCTTCACACTGATACCATGCTCTTTGACGAGGAAATCCTACTCAAAGGCCTCGATGTCTACAAACGATTGCTTGGCTTGGAGTGACGATGGAACGACGCCGACAGTCTGCCGTATATAGTCCGGGTGGATGCGGATGCGGTTTGCTGCTGCTTCCGGTCATCGCTGTGAGCATTGGCGTGATGTTTGTGTTTGCTGGGCTGGCTGCGGCGGCACTCGTACTGTTTATCACCGCCATCGGCGTGACGGTCTGGCTGTGCCGTTCTCGCGAGCGGCGCCGCGCCGACGGTAAGACCAATGTCGGCTGGGTCGTCTTCCTGATCATTGCGTACCTATTGAGCATCAGCTACCTGGTGTTCTTTGTCCTAATGATGATCAGTGCCTTTACCGGGAAATCCGTCACGGTGGGTTGATGCGCTGCCAGCAGACGGTCACGCAAAGTGCGTTTGCTCGGCGTCTGGATAGCTGCATTGGCCGTTTACCGCAACCTTAGCCCTCAGCTAATGAATTCAAGTTCAATCCTTTCTACGATGTGCTGTGTGCCGGCACGGTAGCCGGATCGTAGGAAGGATGAATAATGGCAAAAGAGGGAAAGAAGCCGATCGGCAAGATTGTCCTAGGCGTCATCGTGGTGCTGGTTATCGTCGGTGCCGTGGGCTCCATGGGTGGCAATTCAACCGATTCGTCTGCGAGCGATTCGGCAAAACCTGCCGAGGCGACACAGCAGGCTGAGGAGCAAAAAGAATCGCAAGAACCGTATACCATTGCCGACGAGGCTGAAGACACCTCCAGTCAGTTTGCCTATAAGATCACGGGCACGCTTACCAATAACACGGACAAGGAAAAGAGCTACATTCAGATTGAGTATGTTCTGTATGATGCCGATGGCAACCAGGTTGGAACGGCTCTTGCAAACACCAATCATCTGAAGGCGGGCGGCTCCTGGAAGTTCGAGGCGCTGGGTACGGTGTCTCCCGACCAGGTTGCTAGCTGGGAGCGTTCGGACGTAAGCGGTTTCTAGCATGTTGCATGCACTGGGGGAGGTGAAGTCGTATGCCCGATAAAAAGCTGACCGAGGAGCTGCTCAATGAGCTTCTCGATGCGCCGAACATCGATGGCTATATCAGGGAGCACGACTTTGCCGCCCCGTCGCTTTCGGACTACCTGAAGCAGCTGCTGCAGGAAAAGGGCTTGGAGCGCTCGCGCGTGGTTCGTATGGCCGATCTCAATGAGACCTTTGGCTATCAGATCTTTACCGGTGCGCGTCACCCGAGTCGCAATAAGGTGCTGCAGATTGCCTTTGCGATGGCGCTGACGCTCAAAGAGGCCAACCGTGCACTGACGGCTGCCGGGGTAAGCGTCC
This sequence comes from uncultured Collinsella sp., assembly GCA_900547765.1. GTDB lineage: Bacteria > Actinomycetota > Coriobacteriia > Coriobacteriales > Coriobacteriaceae > Collinsella. The sequence goes on along the minus strand of URIA01000016.1, from coordinate 33,047 downwards.
TCAACTGCAAGGATCGCCGTGATGCGATTATCATCTTTTGCATCGATCGCGGGTGCAGCCTCCAAAAGGTCAACGAGGAGCTGTATCGCTTTGGCGAGGAGACGGTGAGTTAGCGGCTGATATCTGAGCCGGCGGAGCTGCCGAACAACGATGCAAGCGAACGGGGCGCGGATGCCATGGGGTGTCTGCGCCCTGCGCTATGATGGAGGCTATGGATACTCAGACCACAACATATTCCGATGACGAGCTGACCGCAGCGCTTGCCGAACATCTGGCGTCGCTCGATCGCGACGACAGCTATCGCGTGGAGCGTGTGCTTAAGCGCTCGTCCGTTGAAACAACCGAGCTCGTGTACTTTGAAGGAACCGGCGGTGGTTCGCTCGGCCCCTTTGTCCGTAAACGCATCGATGCTTCGGCTCAAATCGGCGGGGCATACGAGCGTCTGTTTGCCGCCCAGCGGGCAGGCAGGCGTTTTGAGCACCTGCCCAGAATCGTCGATTGTCGTCGTGTGGGCGACGAGCTCAACGTGGTTATGGAATACATCGAAGGGGAGACGCTCGGGGTGCTGGTGGACCGTCTGGGAGCCACCCCCGATTATGCGCGTGAATTGTATCCTGCCCTATGCGATGCCGTGGGCGAGCTCCACGCCGGTTTTGCAATGGCGGGGGAGACGTCGGCGCCGGTAATCCATCGCGACCTCAAACCGTCGAATATCATCGTGACGGGTGCGAACTGTACGCTCGATGAGGGCCTGACGTTTTCGTCGCTGGTGATTATCGACTTGGGGATCGCGCGCGTATGGCGCGATGGCGCCGATGCCGACACCGTCAAGTTTGGCACGCGACCCTATGCGCCGCCCGAGCAGTATGGGTTTGGGCAGACGAGTGTGCGCAGCGACGTCTACGCACTTGGCGCCCTGTTGTTCTTCTGCTTGACGGGAGTCGACCCTAAACCAGGGCTCGACATGCGCGAGCAATGCGAGGCGCGTGGCATTCCCACTCCACTTGCCGATACCGTCTGCATGTCGATGGCGCTCGACCCGGCCAAGCGTTTTGCGAGTGCGGAAACGTTGGGACGGGCGACGCGCTCGGCATACGATCTGAGCCGCCCCGTGCGGCCTTCTACACCTGCGCCTGTCCGTACTCCGGCCTCGGAGACGGTGTTGACGCTCCAAGGGCTCCAGAACCCCGCAGGGCTTCCTAGGCCTGCCGCCTCCGCTGCATGCGGTCCGCTCTCTCGCGTTCCGGATTCTCTGGGGCGCATTTGGAATACGCTTGTCTGCTTCTCCCTACTTGTGTTCTTTGCCGGAAGTCACTTTGCCGTCTTTCACCCCACGGGAGCAAACCAAAGCTACCCGACGTGGTTTCTCATAATCGAGTATTTTTTCTTTGTCGATGGCCTTATGGTGCTTATGCATTTTGCGCTGCTCGATAAGCGCCGTCTTCGTCGGCGATTCGCACTGCTCGACAGCTATCGCGGCAAGAAACTCGCGAAACTTTGGCTCAAGGCATTGGGTGTGCTGCTCCTATGCATGATCGTCATAGTCGCGGTTGCCAATGCGACCGGCGTCGTCGATACCTCCGCTACCTAAAAGAAAAGGGCCCCATTGGGGCCCTTTGCAGTTGCACCTAGATGCGGTTCATCTGAGCGGCGACTTTGTTGTACCAGTCCTGCCACGTGGGCGGGCAGTACTTTTTGGCCGCTGCCGGGGTAAGGGTGGAGCCGTAGTTGGCGCCCAGATAGGCAACGTGAGCGGAGATGCCCTCGCTCCAGCTGCCAAAGCTGCGCCAACCGCCGCCACGGGCACTCCAGCCCCAGGCGTTGTAAGAATTGGCGCAATAAGCACCCTTGGTGCTCTCGATGCAGGCGATGGCGGGGGACCAACGGGGGTCGACACCGGTATTCCAAGCGGCGACGGCAAAGTTATAGCCCTGGCCTGCCATGGGGGAGCCGGCGAGATAATTGTCGATGCGGCTCGTCCACTCATTAATGAACGAATCGTAATCGGAGCTACCGGTATTGGCGTTGTTCACCGTGGTGTCGATGGTGGTGTTGGTGTTGGTGGCCTGGCTGCTGGAATTGTTGCCGCTTACGCCCTCGCCCGAGATCTTCTCGGCGGCAGCGGCCTTATCGGCCTCAAGCTTGGCAAGCTCGGCGGCATTTTCCTGCTCGGCTTTTGCCTGCGCCTCGCTGCGGAGCTGCTGGGCCTGAGCCAACGCATCCTCGGCGTTTTTCTGCTCTGCCTCAAGCTGAGACTTGGCCTGCTGGAGCTCAGCCTTGTTCTGCTCGAGTTCGGTTTGCATGTTATTGAGCTGTTCGATCTCGTCGACGCTCGAGCTCGTGATCTGGTTGGTGTATTTGCAGGTCGTGATGAACTCACCCAGGCTCTGCGCGTTGACCAGGAAGCTCACGATGGGGTTGGTGCCCTTCTGATACTTGTACAGATCGCGCATGGCGGAGCTTGCCTTGGCCTGCTGCTCGGGAAGCTTGGCCTCGATTTCCTCGATGCTTGCTTCATTGGAGTCAATCTGCTTTTGCAGGTCATCGAGTTTGGTGCGGGCGTCGTTGTAGGCGCTCGTGGCGGCTTCGATCTTCTGCTGGGCTGCGGAAAGCTGGTCCTGCGTTGCCTGCGAGGCGGCATACGCCGCAACGGGGGAGAGCATCGGCGTGGCCGTCAGCGCAACGGCGAGCGCGGCGCTCGTGATGATACGAGCCGGCTTCGACGCAATGAGCGCTGCGGCGCGATGATTCGAATGCTGCATCCAGTCCCTCTGCAATCAATCGTAGGTTATGGTTCGAACGGTATTCTACTACTGCTTTCGACCTCAACTTGAACCTTAAAGGTTCCAAAGGGTCAAGTTGAACTTGACCCTTTGGCTTTGACCTGCAGTTATGATGAATTGTTGAGAAACCATAGAGTTCAACTTTAACGTTACAGAGCCCTGTTTGAGAGGTGTTTTGGGCTGTAAAAGCTATCTCAACGTGGGGTTTTACAACCACAGTGTGCCTTTCTGACGAGCCTGCTCAATCTCTCCGAGGGCCTCGGCAGGGGTGAACGAGCAGGTGCCGTCGCCGAGCTTGACCACCTGGATGTCGTCGCCGATATGGACCTCTCCGCCCTTTAGCACCACGCCAAAAACGCCCTCGTGGGGAAAGATGCAGTCGCCGGTGAGATAGTAGATGGCACAGCGTGTGTGGCAGACCTTGCCGATTTGGCTGATTTCGACAAGCACCTCGCTGCCAAGCTTGAGCTGCGTGCCCAAGGGGAGCGAGAGTAGATTGATGCCTTGCGTGGTGAAATTCTCCCCAAAGTCACCCTGGCGCACATCGAGTCCGCGGGCCTGCGCCGTCTGGATGGACTCTGCGGCCAAAAAGGAAACCTGACGGTGCCAATGCCCGGCGTGTGCGTCGGAGGCGAGGCCAAATTGTTCTATAGCGGTGTCGTGTCCATCCGCGACGGGCGACTTGCGTGTGCCCTTGTGCGCCGACGTGTTGATTGAGACGATGCGGGCGGGCCTGTCGTAGGCATCGTTTGCCGTGCGTAGGGGAACGGCCGTTTGTGCGCGTTCCGCCAGCCCGCGCTTCGTGGCATTGAGGATAGGATTATCGGTCGGATGGTCTTGGGGCACGTGCGCGCCTTTCGTTCGAGGATGTCAATACGCTGAATCCTACAACAATGGTAGGTTCATTGCCCATTGTCATACAACGGTGAGCGCCGTCTTCGTGCTGGACGATTGCGTCGATTGCCATAGATACGGTGGAGCTTTGGGCGCCGGCGGCTTGGCACGCTAGAATAAACCAGTTGCGCAAAGACCGCCCGTTGTGTGGGCAGTTCATGATAGGAAGTTTCCATGGCATTGCAGTTTACAGAGCGCGAGTTCATTCCCGTGCTGCTCGGTGGCGACATCAACGCCTATTCGGTGGCGCGCGCCTTCTATGAGGAGTACCAGGTCAAGAGTCTGGTCTTTGGCAAGTATCAGACGGGTCCCGCGTACCGCAGCCAGATTATCGACTACACGCCCAACGTGGATATCGATACCATGCCCGTGATGCTCAGGACCGTCAACGGCATTGCCCAAGCGCATGCCGATAAGACGATTGTCCTTGTGGGCTGTGGCGATAACTATGTTGCCCTCGTGGCTCAGGCCAAGGATGCCCATGAGTTGGCGGATAACATCGTCGCGCCTTACGCTCCCTATAGCATGCTTGAACAGTGTCAGAAGAAGGAGATCTTCTACGAGCTGTGCGAGAAGCATGGCGTGCCCTATCCGCATACCTTTACCTTCACCATGGCGATGCTGAACGCCCAAGGCGAGGCGCCTGCCGAAGTGCTCGACCAGATCGATTTTCCCTACCCGATGATTCTGAAGCCTTCTGACGGCATCATGTGGTGGCAGCACGAGTTCGAGGGCCAGAAAAAGGCCTATGAGATTGCCGACCGTGCCGAGCTGGAACAGGTCATTCGCGACTCGTATGCCAGCGGCTACACCGACGACCTGATCTTGCAGGATCGCGTGCCCGGCAATGACGAGTACATGCGCGTACTCACCAGTTATTCCGACCGCAACGGCAAGGTGCGCATGATGTGCCTGGGTCACGTGCTGCTCGAGGAGCATCAGCCTCACGGTGTCGGCAACCACGCCTGTATCATCACCGAGCCCAATGACGAGCTCATGGGCGGCGTGCGCAAGTTGCTCGAGGACCTTCACTTTGTGGGCTATTCCAACTTTGACGTTAAGTACGACGAGCGCGACGGCTCGTTTAAGTTCTTCGATTTCAACACGCGCCAAGGTCGCAGCAACTACTACGTCACTAACAGCGGCTTTAACGTTGCCAAGTATGTGGTGGACGAGTATGTGTTCAACCGCCCGTTTGAGCCGGAGTTTGTGACGGCGCAGGACGAGGCGCTGTGGATGGTCGTTCCCATGGGCGTCGTCGACAAGTACGTCAAGGATCCCGAGCTGCGCGCTAAGGTGCATCGCCTGGACAAGGAAGGCAAGGGCGCCGACCCTTCGTTTATGAAGGGCGACTTTGTCTTTAACCGCTGGCTGCGCATGTGGCACACCAAGCTGCGCCACTTTAAGCTGTTCAAGACGTATTACAAGTAGATGAGTGCGGCGCCCGTCCGGTTTACATCGGGCGGGCGCGGGTATGATACGCGCAATTGCGCAAGCGTCACCAAGGAGGCGGCGATGGAAAAGCTGGGAGTTATCGGCGGCATGGGCGCCGAGGCCACGTCGTATTACTACGACCAGGTAGTGCGTCATACGGCTGCTGCCTGCGATCAGGAACATATCGACATGGTGGTGCTTTCCAAGTCGACCATGCCCGACCGCACCCTGGCCATTAAGACCGGCGAGCACGCCAAGCTGCTGGCGACCATGAAAGAGTGCGCTCAGGCACTCGAGTCGCTGGGCTGCGCGCACATTGCCATTCCCTGCAACACGTCACACTACTTCTACGACCAGATCCAGTCGTTTACGAAGGTGCCGATTATCCACATGCCGCGCGAGTCGGTTCGCTATGCCCTTGCGGGTGCGGTGATGGGGGAGTGCGAGTTCGACCCCAACCTGAGTATGCCGGCCGAGCCGGTGCACAAGATTGGCATTATGGGAACCGACGGAACCGTGGGCGCGGGCGTCTACGGCCGCGAATGCGAGGCTGCGGGTGTTGAGGTTGTCTATCCCAGCGAGAAACGTCAGAACGATGTGATGTCGCTTATCTACGGTGATGTGAAGGCCGGACGTGAGCCCGATATGGATAAGTTCGACCGCGTGATGTGGGAGTTCGCCCGTAGCGGCTGCGACCGTGTCATTCTGGCCTGCACCGAGCTATCGGTGCTGCAGAAGTATCGAGAGATGCCCGAGATCACCCTCGATGCCATGGATGTCCTGGTGCGCGAATCCATCATCCGCAGCGGCGCCCCCTACCGCCTCTAGCTTCCGACCTGTCAAAAAGGGACAGGTTAATTTTGGTAGGTTTTATCTGGTGAAACAGTAAAGGCCTCGACTCGTTTGGTGCGAGCCGAGGCCTTTTGCGTTGGGCGGTTGCTGTCGGTGGCGAACTAGAACAGGAAGCCGATGGCGATGAGGGCGATGCTGACGATGAGTACGGCGATGTCCAGGCCCTTGATGGGGTAGCGCTTGTACGAGCTGGCGCGCGTGCGCAGATAGAAGCCGCGCTGTTCTGCCGCCAAGGCCGTGGCATCGGTCTTGCCCACGCTCGAGATGAGCAGCGGCACACACAGTGGCAGCATGAGCTTAAGCTTCTTGATGGGGTTCTTGGTGTCGTACTCGACGCCGCGTGCGGTCTGCGCTTCCATGATGGCGTTCATCTCCTGACCAAACACCGGCACAAAGCGCAGCGCCGTGGTAAAGGTGAAGGCATAGCGATACGGTACGTGCAGCACCTCGACGCAGGCGTTGGCAAGGTCGTTGAGCTTGGTCACCATGAGCATGAGGATGAGCGGTAACGCCACACCCAGCAGGCGCAGACAGGCCTTCGATCCTGTGATGAGGCCCGTGTCGGTGATAAAGCCCCACACAACGTTGCCATCGCGCATAAAGGCAAGCTGGAGCACCAGCATGATAAGCGCGAGCGGAATCAGCAACTTGAGCAGCGAGAACAGACGGTCGACGACGCCGGCATAGGCACCCAGCGCAAGGGTGAGCACCAAAAAGCCCAGCAGCGCCACGTAGGTGTCGGACAAGAAGATGCCGACGATGATGGCGGCGGCGAGGCCCAATTTGACGACGGGGTTCAGGCGATGCAGTAGCGTGTCGCCTGGCATGTAGTCGATGACGTTAACCACGGCGGACCATCTCCTTGGTAATGCGAACGACATCGGTGACCTCGCTCACCTGCGCAAAAGCGGGCGAGACGGAAGATGCCAGACGGCGCGAGAGTTCAATAACCTGGGGCGGCTCAACATAGGCACGCTGCATGAGATCGATGTTCGAGAATAGCTCGTGCGTGCGGCCGCGGTCGAGGATGCTACCGTCGGCCATTACCACAATGCGCTCGGCAAAATCCGAGACGACTTCCATATCGTGGCAGACCATAATAACGGCGCAACCGCGCTCGGCCATGGTGCGCACGGTTTCCATGACGGTCATGCACTCGCGGTAATCAAGGCCGCTCGTGGGCTCGTCGAGCACGACGATCTTGGGCTCAACCACTACGACGGAGGCAAGCGCCACCATTTGTCGCTGGCCGCGCGAAAGTGAGAAAGGTGCCTCATCGGCAGGCAGGCCAAAGCGGTCGATAACAAGTTGAGCACGGCGCAGAGCCTCGGCACGGTCGATGCCGGCAAGCTCCAGGCCAAAAGCGACCTCGTCGAGTACGGTATCCTTGCAGATCTGGCGGTCGGGGTTTTGGAAGAGGGTTGCGACTTCGCGGGCGATGCGGCTCGTAGGAACGGCTGCGGTATCCAGCCCCGTAACGCGCACGCTGCCCGAGGCGGGCTTAAGCAGGCCCGTGAGCAGCTTGGTGAGCGTGGTCTTGCCGGCACCGTTTTGGCCGACGATGCCCACGAGCTCGCCGGGATAGAGGGTCAGGTTAAGGTCGTGTACGGCGGCGCCGCCATTGGGATAGGCAAACTCAACGTGATCGAAGGTGAGCACGGGCTCGGCGTCCTTGGCATGAGGGCGCAACGACGGTGCATGCGGGGAGCCGGCGGGCGCCTGGGCTTCGCTGGCCGCGCGTGCGGGGTCGACGATGCCCGAAATCAGGCGCTCGGCCTCATCGACATCCAAGCAAGGGGTACCGCTTACCAGGCCATCGGCCTCGAGGCTATTGAAGATACGCGTGACGCGAGGGCAGTCGACGCCGATGGCACGGAGCTCGTCGGTATGCGCGAAGACCTCGTGTGGTTCGCCCTGCAGCGCGATTTCGCCATGGTTGAGCACGAGCACGCGGTTGCAGTACTCCGAGAGCAGGGCGACCTTTTGCTCAACGACGACGATGGTGATTCCAAGTGTGCGGTTTGCCTCACGCAGCGTCTCGAAGACCAACGTGGAGCTGGCGGGGTCGAGTGCCGCGGTGGGCTCGTCGAGAACCAAGACGCGCGGACGCATGGCGAGGATGGCGGCGATGGCTACCTTTTGCTTCTGTCCGCCCGAAAGGGTGGCGATCTCGCGGTCGCGCAGGTCGCTGATGCCGACGGTCTCGAGCGTTTCGCTCACGCGCTGCTCGATCTGGTCGTGGGGAACGCCAAAGTTCTCGAGGCCAAAGAGCATCTCGTCCTCGACGACCGAGGCGACCATCTGCGTGTCGATATCCTGCAGCACGCTGCCGACGATTTGCGACACGTCGGTGAGCGAGGCTTCGCAGGTGTCGTGGCCGTCAACCATGACGGACCCAAAGAACGTGCCGGTGTAGTGGTGGGGCACGGCACCCGACAGGCAGGCGGCAAGCGTGGACTTGCCGGCGCCCGAGGGCCCGATGATGCCGATGAAATCTCCCTTGTTCACGCTGAGCGAGATGTGGCTGAGCGCCTGCTCGGTCTGCGTGCCATAGGAGAACGAGACATCGTCGACGTTGATGATCGTTTCCATGGATACCTTTCATAGTCATTGGGGACAGTCTTAAATGACCAGTTGTTTAAGACCGTCCCAAAAAAGCTCGTTGTTTGGGACGGTCTTTGGTGGTGAAGCACGGAGACGGCTTTACGAGGGGCCCCAGGTTGGCGCGAAAGAGGAGCGAAGCGTACTTGGGTACGCGAGCGTCGAATGAACGCCAAGATGGGGTGGCTCGTAAAGCCGAGCGGGTTAGTTGAGCCTAAGGGCCTTCTGGATGGGCAGATAGAGGGCGCCGACCAGAATGGCGTTAAAGACGGCGGTCATGGCGACGACGGGCAACATGGCGGCGGCGAGCTCGCCGACCACGCCGAGCATGGCCATCTTGATGACCATGAAGATGACGCCGGAGACAAAGGTGGTCAGGAAGGTTGCGACAATGGCGATTGCGGGCTTGACCTGACCGTCCTTGCCGGCGGCGTTGACGATGCCGGCCATGAGCATGGCGGCGATGCCCTCGGCGGCAAAATCGACGAACGGCGAAGTGGTGGTGATCTGGATCACGGCAGCCGAGATGAGGCCAATGACGAGCGCCTGGCCGATGTTGGGGCGAACGACCAGGATGGTGAGGCAGAAGGCCGAGATGATGAACTCGGGGCTGATCATGCCGCCCGAGATGCCCGAGATTGCCTTGCCGACGGTGAAGTTGAGGATGAAGCCGGCGGCGAGCAGGATGGCGAGCAGGACGAGAGCACGGACGTCGAGTTTGCCACGGTCGGCGGTCTGGACGGTGCGGGGCTGGGTGGCGGTGGTGTTCTGAGACATGGTGAAAATCCTTTCGGAAGGGGGTGTAAGAGAAAAGCGGAGGCGCGTGATGCGAATGCGATCCGGCTCGAGATAGAAAAAGGCCCCCGGTCGAAACCGGAGGCCTTCCAATCACCTAGAGCGCAAAAACAGGCGTGAGGGACTCACCGTCGACCGATCGTATTCGCATCACGCCACCACCAGTTGTTGAGAGACTTCATCGTGTTCTTCATATCGGTGGCTCCTTTCGTGATGCCGTGGCGCAGTAGCACCTGATTGCTGTTGCGCTGCACTATAGCACAGCAAAGTGTTTGCGGGGAAATCTTTTTTGAAAAGATTTCAGCGGTGTTTCCCACTGGTCAAAAGAGCGGGCTGGGCGGGCGAGGCTGCCATTGCTGCCTTGCCCGCCCAGCTAAGACGTTACTCCTTATTGCGACGGTAGAGGAAGTAACCGCCCGCGGAGATAACGGCAACGCCAGCGATGGCGAATGCAGCCACCACGCGGCCATCAAAACGATCACCGGTGGTGGGCAGGCCGCCCTTGGTGTTCGTCTTGTTGGTGGTTACCGTGGTCGTGGTGTCCGACTTGCCAGGCTTCTCGGGCTTGGTGGTGGGCTGCTCGGGCTTACCGGGCTGCTCGGGGGTACCGGGCTGCTCGGGGGTACCGGGCTGCTCAGGAGTACCAGGCTGCTCGGGAGTGCCAGGCTGATCCGGGGTTACCGGGTCGGTGGCAAGAGCGTCCTTGGCGTAGGTGATGGACTCCTTGAGGCCATGGGTCTCGGTGTTCAGGTCGCTCGGGGTGAAGGGCATGCTGAAATCCCCAGCCTTCAGATAGGCGCGCATCTCCTGGAGCAGGGCCTTGCACTTGACGTAGGTGTTCTCGGTGGCAGCCTTGCCAGCCTTGTTGGCCAAGGCGGTGCGGGCCTCGGTGCCCTCGGCAGCCTGCATGGCCTTGTCGACCTGGAGGTTCTGCTCGATGAGCTCGTTCTGGAGAGCGTCGAGGTAGGCGCGAACGCCGGTGCCGAGCTGCTCACGGTGCTCGAAGCACAGGGAGCTGATGTCCATGAGGACATAGTTGATGGAGTTCTCGGGCTCCTCGTTGTTCACGATGTCCTCCTCTTCGCAGTGATCGAAGGAGACGGTCTGGTCGCTGTAGTACGGGCTAACCTCGGTGAGCAGTGCGGAGTAGTAGGGGATGGCGACGGAGTAGGCGGCGCGGGAGAGCATCTCCCACTGGATGGTCGCGATCTCGGGGTCCATGCCCTGACGGATCTGGAAGAGATTGACCTCGGTGTTGGTCTCGGTACCAATGGCGTAGGCGCCGTCGGTGTTGGCGTTGAGGCCCGGGACCTTCTCGCCGCGGTTGCCAAACGCGCGGATCATCTCAAAGGTGTTCCAGTCGGACTTGCCGGGCTGGAAGAACAGCGGCTGCGCCTTGCTAACCAGGGCGCCGGTCGTGGCACGAGCATCTTCGCGCTCGTCCTTGACGATCTCGTAGTCGGTGCCCTCGGTGAGCGGCACACCGAAGTAGGCGCGACCCTGGACATAACGGGCCCAAGAATGCATGGCCTTTTCGCTAATTGCCTCGCCGTAGGTCTGGGCAACGTCAAATTGACCGTCATCGAAGTACTTGGCGAAGCCATTCTCCTTAGGCATGGACTCGATGGTCGCAGAGTGGAGACAGTTCGCGGTGTCGGTGAGGTCAACCTTGTAGTTGAGGTTGCCGATGTTGGGGTTGAGCGAGGCGATATCGTCAGTGAGCCTCATGGCGATCCACTGGTGGCCGGAAAGTGCGGCAAACAGCCAAGTCTCGTTGCTGTCGGCGATGATAATCTGATCGTTGCCGCAGGCGCCCTGCTCGTCGATGATCTTGCCGAGGAGCTCGACGCCCTCACGTGCATTGGCGCTTTCACCTAAGATAACGCTGCCGTAGCTGTACTCGCCAATACCGGTTTTGGTCAGGGGGTCTGCTGCCTCAGCATCAGCATTCATGCCGGTGGTCAGCGTTGCGGAGCAGGACACGCCCTTCTCATTGATGCCTGCCTCAGAGTAGGCATCATAGCGCCCGTGCCACTGGGAGGGATGGTCGCGTACATAGGTGTAGCGATACGTGGTCTTGGTCGAGGTATACATGAATGCGGACTCGTCCGAGCCGTACGTATGCCCCGGGCCGTGAGAAGGCTCAATGCCAAAGTGCTTGAGGTAGCGCTTATCGAAGTCCTCGGCGCGGCCATAGTACGTGTCACCGTCGGCCGTCAGCTTGTTGCCCATGTACATCTGCGTGCAGGCGAGCGCAGATGTCGGCATGGACATGATGGTTGCAGCTCCAAATGCAAGGCCTATGCCAAGCTTCTTGAGCGCGTTGACGGGATGAGTTTTACTCATATTCCCTCCCAGCGTGCGAAAGCCCTCTGTCTCCAGAGGGCTTCACCCAATAATTACACCCCCTTAGCGTAACGAATTCGAAACAATATACATTCATGAAAGTTATTTACTCGATAAGCGTAGCGAAATATGCGATTAACGGTAAATTGAACTCATTTAGTGGGAAATCAATTTGTATAACGCCAGCGAAAAATGTAGCTAAATAAAGCGTCAAGAAAAAAGCGGACCCCTCGCCGGCATGTGGTTTCATGCCGGCGAGGGGTCCGGGCTGCACGGGCCGTCTAAGAGTAATGGCTACTTCTTTCGACGGTGAATCACGTTAATGGCATAGCCGACGAGCATGGCCAAAACGATGACGATAAAGCCAATCAGGGGGTTGTCGTTCATGGGGTCCTCCTATTTTCCGAGCGGGGAGAATTCGTCGACGATGAGGTCGAGGCATTGCGGAAGCGCGCGGGCTCCAAAGACGCCCGAGTTGCTGGAGATGATCTCGCCATCGAACTGCATGCCCAGCGACGGCGTGCAGGTGATTTTGGCTTCCTTGGTCTGGATGATCTTGAACTGCGGACGGCCGAGCACCTTGCCGGCGGGGTCGAGCGCGGCGGTGATCACGGTGGGCAGGAGCTGGACGGTTTTTACGGGCTCGATGACCGCGATGTCGACCATGCCGTCGTTCATGCGGCAATCGGGGAACAGGTTGATATCGTTTTGAATGACCGAGGTGTTGCCGGCCATGCAGCAGATGCCATCGAGCTCCTCGACAATGCCGTCATGCTCAATCGTAAAATGCGCCACCGTGGGGTTGGGTGTGGCGAGCGCCGACAGGAAATAGGCGATCTCGCCGATGTCGTTTTTGGCGGGGGCGGCCTTCATCATGATCTCGGCGTCGAAGCCCGAGCCGGCGATGATGATAAAGCCGTGGCGCCTCTCGTTGCCGTTCTCGTCGAGCCAAAAGAGCTCGCCCATGTCCACTTTGACCGTGCGACCGGCGCGGCAAGCCTTGGCAAGCGCCGCTGCCTCGGGGGCATTACCGATGTTGTTAAAGAACAGGCAGGCTGTGCCGGAGGGGAAGACGAGCGTGGGGACACCGCACCCGCGCATTTGGTCGAGCACGTTGGAGACGGTGCCGTCGCCGCCCGAAACGACCACGCGATCAAACTCGCGCACGTCTGCCACGGCGTCCTCGGGTTCCATGCCATCGCCGATAAAGCGCATCACGACCTCGTCGCCGCCCTGCGCGAGGGCGTGCGTGAACGCGTAGATTTCATCTGAGCTGGGGCCCGATGCCGGGTTGTGGATGATAAGGCAGCGCATACTTACGTTCCCGTTCTGTGACTAACCGAGTATAGTTGTAAGGCAATGCCGATATCCTACCCGTGTTTTTCGGGCCTAACCTTATTCGATGGGTTGATATGTACATTTCCACACATCAGGCTCTGCTCGACTTTTGCCAGCGCGCCCGCGAGTTCGACGCGATTGCCGTCGATACCGAGTTTTTGCGCGAGCGCACGTTCCACCCGCGCCTGTGCTTGGTCCAGATTGCCACCCCTGCCGAGAGCGTCGCGGTCGATCCTCTGGTGATCGACGACCTGTCGCCGCTGGCCGAGCTTATGGGCGATGAGAGCGTGACCAAGGTCTTCCACGCGTGCTCGCAGGATATGGAGGTTATGCTCCATACCGTGGGCGTGCTGCCGCGTCCCATTTTTGACACGCAGGTGGCCGCCGCCTTTTTGGGCGAGCGCCAGCAGATTTCCTACGGCGCGCTCGTGCAGACGTTTTGCGGTGTCTCGTTGCCCAAGACCGAGTCACTGACCGACTGGTCGCGCCGCCCGTTGACCGATAAGCAGATCGAGTACGCGATCGATGACGTCAAGTACCTGATCGTCGCCTATACCGAGATGATGAGTCGCCTGCGCGAGCTGGGCCGGGTGGACTGGGTGCTCGACGAGCTGCGCCCGCTGGCCGACGAGTCGCACTACCGCGCCGATCGTCACGAGGCATTCCGCAAGGTCAAGCGCATCAACTCCTGTAGCCGCCACCAGTTGGGCATCGCGCGTGAGCTTGCCGCTTGGCGCGAGGACCGCGCCGAGCGCCGCAACATCCCGCGCAAGTGGGTCATGTCCGACGATACGCTGCTGGCCCTGGTTAAACGTAATCCCGTTCGTGTTGAGGAGTTCCGCAGCATCCGCGGCACCGATCAGCTGGGGGAGCGCGACGTGGACGGCGCGCTCATGGCCATTAAGCGCGGTGCGAGCTGCCCGCACGATCGCCTGCCGCTCATGGTGCGCGGGCACCGTCAGATTTCGCCGGAGCTGGAGAGCGTGACGGACCTGATGTATGCGCTCATTCGCCTGGTTGCCGAGCGCTCGGGCGTGGCGACCTCGGTCATCGCCTCGCGCGATGACCTGGCCGACTATATTGAGCATCCCGAGGAAAGCCCCCTGCGCGAAGGCTGGCGCTTTGAGCTCGTGGGCTCGCGCCTGGACGATCTGCTCTCGGGCAACATGGGGTTGACGGTGAAGGACGGCAAAATCGAGCTCCTGTAGGGAAGCCTAGCCGCTTGAGTGGGTAGAATGCCTCCAACGTGTAACTCGATTCGGAGGAATTCGCATGCCCTATTACTATGGATACGGCTTTGGCATTGACCCGCTGTACCTGCTGGTTGTTCTTGTCTGCACGGTGCTTGGCCTTGCCGCGCAGAGTTATATCAACTCGACGTACAAGACGTGGTCTAAGGTGCGCTCGGACGGCGATACGGGCGCCACGGTCGCTCGCCGCATGCTCGACGCCAACGGTTGCAGTGCCGTGGGTATCAAGGGTGTCGCCGGTGAGCTCACCGACCATTACAACCCGCAGGACAACAACCTATATCTGTCGGATGCCAACCGTTCGGGCGGGTCGGTCGCAAGCGTTGCCGTCGCCTGTCACGAGGCGGGCCACGCCGCCCAGCGTCAAAGCGGCTACGCCATGATGAAAGTGCGTACCGCCCTGGTTCCGGTTGTCAACTTTACCCAGAACACTTGGACCATCGTGTTGCTCTTGGGCCTGTTTATGAACATTGCCGGGCTCACATCCCTCGCACTGATCTTCTTCTCGTTTAGCGTGTTGTTCCAGCTGGTTACGCTGCCGGTCGAGATCGATGCCAGCCGCCGCGCTGTGGCCTACATTGAGCAGTCGGGTATGAGCTCCAAGCAGGTCAACGGTGCCAAGAAGGTGCTGACGGCAGCTGCGCTTACCTATGTGGCAGCGGCGCTCACCTCGATTATTCAGCTGCTCTACCTTATGGCTCGCTACAACAGAAACTCCAACCGATAACAAATGGGACTGACAGGCGCCGCGGGGATTTGTGTCCCCGCGGCGCTGTACTATGTGTTGGACTTGAATTTGCGCAGGGCCGGAGCCCTAGTGCACGATGACGAAAGGAGGCTGCGTGGCAGGCTGGAATCTAACCGGCAATAGCGTTTCCGCCGAGTTCGACGGCTCGGACGAGCAGGAGCGCAAAGAGCTCAGCGTGAGCCAGGCGGTCGAGATCGCCGCTGGCGCGCTCGATGCGATTCCGCAGCTGAGCGTTCTGGGCGAGGTCACGGGCTTCCGTGGCCCCAATGCCCGAAGCGGCCACTGCTATTTCCAGATCAAGGACGATTCGGCCGCCGTTGACTGCATCATTTGGAAGGGTGCCTATCTCAAGCGCACGTTCGATCTGCGCGACGGTATGCAGGTGAGCTTTAAGGGCAGCTTCAATCTCTATAAGGCTACGGGCCGCATGAGCTTTGTCGCTCGCTCGTTTTCGCTGGCGGGGGAGGGTCTGCTGCGTCAACAAGTGGCGCAACTGGCCGAAAAGCTACGCCGTGAGGGTCTGATGGACGAAGCGCGCAAACGCCGCATCCCGGTGTTCTGCTCCCGCGTGGCGGTCGTCACCTCGCTTTCGGGTGCCGTAATCGACGACGTCAAGCGCACATTGCGTCGTCGCAACCCGCTCGTCGAGCTCGTCTGCGTGGGTGCCAAGGTACAAGGCGAGGGTGCGCCGACAGAGCTCATTGAGGGCCTGCGCCGCGCCGCTTCCATTACGCCGGCGCCCGACTGTATTTTGTTGGTGCGCGGCGGCGGCTCCTTTGAGGACCTCATGACCTTTAATGACGAGGAGCTTGCCCGCGCGGTGGCGGCTTGTCCCGTGCCCGTGGTGACCGGCATTGGCCATGAGCCCGATACCTCGATTTGCGACATGGTGAGCGACCGTCGCGCCTCCACGCCTACGGCGGCGGCCGAATCGGTGGCGCCGGCTATGACGGAGTTGGCCGATGTGCTCGAGGCGCGCTATCAACGTCTGGGTGCTGCGATGGCATCGATGATTGGGTCGGCCCAGGTCGACCTGGAGATGCTCGATCAGCGCGGTCGCCGTGCCTGGGATACCTATACGGCTCGCTTGGGCGATGCGCTCGATGCGGCCGCATGCCGCCCGTGCCTCAACGACCCAACGTTTATGGTTGAGCGTCGCGAGTCTGAGCTTGCCCTGACGGCCGATCGTTTGTCCGGCGCCATAACGCGTTCGGTTGGGGCATTCCGCTCCAACTTTGAGCGTCTGCCCGAGCGCTTGATCGCAAGCACCTCAGGACTCGATGGCAAGCGCCATGCGCTCACGCTCGCAAGCTCCCGCCTGGAGCATCAGGGGCGCACGATGCTCAACAAGCCAGCATCCGACCTGGGCCGTGCGGCAGCCTCGCTCGATGCCCTGTCGCCGCTCAAGGTGCTTGCCCGTGGTTATTCCATCGCGTACAGCGATGATGGGGTGGCCACGAGCGCCAAGACCTTTAAGCCCGGTGACGCCATTCGCGTGCGCATGGCAGACGGCAACGTGGCGGCAACGGTCGATACGGTCGAGTAGGCCGCGTTTCATAGCGATAAACCTTTAGGAAAGGAAACAGATATGGCAGAGAAGACCCCGGTCGAGCAGCTTACGTACAAGCAGGCTTCACAGGAGTTGGAGCTCATCATCCGCAGCTTGGAGTCGGGTGATATGGAGCTCGAGGAGTCGCTTGAGAGCTATACCCGCGGCGTCGAGCTCCTCAAGAGCCTGCGTACCCGCTTGTCCGATGCCGAGCAGAAGGTCTCGGTGCTCCTGAAGGACGTCGACGGCAACGACGTGCTCGCCGACGGCGAAGCCGCCAACACCGACGACAACCTTTCGTTCTAACCATCCCGACCAAATATAATTACCTTGGTCTGTGAGAAAGGAACCAACCATGTGTGATTGCATCTTCTGCAAAATTGCCAACCACGAGATCCCCTCGACCGTCGTCTACGAGGATGACCAGGTCATCGCGTTCGACGACCTCAATCCCCAGGCACCGGTCCACACGCTCGTGATCCCCAAGAAGCACTACAGTGACATCGCCGATAACGTGCCCGCCGAGACCATGGGCGCCATGGCCCATGCCATCCAGGAGGTTGCTAAGGCCAAGGGCCTGGAGGACGGTTTCCGCGTCATCTCCAACAAGGGCGTTAACGCCGGCCAGACCGTCATGCACTTCCACATGCACGTCCTCGGCGGCAAGAACTTGGGCGAGAACCTTATCTGAGGGCGCGCAGTCCGTCGCCTTGGCTGCCTTTGGAGTAATCTATGCAGCTTTCTCAACTCGAATACCTTCAAGCAGTAGCGAGCTATGGCGGCGTGCGCAAGGCTGCTCGCGCCGTCCATGTGAGTCCACAGGCCGTTTCGTCGGCAATTAAGAAGTTGGAATCTGAGTATCAGATTGCTTTGCTCGATCGATCGACGGGGGAGGCTGCTTTGTCTCCTGCGGGCCGGGAGTTTGCGCGTCGTGCACGCATGGTCTTGGCACAAGTCGATGATCTCAAAAAGTACGCTCAATCGATGGGCGACGGCGTTTCGCCCGACGGCCATTTTCGTCTTTACGCCCCCTGCCTTCACGGACGGGGGCTCCTTTTTTCTGAAAACTGGTACGACTCGTTTGAAAGCTTGCATCCTCAGATTCACCTCGATGTGTGGCATCAGCCAACGGCTACATGCTTCGAGTCGCTCATGCTTGGGATTTCGGATGCAGCCATCTCATTTGAGGAACCACGGGGCAGCGCCCTTTCTTCGAAGTACTTGGGCGAAAAGGAGCTCAAGGTTCTTTCGTGCCCGGCGGGTCATCAATCTGTGGAAGCTATGACTATTCGTGAGCTACTGGGCGGCAGGCTCGCTGTTCCAATTAATTTGTCACCCTGTCTCAATGCAATTAACCAATGTCCCGAAGCCCAGCTCGTTAATTTCCGTTTCCGTGATGTCGAATACGGAAGCAGGGCTCAGATTGAGTTTCTTCAAGCTGGGGGATTGATATTGAGTTTATCTGGCTCTTCTCTCGCATCGGATGGATCAGAAGTGAGCGAGTGCTCCATTGAAGGATCGCGTGACGTAACCTTGCCTATCTACTTTTGCTATCGGCAAAATGCGTGGACTGATCGACACCAGACGGTTTTCCTTCATCTATTGCGCCATCTCGCTTCGTGAGACTATTTGACATCGCGTCGTCAAGTGAATATTGACGCTTCGTAACGCATGGTTGACGGCTTTGCTCTCATACTTTTTCAAGATTTCGGTTTGGATTATCGACTCTTGGAGGGCGAAGCATGAAAAACGTATTGTTTTGCTTTATATGACGTTCGTTTTCCTGTCGAACTTCAGCACCATCTTGTATTTTCTGACGGTTTACCTTGAGTTTGTTGGTTTCTCGATGCTGGCGATTTCCAGCATGATGATTACATACCAAGTGAGCAAGTTCATTCTTGAGGTTCCTACTGGTTATATTGCTGACAGGTTTGGACGAAAGGCAAGCGGCCTTGTTGGCGTCGCGGGGATGCTCGGATACTACGTCGCTCTGCTCCTTGTCCGATCTCCTTTGCTTTTAATGGGTGCGTTTGCTCTTAAAGGCTTTACCGTTGCATGCGTGAGCGGGTCCATCGAAGCGATTTTTATTGACAGCGTCTCTCGGGACCATCTCGTGAGGCTAAATGTAGTTGAACGTTTTGTCTTCTATGCGTCATACGCCCTTTCAGCTTGTGTGGGCGGTTTCATCTCGTCTGCCGGTGCGTATCTCATCGGTCTTTCGATCGATATCGCTGCAATGCTTTTGACGTTGGTTGTCGTTGCCTGTATTCCTGATGGACGAAGAGGGGACACCACCGTGATGCCCGAGCGTGGAATTAGCCCGAGGATGATTTGGACTGCCATTGCGGGCAATGGCACGCTTCGCTCGGCGTTCGTCATGGACTGTTCTCAGGCATTTGCTTTTGTCGCTCTGGAAGATTTTTTCTCACTGCTGCTCGCAGCCCGTGGAATGGGTGCCGTCGCTTCGGGCATGACCATTGCGGTCCAGCTCCTTGTCTCCGCCTCCATAGGGTTTATCGTGCCCAGCGTAATTGCTCATGTCGACAAGAGGCTTTTTGCGCGTATTTGCGGCATCATCCGTCTCATTCTAGCTGCTTTGTTTTTAACCCCTTTTATTCCGGTTGACCTGTTGCCCGTTTTCTATGTGCTGCAGACGGTTGCCTACTCGTTATTTGCTCCGATCAAATACTCAGTTTTTCAAAATGCTGCCGATTCATCGATGCTCTGTTCGTTGATTTCGGTTCAAAGCCAGATGGTGGCGGTGGGCGCCGTTCTTTTCTATCTGCTCAATGCTGTGTTGAGTAGCGTTGTGGGTATTCGGGTTGTGCTGCTTGTTGCGCTTGGGATTTCTTCTCTGGCGTATGTCCCCGCGCTATTTCGCCTTACAAGTCGAAGACCATGAGCATGCATGCATCGATAACTTATATATCAACGCAATAAACCCGAGCTCGAGGGCGTTTGGGTTTATTATTGAAGCGTATGTAACCTGGCGGCGCCACACCGCCTGTTAGTAGGGAGACACATGAACGTTCTGGTCGTCAACGCAGGATCTTCGACCCTTAAGTATCAGGTCATCGATACCAAATCCCACAAGGTGTCCGCAAAGGGCTCCTGTGAGCGCGTCTGCTTTACCGGCGGTACCTTCACCCACGCTGCCAACGGCTCCAAGAAGGTGACCGAGAACATCGAGTTCCCCGACCACAAGGTCGCCATCGAGGTCGTCCTGAAGGACCTCGAGGCTAACGGCGTCAAGATCGAGGGCATCGGCCACCGCATCGTTCAGGGCGGTTGGTACTTTGGCGATTCCTCCCTCGTCGACGAGGACGTTCTCGCTAAGATCCGCGAGGTCGCTCCGCTCGCCCCGCTGCACAACAACCCCGAGGCTAACGTTATCGAGTTCTGCCTGGAGCAGTATCCCGACCTGCCCAACGCCACGGTCTACGACACCGCCTTCCACTTCAATATGCCCGAGGTCGCCAAGACCTACGCCCTGCCCAAGGACGTCTGCGACAAGCTGCACATCCGTAAGTACGGCGCTCATGGCACCAGCTATCGCTACATCTCCAAGAAGGTCGCCGAGATGACCAACGGCGAGGCCCGCAAGGTCGTCGTGTGCCACATCGGTTCCGGCGCCTCCCTGTGCGCCATCGAGGACGGCAAGTGCATGGACACCACCATGGGCCTTACCCCGCTCGACGGCGTCATGATGGGCACCCGCTGCGGTTCCATCGACCCGGCTACCGTGTGCTACCTGCAGCGCGAGGGCGGTTACACCTTCGACGAGGTCGACGAGATGATGAACAAGAAGTCCGGCCTCATGGCCGTGACCGGCGGCAAGACCAACGACTGCCGCAACGTCGAGGAGCTTGCTGCTGCCGGCGATCCCGAGGCTCAGCTCGCCTTCGACATGTTCGTCTACAAGATTGCCGCCAAGGCCGCCGAGATGGCAACCTCCATGTGCGGCATGGACACGCTTGTCTTTACCGCTGGCATCGGCGAGCACGCTCCGGCCGTCCGCGCTGGCGTGGCCGACCGTCTGGCCTTTATGGGCGTCAAGATGGACCATGCCCGCAACGCCCTGCGCGGCGACGGCGCTTGGTGCCTGTCCGCCAAGGATTCCAAGGTCAAGATCTTCGTCATCCCCACGGACGAGGAGTTCATGATCGCTTCCGACGTCGAGCGCATCGTTAACGGCAAGTAATTGATGCAAGGGGAGGGGACTGGATGGCCTTGTGCCGTTCAGCCCCCTTTTATGCACTTTGAGCGAAGAGTTTAATAGATATTTATTGAATTCTGATAACTTCTTATTAAGGATACGGCCGCCTTATGGGTTTGCCGACCGTACTGTAATCACGAAGGAGTCTCATGAACGTACTTGTTGTCAACGCCGGCAGCTCGAGCCTTAAATATCAGCTTTTGGACACCGATACCCGCGAGGTTTTCGCCAAGGGTAACTGCGAGCGTATCGGCTCGGAGATGGGTATCTTTGGCCATTCCGAGAACGGTGGTGCCAAGCAGACCGAGGAGATTCCTTTCCCCGACCACCGTTCGGCTATCGCGCGCGTGCTCGAGGAGCTCGAGAAGACCGACTTTACGATCGATGGCATCGGCCACCGTATCGTTCAGGGCGGCTGGTACTTCGATGATTCCGCGGTCGTCGACGATGAGGTCATGGCTAAGATTCTCGAGGTGGCGCCGCTCGCCCCGCTGCACAACTACGGCGAGGCCGCAGCGATTGAGTACTGCCGTGAGAAGTATCCGGAGCTGCCCAACGTGGCCGTCTTCGATACCTCGTTCCACATGACCATGCCCGAGGTCGCCTACACCTACGCCCTGCCCAAGGACGTGTGCGACAAGTATCACGTGCGCAAGTACGGCGCCCACGGCACGAGCCACCGCTACGAGTGGATGATGGCCAAGGAGATCCTGGGTTCGCGCTGCCACCGCCTGCTTTCGTGCCATCTGGGCAATGGCGCCTCGCTTGCAGCCATCGAGGACGGCGTATGCCGCGATACCACGATGGGCCTCACGCCGCTCGACGGCCTGATGATGGGCACCCGTTGTGGTTCCATTGACCCGGCTACCGTGTGCTACCTGCAGCGCGAGGGCGGCTACAGCTACCAGGAAGTCGATGACATGATGAACAAGCAGTCCGGCCTGCTTGCCATCTCGGGCATCTCCAACGACGCCCGCGACATCCGCACGCGCGCCTCCGAGGGAGATGAGCGCTGCCTGCTCGCCTTCGATATGTTCGCCTATAAGGCTATGCAGCAGGCCGGCTCCATGATCGCTTCCATGGCGGGCGTGGATACCATCACCTTTACCGCCGGCATCGGCGAGAACGACTGGTCGATTCGCAAGGCCTTCTGTGACTGCTTTGAGTGGCTGGGCGTGCGCGTCGACAACAACAAGAACCGCGAGGCTGTGGGCAACGGCCCGCAGGTCATCAGTGCCGCCGGTTCCGCCGTCACGGTCATGGTCATCCCTACCGACGAGGAATACATGATCGCCCGCGACGTCGAGCGTCTGACCAAGAACAACTAGCGCGCGCATTTGCAAGTAAACGAAAGGCCTCCAGAGCAACAGCTCCGGAGGCCTTTTTGCTAGCAAGCGGAAATCCGAGTCCCAAAGTGATCGCCACCAGCAACGCCTGCACTTTCAGCAACGACACCCAATCATTCAGATCTTCAGCCCCAGCTCGTAGCCAAGCCGCCGTCCACTCCAGATACCCTGAATACCACGTAGCGGTAGAAGGCCGCACAGGCTAACCCCTGAAAACATTCCGCAGACCAGAAACGCCCCCGTTCGTGGCTCCGAAGGAGCAGAACGGGGGCGTTTCATTGGTCGAGGACGTTTTCAGGGGTTAGCCTGTGCAGCCTTCGATGGGATACGTCCGCTACTCAGCCATCTGAGCCTGGACGGCGGTGATGGCCACGACACCCACGATGTCGTCGGCAGAGCAGCCGCGCGACAGGTCGTTGACCGGCTTGGCGATGCCCTGCAGGATGGGGCCGTAGGCGTCGGCGCCGGCGAAGCGCTGGACCAGCTTGTAGCCGATGTTGCCGGCCTCGAGGTCAGGGAACACGAGCACGTTGGCCTTACCGGCGACGGAGGAGCCGGGAGCCTTGAGCTGGGCGACGGTGGGGACGATGGCGGCGTCGAGCTGCAGGTCGCCATCGATGGCGAGCTCGGGAGCCTTCTCCTTGCAGAACTTCACAGCCTCCTGGACCTTCTTGGCGACCTCGCCGCCGGCGGAGCCCATGGTGGAGTAGGAGAGCATGGCCACGTGCGGCTCGACGTTGCCCATGAAGGTGGACCAGGAGTGGGCAGAGGCGATGGCGATCTCGGAGAGCTCGTCAGAGGACGGGTTGATATTGAGGCCGCAGTCGGCGAAGATCAGCGTGCCGTCGGTGCCGAACTGCGGGGTGTCGGTGCACATCACAAAGAAGGCCGAGACCAGCTTGGTGCCCGGGGCGGTCTTGAGGATCTGCAGCGCGGGGCGCAGGGTGTCGGCGGTGGAGTGGCAGGCGCCGGAGACCAGGCCGTCGGCATCGCCCATCTTGACCATCATGGTGCCAAAGTAGGTGGCGTCCATCACCTGGGCGCGAGCCTGCTCGATGGTGACGCCCTTCTTGGCGCGGAGCTCGGCAAACTTCTGCGCGTACTCCTCGTGCTTCTCGGCGTTGCGCGGGTCGATGACGGTGGCGCCGGGAACGTTGATGTCATCGGGGTTGCCCAGGATGACGATGCTGGCCAGGCCCTCCTCGATGATCTTGTTCGCCGCGACGATGGTGCGCGGGTCCTCGCCCTCGGGCAGGACGATGGTCTTAAGGTCGGCCTTGGCGGCAGACTTCATACGGTTTAGGAAATCGCTCATGTTACTCCTTACAAGCGTTCCGCTAAGCTCCAGGCCCTCGGCTGTACACGAATAAACCCGCTGCTAGCGGGTTTACCTTTCAATTATGTACGCCACGGTGCTTGAGCTTTCCTTGTGTGGCAAGCTCATTATAGGACGCATTAGCGCTATAATCGCTCTGATAAATATGTCTCGACGTATGTTCGAGAAAAAGCCCAGTTAAAAAGCGTGTGGCTTTTGACAAGGAGTATCGATGCAGATTACCTCAGGCCTGCCTGAAGGCTTTAATGCCGGTGCGTACGACATGATCGTTGTCGGTGCCGGGTACGCTGGTGCCGTTTGCGCCCGCCGTCTTGCCGAGACTATCGGCTATCGCGTTGCCGTTCTGGAGCGTCGTAGCCACATTGCAGGCAATGCCTACGACTGCGCTGACGAGGCTGGAATCCTGGTCCACGAATACGGTCCGCACATTTACCACACCTTTAACGAGCGCGTGCACAATTTCCTGTCGCGCTTTACCAAGTGGACGGACTATCAGCACAAGGTGCTTGCCAACATCAACGGCACCCTTATGCCCGTGCCCTTCAACCACGCGAGCCTCAAGCTTGCTTTTGGCGATGAGCGCGGCGAGGAGCTGTATCAAAAGCTCGTGGAGACCTTTGGCAAGGATGTCAAGGTTCCCATTATGGAGCTGCGCAAGAAGAACGACCCGGATCTTGCCGAGGTTGCCGACTACGTCTACGAGAACGTCTTTTTGCATTACACCATGAAGCAGTGGGGTCAAACGCCCGACCAGATCGATCCCTCGATCACTGGCCGCGTCCCCGTCTTTGTGGGCGATGACGACCGCTACTTCCCGCAGGCCCCCTTCCAGGGTATGCCGCAGGACGGCTACACCGCGCTGTTCGAGCACATGCTTGACCATGATCTGATCGATGTGTTCTGCGACGTGGACGCCCGCGATCTGTTCGAGATTGACGAGACCACCGTTAAAGTTGACGGCAAGGTCTATGGCGGCGAGATCGTCTACACCGGTCCGCTCGATGAGCTGTTCAACCTCGACCTGGGCGCCCTGCCGTACCGCACGCTCGACATGAAGTTCGAGACGCTCGATATGGATCAGTTCCAGCCCGTTGGCACCGTCAACTACACCACCAGCGAGGACTACACGCGCATTACCGAGTTCAAGAACATGACCGGTCAGGTCCTGCCCGGCAAGACCACCATCATGAAGGAATACTCCAAGGCCTATACGCCCGGTTCGGGCGAGACGCCGTACTACGCCATTCTTGAGCCCGAGAACCGTGAGCTCTACGAGCGCTATCTTGAGCGCGTCCAGAACCTGACGAACTTCCATCCGGTGGGTCGTCTCGCTGAGTATCGCTACTACGACATGGACGCCGTGACCAATTCCGCCCTCGATCTTTCGGATGAGATTATCGCCTGCCATGCATAAAGTCATAACATTCGGTATTCCCTCGTATAACGCTGCCAAGGACATGGACCATTGCATCACCTCCATTCTGGAGGGGAGCAATTACGCCACCGATATCGAGATTATCGTGGTGGACGACGGCTCCAAGGACGAGACGGCCGCCAAGGCCGACGAGTGGGAGGCCCGTTATCCTGGAATCATCCGCGCGGTGCACCAGGAGAATGGCGGCCACGGTATTGCCGTCCTTTCGGGTCTGCGCGAGGCGCAGGGCACCTACTACAAGGTCGTCGACTCGGACGACTGGCTTGACGGCGCTGCCCTTTCGACCATGCTGTCGATTCTGCGCGGCTTTGAAGAGCGCGACCAGCGCGTTGACCTGTTTATCTCGAACTACGTGTACGAGAAGGTTTACGAGGGTACGCATACGGCCATTGGTTACAAGTTTGCCCTGCCTCGAAAAAAGATCTTTACCTGGGACCAGATCGGCCATTTCCGTTTGGACCAGAATCTGCTCATGCAC
Organism: uncultured Collinsella sp.; assembly: GCA_900547765.1. Classification (GTDB taxonomy): domain Bacteria; phylum Actinomycetota; class Coriobacteriia; order Coriobacteriales; family Coriobacteriaceae; genus Collinsella. The sequence goes on along the minus strand of URIA01000016.1, from coordinate 7,646 downwards.
AGCCTGTGCTATCGCACGGATGTGCTGCGCGAGTCCAACCTGCCCATGCCGCCGCACACGTTCTATGTGGACAACATCTACGCCTACGTGCCGCTGCCGCGTTGTAAGACCATGTACTACGCCGACATCGACCTCTATCGCTACTTTATCGGTCGCGAGGGCCAGAGTGTCAACGAGGCCACGATGGTCAAGCGTCTGGACCAGCAGTTCCGTGTTACGCGTATCATGATGGAGTCGTACCACCTGTACAGCGATGTCGAGTCGTCGCGTCTGCGTTCGTACATGATGGGCTACTTCACCATGATGATGGCGATCTGCTCGGTGCTCACCAAGCTTTCCGACGAGGATTGTGCCGATGAGCGTCTGAAGACGCTGTGGAGTGATCTGAAGGCCTATGACGAGCGCATGTATCGTCGCGCTCGCTACGGCGTGGTGGGCTTCTTTACCAATCTGCGCGGACGGGCCGGAGACAAAACCACACTCGGCCTATACCGTCTTGCCTCAAAGATCTTCAAATTCAACTAGCTGCCGAGTAATCGCTGCTGATAGGTTGACTGGGCCCCTTGGCCTTTAGTTTGCTACTGCGAACAGTCCTGCTCGCACGGAAAGCACATTAAGTGCTTTCCGGCTCGTGCGGAACTTGTATCAAACTAAAGGCCAAGGGGCTTCTGCCATAAGAATCGATTGTCAGGTTATTTGAATTTGAAGTTCTTCGACGCGCGGTACACAGGGGCCTGGGCTGAAAAGACTTGGTTGGTAGGTTGCCCGGTGGGGCTTGGTTATGTTTGTCGCGAGTTCCGCACGAGCCGAAGAGCACTTAATGTGCTCTTCGTGCGAGCCAGGACTGTAGAGCAGCAAACATAACCAAGCCCCACCGGGCAACCGGACGAGCTAGTTTACTTTGCGGCGCCGGGGATGCCGTGGGAGGTTTTTGCGGTTTTGGCTCCGTTTACGATGGCGGTTTCCAGGGCCCTTACTGCGAGCATGCCCAGCAGGTCTAGGGGAACGGCGGCGCTTGCCTGGGTGCCCAGTTTGCCGCTGGCGAGGGTGTAGATGGTGTCGCCGTCGTTGGTGGTGTGCGTGGGACGGATGGCGTGTGCGTAGGCGTCTGCGGCCATCTGGGAGACCTTGGTGGCTTGTGCCTTAGTGAGTTCCACGTTGGTGACGATGCAGCTGATGGTGGTGTTGGTGCGGTCGAGCGGCATCTGCATGGATCCTGCGGCAGTAAAGGCCGCGAGTTCCATGTCGACAATCTGGTCGCTATCGGCTGCGGCACGCATGCCGGCGACCCACTCGCCGGTGAAGGGGTCGACAACGTTGCCGCAGGCGTTGACCGAGACCACGGCGCCCACCTTGATGGGGCCGAGCGCCACGGCGGCAGCGCCAAGGCCGGCCTTCATGCAGGTGGCGGGGCCCATGAGCTTACCTACGGTGGCACCGGTGCCGGCGCCCACATTGCCTTGCTCGAGCGTGGTGGGGGTGTTGTCGAGTGCTTCGCGCACGGCGGCGATGCCGGCCTCAATGTCGGGGCGCACGGTGGGGTTACCAAAGGCGAGGTCGAAGATACAGCTGGAGCACACGATAGGCACCTGCGTGGGGCCGACGGGAAGGCCGATGCCGCGGCTCTCAAGCTCGCGAGCGACGCCGCTTGCAGCCTCGAGGCCAAAGGCCGATCCACCCGAAAGGCAGACGGCGTGGACCTTGTCGACGGTGTTCTCGGGTCGCAGCAGGTCGGTTTCGCGCGATGCTGGAGCACCGCCGCGAACGTCAACGCCGCCGGTGGCGCCCTCGGGTGCCACGATTACGGTGCAACCGGTGCCGGCCTCCTCGTCCGTATAGTTGCCATAGCAAAAGCCATCGACATCGCAGACGTCAATGGCCTCGAGCAGTGTATCCATGTTTAACTCCTATCGGTTTTCCGCCGCGCCTTGTGCCCGGTCGGGATCCGTACGGTACGCCAAAATTGTAGGCGCCGGGGGATACCCAGCGCCAGATGCAATTACGAGAGTTTTTGAATCGCGCGCGCGACGCGGGCGATGGGTAGGCCCACCACGTTATAGAAGTCGCCCGAAATATCGTGCACGAGCATGCGTCCTCCTGTGCCCTGAATGCCGTAGGCGCCGGCCTTGTCCATGGGCTCACCCGAGGCGACGTAGTGCTCGATCTGCTCGTCGGTGAGCTCGTAGAACGTCACGTCGGTCACATCGACAAAGGACAGGCTTTCGGCGGCATGCGGGGCGGCCGTATCGCCTGCCTTAACGATGCAGACGCCGGTTGCGACCTGGTGCGTGCGGCCCGAAAGCTCACGGAGCATAGTGCGCGCCTCGTCCTCGGTTGCCGGCTTGCCCAGAATCTTGCCGTCAAAGGTGACGATGGTGTCGGCCGCGACCGTTAGCTCATTGGGCTCGGCATGCTCGGCAGCAACGGCAGCCGCCTTGGCGCGTGCCAAGCGCTCGACAAGCGTGAGCGGGGCCTCGCCATCAAAGGGCGTTTCGTCGATATCCGCGGGAATCACGCGAATGTTGTAGCCTGCCTCGCGCATCAGCTCTATGCGGCGCGGCGATTGCGAAGCCAAAATCATAGTTGGATGCCCTCGGCGACCTTCTCGACGGCCTTGTCGCCGGCGAGCGTGCGCAGCAGCTCCAATGCAAAGGGGAGGGACTGTGCCATGCCGCTGGCAGTGATGATGTTGCCGTCTTGCGTGACCTTCTCGCCGGTATAGGCGCCTTCGGGGAAGCTTTTCTCAAAGCCAGGGAAGCACGTGGCATGGCGCCCCTCGAGCAGGTCGAGCTCGCCCAGGATAAACGGGGCGGCGCAGATGGCGGCGACGTGCTTGGTTGCGGCGAACTCGCAGACCACGTCGCAGACGCGCTGATCTGCGCGCAGGTTGGTGGCACCGGGCAGGCCGCCGGGCAGCACGACGCAGTCGTACTCGTCAAAGTCGATCTCATCAAAGAGCGCATCGCAGGTCACGGGGATCTGCAGCGAGCTTACGACCTCGCGCGTGGGCATGATCGAGACGAGCGTGGCACGCACGCCGCCGCGACGCATGACATCGACCATGGTCAAGCATTCAATAGTTTCAAAGCCATCGGCGGCGAGAACGGCAACGCTGGGCATGAGGGTTCCTTTCATAGGCGGCATACAATTAGCCGTCTTATACCCCGAAGACCTCCGCTTGCCACGCTCGATTTCCCAATGATTTTTCTGAGCAATGATTAAGTGGCTAGTTGCGCCTAAGGTGGACGACGGTCTCGCAGTGGAAGGTTTGTGGGAACAGGTCGACTGGCGTGATCTTTACGGGGGAGAAGGTGCCTTCTTCGACAAAGCGTTTGAGATCGCGCGCCAGGGTGGCCGGGTCGCAGCTCACGTAGGCGACATCGCGAGCACTCGTGCTGGCGATAAGGTCGATCGCCTCGGGGGCGAGGCCTGCGCGCGGCGGGTCGACCACCAAGACGTCGGCATCCTGGTCGGGGAACTCGCGCACCGCGTCTCCGCCAATGACGTCGACGTTATCAAGCTTGTTGATCTCCAGGTTACGGCGCAGGTCGCGCACGGCCGGGCCGTAGGCCTCGACGGCGGCGACGAAGTCGCAGCGGCGGGCGAGCGGCAGGGTAAAGGTTCCGGCGCCGCAGTACAGGTCCACGGCAAGCTCGTCTTCCTGCGGGTCGAGGGCGTCCATAACGAGATCAATCAAAATCTCGGCGCCCTTGGTGTTGACTTGGAAAAACGACGGGGCAGACAAGCGCATCTGGCCCTCGGCGATGTTCTCGGTCCACGAGCCCTCGCCGGCGAGCATTTCGACCTTGGAGACACGGCGGGCCTTCTTTTCGCCCCTGCTCATCACGCGCACGATGCTCGTGGGATGAGCGGCGTCCGCCAGCACGCGGGAGACCTGCGAGCGCGGAAAAGAGCCCGTAGGCGTCCAGAGTGCGACCTCGAGCGCCTTGGTGCGGCGCGATGCGCGAATGCCCACGCGTTCGAGCCCCAAGTCATGGCTGCCGCTTAGATAGTTGAGTGCGCCGACGACCGATTTGAGCGCCTTCGGGAAGCGCTTATCGAACAGCGGGCACGCATCGACGGTCACGATTTTGCTGGGGTCGACACCGTGCATGCCAAGGCGCACGCGACCGTTGACGACGGTCGGTTCGAGCTCGATTTTATTGCGGTAGCCCCAGTCGTCCTTGGTGTGGCAGATGGGCTGTACCAACTTATCGACCTGCTCAGGAGCGAACTTGCCGATGCGCTCGAGCGTGGAGCGCAGGTTTTGCTCCTTGGCGGCAAGCTGTGCCGTGCGTGAGAGATTGCCCCACGAACAACCGCCGCAGATGCCAACGAAGGGGCAGGGGGGCTGAATGCGATCGGGGCTCGGCTCCAGAATCTCGGTCGTGCGGGCGCGCATGAACGACTTGCCGTCCTGTACGACCTCGGCCTCGACGGTGTCGCCTGCCACGGCGCCCTGCACAAAGACGGCCTTGCCGTTGTCGGCGTGCGCCAGCCCATCGGCGCCGTAGGTCATCGATTCTATAGCGAGCTTCATATCCCTGCCTGTCATTCGTGTTGTTGTCCGCACCATGGTAGCAGGGAAAAGCGCCCCGCATCCGAGGCTTTCCTCAAATGCGGGGCGCTTCTACAAACTGCTTCTACAAACGACTATTTCGTCTTGCCGGTAATGAGCGTCTTAAGACCCAGGCCGATCAGGCCCAGGCCCATGCGCACACGACCGGGGCGATGGCGCTCGATGGCCTTGGTCTTGCCGGCGGGCTTATCGTGACGGGCGCTCGTCTCGGGTGCGGGCTTGGTGACCTGCGGCTCGGGCTGAGGTATAGGTGCGGGCTCGGGCTCAATGACGGTCGCCTGGACCTTCTGAACCTTGGGCGTGGCCGGCTGCGGCTCAGGAGAAGGGGCGGGCTTTGCCTCAATGACGGGCTCGGGCGCGGCCTCGGCGTTGCGGTAGGCACGCTCCAGCAGGGCTTCCTGCGAGTTGAAGGGTTTCTCACCCCCTGTACGCTCCACGGGAACCCAGGTGCCGTCACTTGTCAGGCTGCGGGCTTTCACGTTGTCGCGCAGCTGCATACCCATGTACTCGTGCACTAGGGCGCGGCAGGTGGGGTCGAGCACGGGGAAGGCGATCTCCACGCGGTGCTCGGTGTTGCGCGTCATCATATCGGCTGAGCTCAGGTAAATCATGTCCGAGTCCACGCCGAAAGCATAGACGCGCGCGTGCTCCAAAAAGCGTCCGACGATGGAGCGGACATGCACGTTCTCGGTCTTGCCCGGAACACCGGGCTTGAGGCACGAGATGCCGCGGATGATCATGTCTACGCGCACGCCGGCACACGATGCCTCGGCGATCTTGTCGATAACCTCGCGGTCGGTCAGTGAGTTGAGCTTAAAGAACACGCGGGCGGGCTCGCCGGCAAGGGCGCGCTGGATCTCGCGGTCAAGCCCGCGCATGATGAGCGGTTTCAGTCCGACGGGCGCCACACCCAGGAAGCGGTAGTCGCCGCGCAGGTTGCCCAGCGACAGATTGCGGAAGAACAGGTTGGCGTCTTCACCGATGCCGGGATGAGCTGTCATGAGCATAAAGTCGCTGTAGAGTTTGGCCGTCTTCTCGTTAAAGTTGCCGGTGCCCAAAAGCGTGAGGCGGGTGAGCGCCATGCCCTCGCGATAGGTGAGCTGGCAGATCTTGGAGTGGCACTTAAAGCCTTCGGAGCCGTAGATGACGGTGCAGCCTGCCTCTTCCAGACGCTCGGCCCACTCGATGTTGTTCTGCTCGTCAAAGCGGGCGCGGAGCTCCATGAGCACCGTGACCTCTTTGCCGTTCTCGGCGGCATCGATCAGCGACTCGCATAGGCGGCTCTGCTTGGCCACGCGGTAGAGCGTGATGCGCAACGAGATGCACTCGGGATCGTAGGCTGCCTCGTGTACCAGATCCAGGAACGGATTCATGGCCTCGTAAGGGTAGAAGAGCAGCTTGTCGTGCTGCAGCACCTGCTCGCGGATGGAGCGGGTCATGTCGATGGTGGGGTTGGGCTGTGGCTTAAACGGCGTAAAGAGGAGCTCGTTGCGCAGGTGCTCGGGAATCTTGCCCTCAATGCCAAAGACGTAGCCCAGGTTGAGCGGGATATCGCAGGTAAAGACAGAGCGGCGCGAAAGCTCGAGCGCCTTGCGGATAGTCTTGAGCGTCGCCTTCTCGAGCGACCCCGAGACCGCGAGCACTACCGGCTGCAGGCGCAGGCGCTTCTTGAGAATGCGCTTCATGTGCTGGCGGTAGTCCTCTTCCTCTTCGACGCCCTCGCCGTCCGGATCGATGTCGGCGTTGCGGGTGACGCGGATCAGCGCACGATCCAGCGGCTTATAGGAGCCAAAGCAGCTGTCCAGGCAGGCGAGGATGACGTCCTCGAGCAAGATGTAGGAGTAGGTGCCGGTGGGCGAGGGGATCTCGACCACGCGGTTCATCGAGGCGGGAATCTCGATAAGGCCCAGTAGGCTCTCCTCGTCGGTGGCGCCGTCCAGACCACAGGCCAGATAGAGCGCGCCGTTGCGCAGGTTGGGGAAGGGGTGGCGAGGATCGATGACCAGCGGCGAGATGACCGGCGACACGTAGGCCTGGAAGTAGCGGGTTACAAAGGTGCGCTCCTCGGGCGTAAGCGAATCGATGTGGGCGCGGTGAACGCCCAAGGTGTCGAGCTTGCCCTCGATGCTCTTAAAGATGGACTCCCAACGGGTAAGGAGCCCGGGCATTTCGGCCATGACAGCATCGACCTGTTCGGAGGCGGTCATATTGCTCTTGTTGTCGACAGGTTGTTTTTTGAGCTCCGCCAGATCGGACAGGCCGCCCACGCGCACCATAAGGAACTCGTCGAGGTTGGACTCGAAGATCGAGACGAACTTTAGTCGCTCGAATAACGGAACGGTTTCGTCGAAGGCTTCGTCGAGCACGCGGTTGTCAAAGCGTAGCCAGCTGAGCTCTCGGTTTTGCGTGTATGAGAAGTCGCGCGGCGGTTTGCGCAGCTTTGCGGCGGCTTGCTTCTTTTCGATTTTGCTCGGCATATGCATCTGTCCGTTCAGTCCCCACAGGGGACGGTAGCCTAACACTATTCACTATTGTCTCAATTTAGTCGACCTGTGGCACGGACGTATCGCGTGAACGGTATCTTTACCTACTTCTTACGCTGACAAGCCATAGAGCTGACGCCCGTCACGTTGTGAAAAAACGGTCTATATCCTCACTCAACTGGTGAGTATGTGTGAATAAGAATGATAGGTAGCTGAATATCATCGAATACAGACAGAAACACGAACAAGCGTCATTAATATACATAAAACCGTTTTAGATATGCAATTCCTAATCGAAAGATTGGAGTTGTAATTGCGAATGATTTTTGAGAAAAAAGAGCGTCTACCTTAGAAAAGTTACTTTAGAACGCCGAAGTACATCATGGGGGAATCATATGCGATATACCGTTCATCTCACTTTGCTGACCGTTCGGGGGCGAGGTGGAATTGCGGATGGTTTTTGGATATAACTAGAGCTGTCAGCAAGCAGCGTCCCATACGGAGGGGCGCTGATACATTCGGCCAGTAAGGCCCGAAAGAAAGGTAGGAGGCCATGACGAAAGGTCTGCACGTGCCTTCCGAGA